>CAWBLO010000030.1:0-47190 GCA_963789475.1 uncultured Gammaproteobacteria bacterium | reverse complement strand
GTGATATGTCTCCCTTGCTCCATAGCACTCGCAACACCCCAAGCGGCAACCTTGGCTTTCTCTTGCTGGGCGTAGTGCTCGGTTGCATCATCCTCTTCGGAGTCTGATCCATGTTTGTTCATCATCGGCTGTATCGGTGTCTATCTCGCCTTTGAAATCATCGTCGGCATTCTTGCCGTTCTCTTCGTTGCCTTCGGCGACGACAAATAACCCTCGAAAGGAAAATCCATGTCCGACATGCAAAACATCATCGAAAGCGCCACGGCGCTCCAAGCCAACCACAACAAGCTGGAGCTTGTCGCAATGGCTCGCGCCCTCGGCTGGCGTGGTGATCATGCCCGCGCGCCAATGCTCCAGATCGCCCTGTTCGTCGCTACCAAGCTGGCAAGCGGTGAACGCCCCCAGTCGGCAACGCCCGACAATCGACCGCAGCAGGGCGCACCAGAGCAGCAGGAAGAGCCGCAGGGCGCTCCAGAGCAGCAGGAAGAGCCGCAGGGCGCTCCAGAGCAGCAGAGCGAGCCGCAGGGCGCTCCAGAGCAGCAGGAAGGCCGCAGGGCGCTCCAGAGCAGCAGGAAGCGCAGGCGCTCAGGACGCACCAGAGCAGCAGGAAGCGAGGCTCAGGGCGCTCCAGAGCAGCAGAAGGAGCTCAGGGCGCCCCAGAGCAGCAGGAGCGAGGCTCAGGGCGCTCCAGAGCAGCAGAGCGACCCGGAGCCGGATGACTCGCCCGAGGCTGGCGCGGATGATGAATTCGACCGACTGGTTAAGGCGGCAGGTATCGTGCCGCACAAGATGCTGGAGAAGGCATGGCGTGTAACTGCGAAAGCTGGACTTAATCTCATGCTTGTCGGTCCGGCAGGAAGCGCAAAGACCTATCTCGCCAAGCAACTGGCGCAACTGCTGCGCGTGCCGTTCGGTTCGATCTCGTGCACGATGGGCATGAGCGGAGAGTCAGCTTACCGGCTGGCTCATGCCTCGTGAGGATTCGGCTGGATTCGGCTATCGCCCGTCGCCCTTCGTCCAGTGCTTGCAAGAACCGAGCGTGTTTCTGGTCGATGAGTTGGACGCATCTGATCCAAATGTGCTCATGGCGCTTAACTCGGTTTTGTCGAATGGCTTTATCACCATTCCGCACCGGCTGGACGAGCCAACTGTTTTCAAGCACGCCAACAGCATCGTGGTTGGTGCGGTCAACACGATGAATGGCGCGACGAACTCGTACACCGCACGTGCTGCGCTCGATGGCTCCACGATGGACCGCTTCTACACCATGACCATCGACTATGATTGCCAGTACGAAAAGACCCTGTTCACCATGCCGGATCGAAAGAGTCAGTGCGCGCTCGGTTGCATGGGAGAAGGCGACTACCGCAGTCGACCAACAGACCCTTGACGATTTGGAGACGTGGTTTTTCAAACTGCGCCAAGGCGCACAGAACGCCTCGCTTGATCGAATCGTCTCCAGCCGACTGGCGCAACGCCTTGTTGCCGCATGCCTTGCCGGTATCCCGGTCGAAGAAGTCAAGGCTGACCTGCTGTTGTCGTGGTCTGACGATGAGCGCATGCGCGCAATTGGGAGGGGCTGATCATGGCACGGCGTAAAACATGGAGTGCACCTGTTGCACCAGCAACTGAACCATGACCATTACCCCAGCGTGTCCAGCATGTTCGCCTTGCTCGATGACAGTCGGCAATGGACGCATGCGGAAAACAAGCAGTTGATGCTGGGTCATAGAGACCGCAACAATGGATTAGACTGGCACGGCATTGTCGGCGGCGCTGCTGCCGTAATCAACGCAGTAGAGAATGGCTATCCTGAAGGCGCAAACCGTGTTGCTTTCATGCGTGACAGGATTTCCGCCAGCTTGCCGCGTGCAGTTGGCGTCAACCGTGTGCGGGTGCGCGGCACGTCAGGCGATGACTTGGACATACACGCAATCAACCGTGGGGATTTCGGCACGGCATGGAGCACGGCAAAGCGCAGGGTCAAAGTCGGCACGTCAGTCGTTAGAATCGTCATTGACATCTGCGGTAATGGTGAAGTCAAAGCGGATACGCTCGCATGGCGCGGCGTAGCGGGTCTGTCACTGGCGCAGGTGATGCAGTCGGCTGGCTACTCTGTCGAGATTGTCGGGGCAATAGGTACGAAAAACTCCGCCGATGATTTCGGAAACCTTGCCATCACTACGCTACTCAAGGCGCATGGCGCGTCAGTCGACATTGACCTGTTGGCGGCAACTACTTGCCTGGCTGGTTTCTTTCGACTGTTCGGTTTTGCCGCAATCATTGCCGCATGCGACAAGCGAGGCAAAGAAACCAATTCAGGACTGGGTCAGTATCTTGACCCGTCAGGCGTGTTACCCGCGCCTATCAATACCACTCAACTTTTCGTGCAACAGTCGGTCATTGACGAAGCAACGCGCACTCGCATGGGTCAAGCAAGGCGTTGCACTTCTCCAAGGGGCACGGACATGAGCGAGCACAGCGTATTCAACGAAAGCGAAATGGAACTGATCGACGCGGCACGGATAATCCTTGCCGATGGTGTCAGGCGTGTGCAGGGACGCAAATCCTTGTTGCCGACAAGTCGGCGGCGCGACATAGGCAACGAGTGCAGAGAGGCACGCGACGTGCTCGCAGAGCACTTGAAAGCAACCTACGGCACGCTACGGCATGAAGTCGCCATCGTCGTGCTGATCGACGCGCAAGGGCAACTAATCGCCATTGAGGAATTTCCGCAGGGCAGGGCAACCGACTGCGAGATTCGACCGCGCCTGCTGGCGCAGCACATCCTGCGGCATGACGCCAGTGCAATCCTGCTGAAAAATCATTGATTTTATCATCATAAGATTGATAACCCATTTTTGCGTCCCCTTTTTCTCTTATTTCCTCGCAAGTCTTAATAATTGACTCTCTATTATATTTATCTAGTAAATACTTATCAGTATTTGATTTAGAGAAATTATTTTCACTCATTGGGCAGTTAATGGTATCAGATACATAACCACCCATACTATTGTGTGCAAACACTTTTACTTCTATTAAGGAATCATATTCATCATCTTTAAGTATAGGTTCAAGATTGAATGGATATTCCTCTTTAATGATTGTAGGTTTAGGCAAGATACGACTACTTTCTATATATGCTGAGTCTGGGTCTATAAAGTAATCATTTTTGTTTTTGTAGTAGTTGAAGCACTGACGGTCTGTATTTCCAGAAGTTACCAATCCAATAACCTTGTCTTTCATAAGTGCAGGAGCAACAACCCAGAATAACCCTAACAATAGGCTGGCAATAATCACAATATATTTCATTTTTATCCTTATTTTTTAGTGATTAAAATCATCTTTAAACAGCAGTTCGGTTGATGAGTGGCGTTGTTCACAAGGGAGAGCTGGTGGTTTCGCGCTAGCAAACCGCCACGCTTGTTAAATCCAGGGGTGGCTTGAATATTATAGGTTTCTATTATGGCGGATTGCCTAAAGGCAAATCCGCCATACGTGTTACATGTTATTATCTTTCAAGCATTATCCTATGGTCCTGATATTAGGCAAACGTTATCTTTTCACAAAACTGGATTGCTTCAGGGCATTGAATGTCAATATAATCTTTTTCAAGCTCAGCAGCGAACCATACAAACCTGTACTCAGATTGATTTGAATAGCGCATTGGTTTGAGTAAAAATGATTCATTTGAATTCTGTTGCGCCAAATATTTTTCGTATCCTTCAGCCCATTTTTCCATTTCAACCTCGTTATCAGGTGGTAGAAAATTCATGTCTGAAACATTGTTGCGGCGCACAATACGATCATCAGTATAGAAACAAGCACCTTGAAATCCCCCAACAAATCCTGATATTTTTCTTGCAACTGCATCAGCAAAACTGATTGGGTTTTTTATTTTAATACCGCATTCAGCCCCACCAAACATTTTCATTACATCAATGCTTTGTATAGTACTTCCGCAAAGAATATATGATTCCTGTCCATTAAAAGCCACCATTGTGTGATGCGATTTTGGATTTTTGATCTCCATGCTAATACTTCCTTCTCCAAGATCACCTCTTTGCTCACATGGGTATTGCCGGAATTTTTTGAAAGAACTCAGACGAAGGCTTCCATTTTCAAAGAAGGCATCAACATGCTGGTTTTCCAAGTATCGAATAACGGTTGGTGTTATTACTTGCCAAGGTCTGACGAATTGTATCGGCATTGATTGCATAGTATCAAAGTTTCCCTAATTAAAATTGGGCACACTGAGAATGTAATGAAATACACTCCTCCATTCCCTGATGAAGGTCAAGAGTGGGCAGGCTTTTTTTGCCCACCGGAATAAGCGATAAAAGGTGGGCAAAAAAGCGTTGCCCACCCTACCACTAGATGACCTACCCCTTCAACGCCTTCAAAACCGCCTGCATAGTCGCATTGGCATCGCCAAACAACATCCGCGTGTTTTCCAGTACGAACAAGGGATTACCCACGCCCGCATAACCCGACGCCATGCTGCGTTTAAGCACGATGGTGGTTTCACCTTTCCAGCATTCCAGTACCGGCATACCGGCAATCGGGCTGTTGGGATCATTGAGCGCCGACGGATTCACAATATCATTGGCGCCGATGACAATGGACACGTCAACATTGGTAAAATCATCATTGATTTCATCCATTTCAAACACGATGTCGTAAGGCACTTTGGCTTCCGCCAGCAAGACATTCATGTGGCCCGGCATACGTCCTGCGACCGGATGGATGCCGAAACGCACTTTTTTGCCTTTATCCCGTAACAGCTTGGTGATTTCATTAACGGTATGTTGAGCCTGTGCGACCGCCATGCCGTAGCCGGGGATAATCATGATGTTTTTTGCAGCTTGCAGTAATTGCGCGGTTTCTTCGGCATCGATAGGCTGCACTTCGCCTTCAATGGCGGCGGCTTCACCGCCTGAAGCCGTACCAAAACCGCCGGCAATCACGCTGAGAAAATGCCGGTTCATGGCGCGGCACATGATGTAACTCAGGATGGCGCCGCTGCTGCCGACCAATGCGCCGGTAACGATCAGCAAATCGTTACTTAACATAAAGCCCGTTGCTGCCGCTGCCCATCCGGAATAACTGTTGAGCATGGAGATAACCACCGGCATATCCGCGCCGCCTATCGCCATGACCATGTGTATGCCAAAAATGATGGCAATAAGCGTCATGATGGCTAATGGGATGATGGCATTGCCGCCGCTTTCAACCTGTTGTAAAAACACAGAACCCAGAACGATAACGGCAATCAACAGACCTAGATTGAACCAATGACGGCCGGGCAATAACATCGGTTTGCCGCTGATTTTTTCGCTGAGTTTGCCGAAAGCAATGACTGAGCCTGAAAAAGTAACGGCGCCAATGAGAACGCCGATATAAATTTCCATTTCGTGGATAGTTTTTTCCACGCCACCGATGGTAATCGAGCTGTCCATAAAATTGGCATAACCGACTAACACTGCGGCCATACCGACCAGGCTGTGCATGATGGCGACCAGTTCCGGCATTTGCGTCATTTCGACTTTTAGCGCGGCTTTGGCGCCAATGGCTCCGCCGATCAATAAGGCGACGATTAAAATGCCAGTAAACGGTAACCGACCCGCTTAAGGTGGTCGCGATAATGGCAATCGCCATACCCACCATGCCGTAATAATTGCCTTTGCGTGCGGATTCCTGATTGCTTAAACCGCTTAGGCTAAGAATGAACAGAATGGCGGCAACGATGTAAGACATCGTAACTAAACTGTGGGACATTGTGATCTCCTGTTATTTTCTGAACATTTCTAACATACGGCGGGTGACTAAAAAGCCGCCGACAATATTGATAGCTGCGAGTAGTATGGCCAAGCCGGCAAGAATGGTGACGGTCGTGTTGCCGGTGGAAATCTGCACCAATGCGCCAATCACGATAATACTGCTAATGGCATTGGTGACGCTCATTAAAGGCGTATGCAGTGAATGCGAGACATTCCAGATCACTTGATAACCCACGAAACAGGCCAGCACAAAGACGGTAAAATGCGTCATGAAGGATTCAGGGGCGACAGAGCCTATACCGAATAACGCCAGACCGGCACAGATGACCGGCAGAAGTTGTTTAACAGCAGGAGGAATAAGCGATTTTTTTTGTTGCTCCAGTACCGACGGATAAGCCGGCGCTTCCGTTTGCGGAGCCGGGGCAGCTGAAAGTTTGGGTGCGGGTGGCGGCCAGGTGATATTGCCTTCTTTTATGACAGTCGTGCCGCGTATCACCTCATCATCCATATTGACGTTGATAACGCCGTTTTTCTCGGGGCAAAGTTCGGTTAATAAATGCCGCAGGTTGGTTGCATAAAGCTGGCTGGACTGGTTGGCCAAGCGGCTGGGCAAATTGGTATAGCCGATAATGGTCACATCATGTTTGACCACAACCTGGTCTTTTTCAGTCAGATCGCAGTTGCCGCCTTGTTCAGCTGCCAGATCCACAATCACACTGCCGGGTTTCATCGATTCAACCATGGCTGTGGTGATTAATTTCGGCGCAGGTTTGCCTGGAATGAGCGCGGTGGTGACGATAATGTCGACTTCCTTCGCTTGCTGGGCAAATAGTGCCATCTCGGCTTCAATAAATTCCTTGGACATGGTTTTGGCATAACCGCCGGTCCCCGCGCCTTCTTCCTTGAAATCCAGCATTAAAAATTCGGCATCCATACTTTCAATTTGTTCTTTCACTTCGGGCCGGGTATCAAATGATCTAACAATGGCACCCATACCTTTTGCCGCGCCAATGGCGGCAAGACCTGCAACACCCGCACCGATAACCAGCACTTTAGCGGGCGGAATTTTTCCGGCTGCGGTAATCTGGCCGGTAAAAAAACGCCCGAAATGTTGCGCGGCTTCAACGATGGCTCTGTAGCCTGCAATATTAGCCATGGAGCTCAACGCATCCAGCTTTTGCGCTCTGGACATTCGCGGTACGCTGTCCATCGCGAGCACCGTGACGTGTTTCGCAGCCAGTTTCTGCATTAACGCTTCATTTTGTGCCGGCCAGATAAAACTGATTAACGTAGCGCCTGGGGATAACAGCTCCGTTTCTTCTATGACCAGTTTAAGATTGAGCTCAGGAGCACGCACTTTCATGATGATATCGGATTGCTTCCAAAGCGTTCGGGTGTCGGCTACGATTTCAACACCCGCCTCTTTGTAGGCTTCATCCGAAATATTTGCACCGAGACCTGCACCGCTTTCGATGCTGACGGAAAATCCCAGTTTCATAATTTGTGCGGCAGCCTCTGGCGTAGTGGCTACACGCATTTCACCGTGGTGAATTTCTTTTGGTATACCAATCTTCATACAGTCTCCTGTGGGTGTGATTTAGGGCATTAGGCTTGAAAGCTTCAGTTTTGAATTAAAACCAAACCGTGGAGCATAGGTGATTAAGGGTTGAGTTTCAATAAAAAATGTAAATAACTTGTAGAGAGAGGGGTTTATTGTTTATGCCGGATATTATTTAGAGCTTTAGTCCTTGGTTTTAGGGCTCTGGCTGGGTCAGGGTGACATCGGTTATGATGTAATCAATCATGCTCTTAAAAGGTAGAATATAATGATTGCTGTTAAAATCCGTAGCTTGGGTTAGTCCTAGCGTAAATAGTAAACATATTGGAGTCATCACATTATTTTTGCCAAAGACTTTATTGAAACCGCAGAAAGCCTTATCTTTGCGGTAGTAGAACACGGTACAGAGCAGGGAAAAGCGCTGTGTTTTTTGCGTTATGTAAGGGATAGTAGCTCTGTCTGGAAAAAAGTCACCACTGAACAGGCAAATGCTTTTCTTGAACAACAGCATCCCGAATATCTGCATTATTCGCCGTTTTTGGATGCTCATTTGCATGCAGTAGCCATAGGCCGGATTGTTAAGCATCATCAACCTAAACAACGCCTGCAACAGATTATGCAAGAAAACCAGCCGGATGCTATTGAGCATGACCTGTTTCAGCTATGCGATTTATTGCAGCAAAACGGACTGGATTTAACGCAAATTGGTATAACCGGTTCACTATTGGTTGGGGTGCAAAAGCAAAGTTCGGATATTGATCTGGTCTGTTACGGAAGGTCTGTTTTTCATCAGTGCAGAATGATAACCCGTGAACTGATAGAGCAAGGACAATTGCAAGAGTTGAATGACCAAGACTGGCAGCAATCTTATCAACGCCGATCCTGTGATTTAAGTTTTGCCGATTATGTCTGGCATGAACAGCGCAAAACCAATAAAGCTATCATTAACGGACGAAAATTTGATTTGAATTTTATTGATGAACTGAAGCGTTCCGAGGCGACCAGTTATCAAAAATGCGGAGCCATTAAGTTGCAGTGCAAGGTTATCGATGATACACATGCATTTGATTATCCGGCTGAGTTTACAATAGAACATGAACAGTTCGATGCTATCGTCAGTTTTACCGCAACCTATACGGGGCAAGCTATTAAGGGTGAAACTGTGGAGGTATCAGGGATAGTGGAACAAACACCGGAAGGCGTAAAACGTATCGTGGTTGGCTCCAGCCGTGAAGCGCACGGCGAATATATCAAGGTCATCCGTGATTAAATTAAGCGATTTTTCCGCCGTCATTTTTGATATGGATGGCCTGGTTCTGGATACTGAAACCACCTACTTTGTTGCCTGGCAACAGGCGGCAGAAGCAATGGGCTACGTACTTATCTGAATCCTTTTGTCTGTCACTGTCCGGTCTGACATTATAAAGATATAGAGTTAAAACTGATGGCTTGGTGTGGCGCTGATTTTAATCTGCAAACATTTAATCACTTAAGCGGTATTTTTTGGCGTGACTATGTGAATGTCCACGGCATAAACAGACAACACGGCTTTACTGAGCTGCTTGAATATATTGTTCAGCAACAAATGCCTTATTGCCTGGCAACTAATAGTCGAGCCATAAATGCTAATGAATGCCTTGAACTTGCCGGTTTAAAAGATGTTTTTTCAATCATTATCACCCGTGATGATGTTCAGCATGGAAAACCTGCGCCGGATATTTTTTTAAAAGCCGCCGGGTTATTGCAAGTACCTATCAGTCAATGTCTGGTACTGGAAGATTCTCATGCGGGTATCCTGGCAGCAACCAGGGCCGGGGCTTTTTCAGTTTTTGTACCGTCTATAGAGCCTGTCGATCCCCTGGCTGCTGAGCTTTGTGATGTAATGATGATTGATTTGGCGCACACCCTCATGAGTTTTAAAAGCGGAGTGTAGGGCGACTAACTTAATCCGGAACAAACGGCAATGCTTAACCGTTCGCCCTGAGCTTGTCGAAGGGTCATTAATGGTTCGACAGGCTCACCACGAACGGCTTAACTTTAAACTGTCCCGCCTTAAGTTGGTAGCCGACTAAAGCATTGGAAAATCTATTCGCTAAGCTCACCCATCGATCAGTTAATCCTGTATAATCCGCATATTTTTCCGCAGCACGATACGCCATCAGTGATAGTTCAATATTCTAAAGTTTCAGTCATTGCTCCCGCCAGATTGCATATGGGATTTATTGATTTAAGCGGATCATTAGACCGTCATTTTGGCAGTATCGGTGTCGCACTGAACGAACACGCTACTCGTTTATCGATAACCCGTGCCGAACAGCGTACCATTACCGGCCCCTCTGCACAGAGGGCGGATAAATGCCTGACCCTGTTGTGCAAGGCACTAAAGGTCTCAGATAAGCTTGCTATAACCATAGAAGCCGCTATCCCTGAGCATGTCGGTTTGGGTTCGGGCACGCAAATGTCGCTGGCAATAGGCTCGGCACTCAATGCGTTTTACGGCTTGGGACTGACTGTCCGTGATATTGCTTCGTTGATGGATAGAGGCTTGCGTTCGGGTATTGGTATTGGTGTATTTGAGCAGGGCGGTCTGGTGGTCGATGGCGGACGCGGTGAAAAAACCATTACACCGCCGGTTCTTGTACACTTGGACATACCCAGTGCCTGGCGTTTTATTCTGGTTCTCGATCAGCGCGGGCAGGGGCTGCATGGTCAGCAGGAAATTCAGGCATTTAAAAAATTGCCGCCTTTTCCAAGGCAGGAAGCCGAACGCTTATGTTATCTGTTGCTGATGCAGGGCCTGCCCGCAGTCGCCGAAAATAATCTCATTAAGTTTGGTGAGGTGATTACCCAGTTGCAGCGTTCGGTTGGTGAACATTTTGCCTCCGTTCAGGGTGGCGTTTTTACCAGTCCTGAAGTGGCTGTTGCGATGGACTGGCTGGCTCAACAAGGAGCCGTAGCGATTGGTCAAACCTCCTGGGGGCCCACTGGATTCTGTGCGATTGATGGCGTTGCGTTAGCTGAAGCTATTACTCAAGAGGCCCGGCAGAAATTCGCTCATTTTAACAATCTGAGTTTTGTTACGGCGAGTGCGCGTAATAGTGGTGGGGATGTGTTTGTCGTTTAGGGGTGGCAGGACAACGCTAATTTCATAAGCATTAACTTAAACAAAGCAAAATGAGCGATCGCGAAGACCTTCAAGATTATCTTTCTGCGGTTAGAAACTTACTGGCCCGGCACAAATTGGTTGAAGACCTGGTTCATCGGCAGGACATGCCGCACCATGATCTGGTTGAAAATCTGGTGCATAAGCAGAACATGGTGGAGTTGCAGCGCTTGTTGGATCAACTTGATTCTCAGCTTATCGCTCGTATTTTAGAGGCGTTGTCCTACGAGCACCGGCAAATCGTCTGGGAACTTGTCTGTGATGAGCGAAAAGAGGAAATCCGGCGGGAGATATCCGGCTCTATCCGCCCGGAAATGGTCATTGAGATCAAGCACCGGAACCGGAGTACGATGATCCGGGTATTTGATCTTCACGAAGGACGCCTGCGGCAAATCCCTATAGAGACCAAGGAAGACCTGGCACGGGTTAAACCCATCTGGATTGATTTGGTTAAACCCGAGGACGAACAACTCGCTTGGGCAAGTGAGATATTTGGTGTAGAACTGCCTAACCCGGAGGAGTTGACCGACCTGGAGACCAGTGCCCGTTTCTATGTAGAAGAAAATGGGGAAGTGCATTTGCACTCCGATTTCCTCCTTGACCGAAAAGATGAGTCTCGCAACGTGGCTGTTGCGTTCATTTTAAATAATGACACCTTATTTTCAGTTCGGAGCAAGGAATTGCCCGTGTTCCGATTGCAGCGTTTACGGGCAAGAGCTGAGTCAGGCTATGTATCGGAGGCCAAGGATGTGTTGCTGGATCTTTACGCAGCCGAAGTTGAATATTCGGCCAGTGCTCTGGAGGATGTATACGATGAACTGGAAAAAGTAGGCAGGCAAGTGTTCAGATCCCGCATGACTGACGATGATGCAGCAATGATTCTTGCGGCCATTGCCGAGGAAGAAGATCTTAACGGGCGCATTCGCCGCAACGTGCTGGACACCCGGCGTGCTTTATCCTTCTTGATGCGCGGCAAGTTTTTATCGGAAGTGCAACATAGTGATGTCCGCGAAATTCTACGCGATATCGAATCCCTGGATGGACATACAGCGTTCCTTTTCAATAAGATCAACTTTCAAATGGATGCCACGGTCGGTTTCATTAACGTTAATCAAAACAAGGATCTCAAACGATTGACGATCATCAGTGTCATTTTTATGCCGCTCAATTTGTTAGCCGGCATTGGCGGTATGTCTGAATTCACGATGATGACACAAGGGATTCCATGGTCTATTGCCTACACGGGCTTCACAATTGGCTTAATAACTATTGGCTGGATTACTTTTGCGGGTTTGCGGTTTTTCGAAAACCGTAAGATAAAAAACAATTCAGCAGCAAGTCGCAGGTTATTGTGATCTGTTGCACACCTCAGGTTGGACTGCTTGGGACTATGAAAAGTATTATAAACCAGTCGCTCAATTGACGATTTTACTGATATTCAGCGCCTCGTTTTGAATATTACCCTTATCAACGGCGAGTAAGTTATAATTTTATTGTTACAATGAGTGCCAGCCTCACCTCCAATCCACCTTCACACGAGAGTTCTTAATCATGTCGCTACAGATTTTTCGTACCAAACACATCTTTTCGCATGATGACCTGGATGATCACGTTCTCAAACGCTGCCTGTCGGCATGGGATCTGGCTTTTCTCGGCGTAGGCGCGATCATAGGCACGGGTATTTTTGTACTCACCGGCATCGCTGCCGCAACGCAAGCCGGCCCGGCCATAGTACTCTCCTTCATCATTGCCGGAATTGCCTGTGCCTTTGCAGCGCTTTCTTATGCGGAACTATCGTCTTCTGTCGGCGGTTGCGGGAGCGCTTATGGTTACAGTTACGCGGCTTTTGGCGAATTGATCGCCTTTATTATCGGCTGGGATTTATTGTTGGAATATGGCATTTCAGTAGCGGCAGTCGCCAACGGCTGGTCTGGCTATTTTAACAACGCACTTACGGCAATCGGATTGCCATTACCCGAGATACTGACCAAAGCGCCCAAGCTCGGCGGCTTGATCAATCTACCCGCCTCAGCCATCATCCTGATACTCATGGTATTATTGATAATGGGCGTAAAACACAGCGCTAAAGCCAATAATGCCATGGTATTTGTTAAACTGATTACCATCAGCATATTTATCGGTATTGCGGTGTTTAATGTTCACCCGGACAATTGGCATCCCTTCATGCCGTTCGGCTGGTTTCAAACCCTACCTGACGGAAAAACAACCGGCGTTCTGGCCGGCGCATCGCTGGTATTTTTTGCCTACGTTGGTTTCGATGCTGTGTCCACAGCCGCCGAAGAAGCCAAAGATCCTCAACGCGACCTGCCTTTTGGCATCGTCACGTCATTGTCTTTTTGTACCTTCATCTACATTATAGTAGCGGGCTTGCTCACAGGTGTCGTTCATTATAGCGATCTTAATGTCTCCTCACCCGTCGCCCACGCACTGACCCTGTTGGGTTATAACTGGGCATCGGCGCTGATTTCAACAGGTGTTATCGCTGGTCTTACCACGGTAATGCTGGTGCTGTACTACGGACTGACGCGCATTATTTTTGCCATGTCACGCGATGGTTTGCTATCGTCTTTCTTTAACAAAGTTAACCCCAAGACCCAAACGCCTATACGCGTCATTGTGCTCTGCGGAATTATTATGGCGCTTATCGCCGGCTTCATGCCGCTGGGCGATCTGGCCGAACTGGTTAATATCGGCACCTTGGCGGCGTTCGTGCTGGTGTGTTTGGGTGTGATCGTTCTGCGAATTACCAAACCGGACATGGATCGCCCTTTCCGTTCACCATTCAGCCCCTTGTTTCCGGTGCTGGGCATGTTGTCCTGTGGAGCGCTAATGGCCTTTCTGCCTGCCATCACCTGGCTACGTTTCGTTATCTGGCTGGTTATAGGCTTGATTGTGTATTTTGGTTATTCAATGCATCACAGCAAGTTGGCGAAGGCTGATTGAGTAACCCTTTAACCTGGAAAGATCATTTGATCAGTGGTTTTCTGGTTTATGCATTAAAAGTGTATCGAAGCTCGCATTCGGTATCCATGCCGGAATAACAGCATTTCTTACACACCAGGACTAATGCTCTTCAACGAAGCCGCAAAGCGACTTCGCGCTCCGATTCTTTTTTTGCGACCTTATCGCGCAAATAAACCGGCATGGCCTGTTCAACGGCAACAGCCAGACCCTGCTCAAAACCTCGTACGCCTAAACGGGCAATCGCTCGGGCTCTGGGTAGATTGTCGATTTCGCAGTAGCTGACTCGACCGGCCAATCGGGTCATTAATTCTTGGCTATAAACGCCCCAACCTGAACCGATACCTGCACCGATCAGATCGGGAAACACGACTTCAACGGCCGGCGTAACCGCTTCTTTGCCTATCAGTTCGGCAAAGCCCTGTTCATCGCGCTGATAAACGCCCCAGAAAATCTCGCCCATCCGCGCATCCATTGCCGTAAAAGCAATGTTGAAAGCTGGAAACTCAGCTTGTGCTTTACGGCTATTATCAAAAAAATCCTGAGCGATTGCCGCCAAAGTAGACACCGGAACTACCGGCAAATCAGCGCCTAATGCAATGCCCTGAATCACGCCGGTGGCAATTCGCACGCCGGTAAACGAACCCGGCCCACAACTAAATGCCAGCGCATCAAGCTGTTGCGGCTTTAATCCAGCGTCAGACATTAATGAATCGATCATCGGCAAAATCAGTTTGGTATGTTCTTTAGGTGCTAATTCAAAACGTTCATTGATGACACCATCAATAGTCAGCGCTGCCGAACAGGCTTCAGTCGATGTTTCTACCGCCAATAATTTCATTGCCCAGTCTCTTGTTGAAAAAATGCCTGTACATCCGCTATATCGCGGGTACGTTTCATCGGCGGCACACTGTCTAAAAACAACTGCCCATAAGACCGCTTTAATAAGCGCGGATCACACACCATCAATACGCCCCGATCCGTGACATCACGAATCAACCGGCCTATCCCCTGCCTTAAGGCAATGACGGCAGTGGGCAGTTGATACTCAAAAAACGGATTTTTACCCTGTTGCGTCATCGCGTCCAATCGTGCTTTTAACACCGGGTCACCCGGCGATGCGAAAGGCAGCTTGTCAATGATAACGCAGGATAATGCTTCTCCCCTGACATCCACACCTTCCCAAAAACTTGATGTACCCAACAAAACCGCATTTCCGGCCTCTTTAAACTGCTCCAGCAACAACGCTTTGGGCCGGCTGCCCTGAATCAGTAAGGGATATTTTATTTTTTTTTCCAGCAATTCTGCCGCCTCTTTAAGTGCGCGATGACTGGTAAATAAAAAAAACGCCCTGCCCTTGCTGGCCAGTAAAACAGGCAAGGCAAAGTCAACAATCATAGGAACAAAGTTGGGGTCATTGGGCTGCGGCAAGCCTTTAGGGTGATAAAACAGCGATTGATTAGGATAGTCAAAAGGACTGCCCCAACTTTCACTGGCCGCATGGCTAAGCCCCAGATTGCCCGCAAAATAATCGAACTTGTTGGCGATACTCAAGGTCGCTGAAGTAAAAATCCACGCCGCCTGATGTTGTTGCATAAACCCGTGAAATTCTGCGGCAATATCCAGCGGCGTAAGACTTAATGTAAACGTCTTTCTATGCGTTTCAAACCAGCGTATCCATTTACCGCTTCGGTCATCCAGGATGAGGTTTAATTTCTGAACCAGCTCTTCAGCGCGTTTAAAACAGGATTCCAACGCTTTGGTTTTAACAGAGGCCAGCTTTAATTGATCGGTCAAGCGTTGCAATTGCTCTTTAACGGCAGTTAACCCACCGGATATTTTGGGGTTATTTTCTATTTCCTGCCATTCACCCCGTTTAAGCTCAATCCCAAACGCCAATCTCAAATCCTTAATTTCATGCTCCAGGTCTTCACAGGCCGTTCGCAAGGCAGGAATATCAGTGGCATCCTTGTAATATTCCACCTGCGCATCCTGCGCTAAATCATTAAGTTGTTTTGCGCCTACGGTAACGCCTAAAAAATTTGATGCCGTATCGGCCAATTGATGCGCTTCATCAATAACAACCACCTCGGCATTCGGTAACAACTCACCAAAACCGCTGTCTCGCAGTGACCAGTCGGCACACAATAAATGATGATTAACCACCAAAATATCGGCTTCCTGGGCTTTTTTCCGGGCCTTGACCAAAAAACAGCCGGCATAATCCGGGCAATCCTGCCCCAAACAATTATCCAAGGTAGAAGTTGCCTGATACCAGACTGGATCGCCTTCCGTGACGCCGGACATTTCCGAAATGTCACCCGCTTTGGTACGTTTTGACCACGCATTTATTTTAGCGAGTGCGACCGCATCTTCCTTACTAAAACCTAATGTTGACGTTAGCGCGTTTTGCAGCCGGTACGTACATAAATAATTGCTTCTGCCTTTTAACAGAGCCGCAAAAAAGGGAGCTTTCATGGCTTTACGGATAACCGGCAAATCTTTAGTAAAAAGTTGATCCTGAAGATTTTTGGTGCCGGTCGAAATAATGGCTTTTTTACCGGATAGAATGGCCGGCACCAGATAGGCAAAAGTCTTGCCCGTTCCGGTTCCTGCCTCCGCTATCAAATGCTGTTTTTTTTCTATCGCCTCAGCAATGGCTTCAGCCATTTCAAGCTGCGCTGAGCGTGGCTGATAACCTGATATAACCGTTGATAATGCACCATTGCCGCTAAAAAATGATTCTAATTCTGTCACTTGAGTTGATGCCCGTCAGACGAAGCTAAAAATCTGACAGAGTAGGGCAATGTAAGAATCATGGATAAATCACTTTGGGTTTGAAGTACGCGGCGGGATATTTTGGATCAAATTCATCTTGAGCTTGATCGGCTAATTGATTATCAATATAGACAACTACAGGCGTGAAGTTTGAGGCGGGGTATTTCGGATCTGATTCATTTTGAGCATGATCCGTAGCCCCTGCATCTTTATCAAGGTAAATGACGCTTGGCTCAAAATCCGCTGCCGGGTATTTACTGTCGGTAGCAGCAAATGCAGTAAGTGGATTAAAGGCAATGACAGCCATATGCCAACCCTAAAAAAATCGTTTTTTTCATATTTAGTTGCCTCCAATAGTTGTAATCCTGGCCTGGTTAATCTGCTTTTGATCAAGGCCAGTTGAATTTGGAGTATCAATTATTTTGAGTGATTTGGCAACTGCTTTTAGTGAAACAAGCAGGCGGATTCGCCGATCAATCCGCCGTAAACAAAAACTGAAAACCATTCCAAAATGGCATGGTCTTGATCCCTGGGGCCAATACTCCTTATGTGATGCCGTGGTGCATTAGCCCCAAGACACCCATGACGATCAAATAGATGGCCACGAAATAATTTAAAAACCTCGGTACCAGCAAAATTAATATCCCTATCACAAGTGCCAATAAGGGTTCGACTGCGATATTCATATTCATGGTGGTTCTCCTTAGATTAAATTAATAAACAATCTTTTGCTCTTTCAATGCACTGTAAATATCATCTATTGACAATGAGTCCGCATCAAAACTTATATCCGCCAGCTCACTACTATAATTGATGCACAAACAAATCAATCCCGCGCTTGTAACCGCCCGTATGAGGGATGTATTTTGCGTTTCCAGAACCGTCGTTGCATGCCCATTATCAAACAGCTTTCTTTCCAGCTTATAGGCGATTTCTTTGCTGGCTGAACCCGTTAAGGCAATAGCGGCGGCCTTTTGGCTATACCTCGCCGCGCGTTCTTCCGGGGTGACCGGTTGCAGGTTTTCCTCATCGGTAACACCGGTAATCATGCCCGCACCGACAGTGCCGTTAGTCAAGCGGTCAATAATGATAAACGCACCGGTGCCCTTGTTGATTTTGTACGAATCAAAGACAACCGGCGCATTAACGGTCACCGTGCAGGAGCCTATTTCATTCAGGTGCAATTCAACAGCATCATGGTGTTCCAGGGTATTGACATCAATCCGGTGATGAATCATGGCAATGGAACCGGAAACGCTGCGTGTTGCCAGTTTCAGGGTGTATTGACGGCCGGGTGTCAAGGCTTTTTCAGTCATCCAGACGATCGTGGCTTTAAATTTGTCGGCGACGGTTGCCGGCAGTTTTTCTGTGCCGATAAGCACATCACCACGACTGATATCAATCTCGTCTTCCAGTGTTAAGGTCACCGCCATGGGGGGAAAGGCTTCATCAATGTCACCGTCATAGGTGACGATAGCTTTGATTTTGCTGCTTTTTCCTGAAGGCAAGGCGGTAATTTGATCGCCTTTGCGAAAAACTCCGGAAGCCACAGTGCCGCAAAAACCCCGAAAATCCAGGTTGGGCCGGTTGACATACTGAACGGGGAATCGGGCATCGTTAAAGTTGTGGTCGTTGGCAATTTCGACGCTATTGAGCGCCTCCATTAACGGTTCACCCGTAAACCAGGGCATATGCTCGCTGCGATTGACGACATTATCACCGTCCAGTGCCGACATCGGGATAAAACAGATGTCGTGTAAATCCAGTGTGCTGGTAAAGCTCAGGTAATCCTGTTTGATTTTGTTGAAGGTGGCTTCACTGTAGTCAATCAGATCCATTTTATTGACCGCAACGATGATATGCTGAATGCCCAGTAAAGAGGCGATGAAACTGTGCCGTTTGGTCTGGGTTTGCACGCCATAACGGGCATCAATCAGGATGATGGCCAAATCACAGGTCGAGGCACCTGTGGCCATGTTACGGGTATATTGTTCATGCCCCGGCGTATCGGCAATAATAAATTTGCGTGTGGACGTGGAGAAATAGCGATACGCCACATCAATGGTAATACCCTGTTCGCGCTCGGCTTGCAGACCGTCAACCAGTAACGCCAGGTCTATCTTGCCGGCACCGGTGGTACCTGATTTGACGCTGTCCGCCTGCACCGCTGCCAGTTGATCTTCATAGATCATTTTGGAATCGTGCAGCAGACGGCCGATCAGTGTGCTTTTGCCGTCATCGACATTGCCGCAGGTTAAAAAACGCAGCAGTTCTTTGTTTTCATGTTGCGTTAAATACGCGTCTATATCGGTACTGATTAAATCGGATTGGTGGGACATGGGTTAGGTTAAAGGTTAAAGGTTAAAGGTTAAAGGGGCAAGTGACAAGGCTCAAGACACAAAAAACAAAGCGCTATCGACACCATTGGCTTTCGCACGGAACACCATCGTTGTTACCGTCCATTTTGGTATCGGGGCAATTATTTATAAAAAAGGTAGCTTCTTCACATGAAGTCATTTGTGAACAGTAAGTTCTACCATCACATGTATAATTGCTATTGATCGATGACTCTGCTAAATCATCATTTTCGATTGATGATCCTGTCGCTGCTGCCACCAGATTATCTTGCCTGTAGTTGTAATTTCCATACCAACCCAGCAGTACAATGATGATCAAAATGATTTTTTTCATGAGTTTACCTTTCTAGGTTCAAGGTGTGCGTGCTTTAATAAGGCCTGATAGCATTTTTGATATTTCCTGGGCTTCTTGTATCCAGCTTAATCCGGTATGTTTGTGAATATAGCCAATCTCCATGCCGATATAAATTTGAGTGCGTAGCTCGCCCGCAGAACCTTTAGCGTAATGGAAAAATTTAGTTGCATCTTTGTTAGTATTTCGTTCATAGCCTTCGGCAATATTGCTGGGTATGGATAACGCACTACGGGTAATTTGGTCTTTAAAACCGGAATCTCTGCATTCTTTAAGGGCTCTGATAAATTTCGACACACAATCTACATGCGCGTTTCCATACTTCCAAATCTTCAAATCGCATGCTGTTTCAAACCTTGAACCTTGCCCCTTGAACCTTTTACCTGCTCTTAAAAATACCCTTCGCGCTTTTTCTGCTCCATGGAACCGGATTGGTCGTGGTCTATCAACCGTCCTTGCCGTTCAGAAGTGGTGGTTAACAACATTTCCTGAATGATTTCGGGTAATGTAGTAGCGTTGGATTCAACTGCGCCGGTTAACGGATAGCAGCCCAAGGTACGGAAACGCACCTTTTTCATTTCTATTTTTTCATCCGGGCCGATGGGCATGCGCTCATCGTCAACCATGATTAGCATGCCGTCGCGGTTAACGACAGGGCGTTCTTTGGCAAAATACAACGGCACAATCGGGATGTTTTCCAGATGGATGTATTGCCAGATGTCCAACTCGGTCCAATTGGACAGCGGAAATACCCGAATGCTCTCGCCCTTGTCTATTTTGCCGTTGTAAATATTCCATAATTCAGGACGCTGATTTTTAGGATCCCAGCGATGGTTTTTATCACGGAACGAATAAACCCGTTCTTTCGCCCGGGACTTTTCTTCGTCACGGCGAGCACCGCCAAAAGCGGCATCAAATTGATATTTGTCCAGCGCTTGCTTAAGTCCGTCGGTTTTCATCACGTCGGTATGTTTTTTGCTGCCGTGGGTGAAAGGCCCGATGCCCTGATCAACCCCATCCTGATTGATATAAACCAGTAACTCCAGGCCCAGTTTTTTGATCATAATGGTCACGAAATTCAATCATTTCCCTGAATTTCCAGGTGGTGTCGACATGCATCAAGGGAAACGGTGGCTTACCGGGGAAAAAGGCTTTCATGGTCAAATGTAACATGACGGCAGAATCCTTGCCGACGGAATACAACATGACGGGACGCTCAAATTCAGCCGCTACTTCACGAATGATATGAATGCTTTCAGCTTCCAGCTCTTTAAGGTGTGTTAATTTATGATCAGTCATTAAAAGTCCGTCGGGAATGGATGTCACGGTATAGTTATTGATTACTCCCAATAACAAACATTCCATTTTAATTTGAACGGGCTGTTAATGCCAGTCATCCTCAAATAAATTATCATTAATCAACTATAACATTCAGGCATGGCAATAAAAATTGAAAAAACCTTCAAAACCGATACACTGAGATAGTATAAATATTTCTGTTGCATGATAAGCAATTCATGCTTTGCAATAAACTTTAATTCATCCTGAATAGACATAATGAAAAAAATCCCTATCGGTATTAGCAGTTGTTTACTCGGTCAACAGGTACGTTTTGATGGTGGTCACAAACGTGATGCTTACATTGTCGGCACGCTCAGTGAATATTTTGAATTTCATCCCTTTTGTCCGGAAGTAGCAATTGGTTTAGGTATACCTCGGCCTACCATTCATCTGGTAAAAATCGACGATGCCATACGCTGTGTCGGTATTAAAGATCCCAAGCTTGATGTGACAGACCGTTTACGCGATGTTGCAGAGCAACAAAAAGACAGCCATGCCGGGTTATGCGGTTATATTTTAAAAAAGGATTCCCCTAGTTGCGGCATGGAGCGTGTCAAGGTTTTCATGGGTGACCAGCCGCACCGGAATGGTTTCGGTATTTATGCACAGGAGATGATGCGAAATAATCCGCTGTTGCCGGTAGAGGAAGAAGGCCGTCTGGGCGATCCGGGATTACGCGAGAATTTTATCCAGCGTGTTTATGTTCTTTATCGCTGGCAACAGCTGTTGGCAGAAGGCCTTTCAGCACAAAGCCTCACTCGTTTTCATGCCCGTCATAAACTGATCATTATGAGCCATGCCGATTATCGCGAAATGGGGCAATTATTAGCGGATTTAACTAAAGAGAATCTGTTGCAAGTTGCTGAACGCTATATTTTGCTGCTAATGAACATACTTAAAACCGTTGTTAACCGCAGCAACCATGTGAATGTGTTACAACATATTCAGGGTTATTTAAAAAAAGAGTTAAGCGCCGATGATAAGGCAGAGCTATGTGAAATTATCGAGCGTTATCGTGCAGGTGAAATTCCGCTGATTGTCCCGTTAACCTTACTTAAACATCATTTCCGTAAGTCCCCCGATCCCTATATAGAAGACTCTTACTACATGTCGCCTTATCCTCAGGAATTGCAACTTATTAATCAGTTGTAAAGTAACTCGTAAAAAATATTATTGCTAATGCGTTAAATATAACCTACCGCTTCTTTTACAACAATAAAGAAAAATGAGAATATGCACAGATAGTTTCAGTTAATCCAGGATACCAATATGGCAGCTAACTCTGCTCACGATGCGAACGAAGAATTCGAAAAATCTCAAATCCGGCAATTTTTTTATCAGCGGCAAGATGGAGTTTGTGTTGAGGTGGGATCCCATGAACCCGTTTCGGTTATCTCACAGTCTTTGCATTTGGAAGAAAAACTGAATTGGCAGTGTGTATTGATTGAGCCCAATCCGAGCCTAGCGCAAAAAGCTCTAAACCTTAGACCTAAAGCGATAGTCTGTGAAGCAGCCTGTACTTGTCCTGAAAAAATCGGCACTATGATCTTAAATATTCCGCTAGACGAGAGTAATCAGGAAGTGACAGGACATGCGTCATTGGAAAAAAATGCCGATGAGCATAATTATCAACATCATAGCTGTATAGAAGTTAAAGCGGATACCTTGACCCATATTTTGCAAGCACAACATATTCAACAGATTGATTTTTTGTCGATTGATGTAGAAGGTGCGGAAATGGACGTTTTACTAGGTTTGGATTTTAGTATGTATCATCCGCAGTTAATTTTGTTGGAAGACAAGCATCTGTACTTGAAAAAGCATTTATTTTTAAAGCAGCAGGGTTATAAATTGGTACGTCGATTAAACAGAAATTGCTGGTATATTCCAAAAGCAATGCAGCCACCGCCGGTATCGGTTTTAGAAAAACTCAAACTGCTTAAGCGTATGTATATCAGTATATGGTTTAAAAAAATCCATTATGCCTGGATACACAAGACCTTAAAGCCGCTTAAAACGTTATAACTCATGGCAAAAATATTAATTATTGGTTGCGGCGTTATAGGTACGCAACTGGCGCATGTCCTTTCTGCTAATGGGCACCAGGTAACCGGACTAAAACGAAACCCGCCGCAAACAGATGCCGGTAAAGTGAACTATTTCACAGCAGATATCACTTCACCCGCAGACTTAATAAACTTGTCCTCAGATTTTGACACCCTGTATTTTATTCTTTCGCCCGACGGGCGTAATGAAGAAAGCTATCGTGATATTTATGTATCGGGATTGAATAATCTCCTTAATAAATTTTCACTGGCAGGTTCCGCTCCGAACTGGATTTTTGTGTCGTCAACCAGTGTCTATGGCCAATCGAATGGTGAATGGGTGGATGAAAATTCCATTGCGCAACCTGAAAACGTCACCAGTCAACTCATCAGGCAGGCAGAACAAAAGCTGATAGAAAGAGATAACAATAATATCACCGTACGTTTTTCCGGCATTTATGGTCCAGGTCGTGAGTACCTGTTAAGAATGGCTATGCAGGCGCCCGCCATACAGCAAAATCCACCTTATTACACTAATCGCATCCATGAGCAGGATTGTATAGGCGTGTTAGCTTTTCTGCTGGAACGCCGCCTGGCAGGTGTTGTTTTGGATCAATGCTATTTAGCCAGTGATGATGATCCTGCTCCGATGTGGGAAGTCATGTCATGGCTCGCTGAACAGATGAACTGTCAACCACCGACGGTTAAAAGTGTCGACAAGGACTGTGTGATGAATAAGCGTTGTAATAATCAACGATTAAAAGCCCTGGGTTATCAATTTCGTTATCCCAGCTTTAAAGATGGCTATCTTGAGTTAATCAAATAAATTATAGGAGTAGACGGCGATTATACCGTTCTCGGACAGCCTTATAGTAACAAACTACAGTTATGCAGGTACCCAAGTTGCTGCTTGGGAACCGGCAACCTATCAAATCTCTTTTTCCCTCAGCTTCTCTAACTGGTCACTAAATTGCAGTTTGAGATGCTCGATGTTGTTGTAACTCGTGTAAAAATGACCCAGAGCGGCTAGTTTCTTTTTGAAATTGAGCAAAGTTATGATCTCATCTCCAATGTTGTTTGAATCCAGCGGTGCATTTTTGAAAAATGTGTAGATAATCGGTTTTTTGGTGTTAAGGAATTGCTTATGTGCCGTGTCGAACTCTTCCTCGGTATACTTTCCGGTTTTGGAGAAAAACAGGCTGACAAAAATATCGCAGGCTTTAACTTCCTGGTTATATTCATTCTGCAAACGGGTTTCAGACATCGCATCGAGAAAGTTTTCCCAACGGACGATTTCGAGATAAATGCCCTGCTTGCGTAGCCGGTCGTTTTGCTGCCGGAAATATAAATCGAATGCATCCCGGTCTTCTTTAAGCTCAGACGATGAAGCTAGGAAGATTTTGATGGTACGGACTTTATCCTCTGATTCTTGCGATGATGGCTTTGGAATATTTTCATCCTTGGCCCAACTCGGCAACTTTTCTACACTGATGCCATCCAGCAATTCCAGTACGTCCACGTCTTCGTAACTGGCGGGGCATTCGATCTTCAGTTTGCCGTCTTTCTTGCGCTGCAATAGCCGATTATGATAGAAATATTCCGGTTCGGTCAGCTTGCGGCAACGACTGCAATTACAAGGCACCAGCTTAGAAACCAAATCCTTCAGTCCATGGAAACTATCGTTCAAGGCATCCAAATCCGCCGAAATCACACTAAGCAGTTCCTTGCGTTCTGGGCCTCGGGCACGCAGAATAATTTCGCCACCTTTAGGCGGGACTTCGGCCAGCAGTTCTGTCCCATCGCGTTCGAATAAGGCGCCGGAAATCCAGCTCAGGTCCGGGCGCATGACGAAACGATGCATGCGCACGATCAGTCGGCTGACGATGCCTTTGGGCAAAAATTCATAGCGGTAGCGTAGGGCCAGATCGCCGGGTTGCTGCCAATCCAATATTACAGAGGGTTTGGAAGGCGGCAACAACTGCGGTGCAAGCCAGGCATCATGAAGCTTGTCCGGCAAACGGTAGCAAAGTTCGAATTTCTGCATCAACGCCAGCAATTCAGGATGCATATCGGCATAGTCCGTATCCTGCCAAACCCGCCGACAATCGGCGCTATCGAAATGGCCCAGGTTTCCCTTTACCGTTTCGTCATCGAGCATCTTGAACACGGCCTCGGTCGCCCAGGTGTTTTGCAGGATCACGGTGCGCGCGAGCAACGGTTCATCCTGGAAATGCAGGAACACGCCCAAGTCGTGCAGATAACGGCTCAAATGCAGGGCTTTATCGCGGTCGAATTCCAGATGTTTCCGGTAAATATCGAAATAGTCTTGCTGGGAAATAAAGGGTTTATCATTAGTCAGTTGCTCAATGTCGGCGCGGATTGGTACCCACTTGGCAGGCAGTTCCTCGCCGATATGTGGCAGGTTTTGCGCATAAAGTTCGACCGCCTTGCGTAAGCCGTTTGCCGCACCCGGCTGTTCCAGATTGCCTCGGTAAATCTCTTTGACGTTATTGAATTTAGCTTTGATACCGGATTCGTCAATCTTTTTGCTGCGATTGCCTTTTTCGTTCTGGAAAATCAGCACCGGGCTATGGCCACCGAACAAGTCCGCCACCTCCAGCCAATATTTAAAACCGGCGTCCTGCACGGTTTTATCGTCCTTACGGGTGTCGTCTAGCAGCACATAGAGTGATCGTTTGGTCAAAAAGAACTGATGGGTAGCGTGGTAGATTTCCTGTCCACCGAAATCCCAGACGTTCAGGCGAAAGTTACGCCCGTTGCCCAGCTTAAACTCGTGCCGGTATATAGCTATACCCTTAGTGGTCTCGTTCTCATCAGGCAACGGTTTTTCCGTTTGATACAAACGCCGCAACAAGCTGGTTTTGCCTGCCCCGCCTTCGCCGATCAGCAGCATTTTGGCTTCATATAGATGATCTGTTCCTTGAATCGCTTTTTCATGTAAAAAGTTAAGAATGGCAGCATTGCCTTGTTTGACGATTTCTACAGGCGGATTAGTCAAAGGGCAACCACCGACAAAAATGCCATTACCTAACCAAGCGTTCGAACGCCATTCCACCGGAATGCCATTTTTAATTAACTCTAGCAATGGGCTTAAGTCGGACACTTGCGTACTCGAAATATCAAGCCTGCGGAGCTTTGCGAGGCTCGATAGCGGAGTCAAATCAGTTATTTGCATCTCCGAAATATCAATTGTTTGGAGATTCACAAGGTTACAAAGTGGTGATAGATCAATCACTTGTGTATCTAAAAGAGATAGGCGTTCGAGATTCGTGAGGCCCAACAGCGGGGAAAGACTGGTTAATGCTGTCTCCCACACAAAAAGCTCCTGAAGATTCAACAGGCCCGCTAGCGGGGACAGATCGGTTACTTGTATTTTCGTAAAATGAACTCTTCGTAGATTCACTAGACCCGATAGCGGAGACAAGTCGGGCACTGAAGTATGTGAAATATGAAGTGTCTTGAGGTCCGTTAGGTAAGACAAGTGGGGACAGGTCGGTCACATGGGCATTCCCAATATTAAGCTCCTGGAGTTTTATGAGTTTCGACAGCGGGGATAGATCGGTCACCTGAGCACCAAAAACATTGAGCTGTTTGAGAGTTGCAAAATTCGACAAAGGTGACAGGTCGGTCACTTGCGTATGCGAAATAGAAAGCAACTGGAGATTTGATAGGCTTAACAGCGGGGACAAGTCGTTAAAAGCCATTGGTTCATCAGAATCGCCATTTAGATATAGTTTTTTCAACTTTTTCAGACGATTCCAAACAGTGGCTGGTGTAAGCCGCTCTATTTTATTTGTGGCCCCTTTGTTTTTGCTAACCCATTTTGTATCGTCGACATACGTCCATACACTAGCAAATGACAATTCCTCTAGCCACACCAGTTCACCAATTTCCGGGGGCACTTCCGTTAGGCCGCAATTTCCAAGGTCCAAATAAGGAGAACCGGTTCTTTTGTTTTCAGCGATGAGTTTAAGAGCAAGTTTCGACATGGCGGCATTTTGAAAGATATTGTAGGCGGGTATCATAGCCGGTTTAGCAGATAATCTCACACTGACTCTTGTCGTTCTTCGTCGAGGTTTGATAGATAATGATTGCTTGCAGTGAGAAGAAAGCTTAGTACGTATATACTCATCGGCATTCCTTGTCCGTGGTGTCGGAAAGCGGTGTTTCTGGTATGATAGATAGATAGATATTCTGAATGTATCCTAATTTAGTCATTCAACCAGTTAATGACAGAAAAAATACGCCGGATTTTTCAATTTTCTAAATTCTTAACTATCTTCAAACCCTTAAAAACAAAAAAACTGATTACCAAAGGTTTGATGCCAAAAAATTGTCTCTTATTTTTTATAAAGAAAATAGACTTGGAACAATTCCTGCTAACACTATTACATGCCGCTTACTAAAACAACGCTAGTGTTGTAAAAAGCAAAATTACCATCGGGCAATAGGAAGAAAAATTATGACCATTCGCGTCGCCATTCGTCACAAAACGATATACAACTTCGACAGACCTGTCTCTTTGTCGCCTCATGTATTTCGATTACGGCCGGCGGTCCATAGCCGAACGCCTATCAAGGCTTATGCCTTGCGCATTGAGCCGAAAAATCATTTTATTAATTGGCAACAAGATCCTTTTGGCAACATTCTTGCCCGCGTAGTGTTTCCTGATAAATGTCAAAAATTGAGCGTTGAGGTTGAAGTCATCGCCGATATGACGGTGATTAATCCCTTTGATTTTTTTGTTGAGGATTATGCCGAGAACTATCCCTTTAAGTATGATGCACTTACCCTTAAAGAACTCCAACCTTATCTGGAATTGTCTGAAAATGGCCCGTTATTATTACAATGGGTAAAAGATTTCGATGTCAGCAAGCGCTCTATCAATGATTTTTTAGTCGATATTAATCGCCAGGTTTTTGCAGCGATCAGCTATAACATTCGTATGGAAGTCGGCATTCAAAGCTGTGAAGAGACACTGGAAATGCGCAGTGGTTCATGCCGGGATTCGGCATGGTTATTGGTGCAGATACTTCGCCATCTGGGGCTGGCCGCTCGTTTTGTATCCGGTTATCTGGTACAGCTCACCTCGGATATTAAATCGCTGGACGGGCCCTCAGGTCCTGAACACGATTTCACCGATTTACATGCGTGGACGGAAGTCTATATACCCGGTGCTGGTTGGATAGGTCTGGATCCTACATCAGGATTATTGGCTGCCGAGGGCCATATTCCACTGGCATGTACGCCTGATCCAGCCTCTGCCGCACCGGTAACGGGCGGAACTGACAAGTGTGAAGTGGAATTTGAATTCAGCAATACCGTAGAGCGTTTGCACGAAGATCCTCGCGTTACCAAACCTTATACCGATGAACAGTGGTATCACATTGATGCTTTGGGACAGTATGTTGATAAACAGTTGATAGACGGAGATGTCCGGTTGACGATGGGAGGTGAACCTACCTTTGTTTCGGTCGATGATATGGAAGGCGATGAATGGAACACGCACGCTGATGGTGCAAACAAGCGTGAGCGTGCACAACAATTGACCATTCGTCTGCGTGATGTGTTTGCCAAGGGGGCCATGCTGCATTATGGTCAAGGCAAGTGGTATCCTGGCGAGCCTTTGCCACGTTGGCAATATGGCATTTTTTGGCGTAAAGATGGCACCTCGGTCTGGCGCAATCCTGCGTTGCTTGCCGATATTAATAAGGATTATGGTCATACTGTAAAACAGGCGCAAAAATTTATTCACCAAATCAGTCAGCGTTTGGGCGTGCAATCCCGATATATAGTCACTGGATTTGAAGATAGTTTTTATTATCTCTGGCAAGAAGGCACTCTGCCCGAAAATCTTGACCCCTTAAAAATCAATCTGAAAGACTCTATTGAACGCAAAACCTTAACCAAACTATTGGATGCCGGTTTGGATCAGCCGGTTGGTTTTACTTTACCGATCAAGTGGAATTGGTCTGATCAATGCTGGAAAAGCGGCCCCTGGGATTTCAGGCGTGGGGCTATGTATCTTATTCCGGGTAACTCACCGATGGGTATGCGTTTACCCTTAGCCAGCCTGCCCTGGGTTGCGCCTGATAAACGTGAAACGCCAGACCACCAAAGTCTGTTTGAAGACTTACCGGAATTGGGTGATTATTATGGTGAGGTGACCCGTCGTTATAGCCACATCGAAGCCAAAAGAAATGAACACCCGGAAATTATCGAACAGGAACCGGGTGATGTTGAGACTGTGGAGGTTGAAGTGCCGCATACCGCGCTGTGTGTGGAAGCCAGGGAGGGTCGAATCTATATCTTTATGCCACCATTGACTTTGCTGGAACATTATCTTGAACTGGTCGCGGCTATTGAAGCGACCGCCGAAAACCTCGCAATGCCGATTGTGATGGAAGGTTATGAGCCGCCTCGTGATTACCGCATCGAACGCTTGATGGTTACGCCTGATCCCGGCGTTATTGAAGTGAATATTCATCCGTCCAAAACCTGGCAGGAGTTGGTGGAAAAAACCACTATTCTTTATGAACAGGCGCACCAAGCCCGATTGGGCACCGAAAAATTCATGCAGGATGGCCGTCATACCGGAACTGGCGGCGGCAACCATATCACTATGGGTGCGGAAATGCCGACCGATAGCCCGTTATTGCGCCGCCCTGATTTACTTCGCAGTTTAGTTACTTACTGGCAGCATCATCCGGGCTTGTCTTATCTATTTTCGGGCATGTTTATTGGCCCTACCAGTCAAGCGCCGCGAGTTGATGAAGGCCGGGATGAAAAGCTGTATGAACTGGAAATCGCCTTTCAACAAATGCCTGAAGGTGAAGCCCCTGCGCCATGGCTTGTTGACCGTTTGCTGCGGCATTTACTGACGGATATTACCGGCAACACGCACCGCTCCGAATTCTCTATTGATAAATTGTATTCTCCCGACAGTTCCACTGGCAGATTGGGTATTCTTGAACTACGTGCTTTTGAAATGCCTCCCCATGCCCGCATGTCACTGGTACAAACTGTGTTACTGCGGTCATTGATCGCCTGGTTCTGGCGCGAACCTTATAAACACGATTTAGTGCGCTGGGGAACGGAGTTGCATGACCGCTTTATGTTGCCGCATTATGTCCGCGAAGATATGAAGCAAGTGACTAAAGACTTGCAACGCGCAGGTTTCGGCTTTGAATTGGAATGGCTGGAACCGTTTTTCGAATTCCGCTTTCCACGCTATGGCAATACCCTGATTAATGGCGTTGACATGGAATTACGCTTCGCAATTGAACCCTGGCATGTACTGGGTGAAGAAATGAGCAGCACCGGCACTGCGCGTTATGTCGACTCCTCGGTTGAGCGAATACAGGTATCGGTAACCGGATTTACCGAGGGTCGTTATATCATAGCTTGTAACGGCAGGCGTTTACCCATGCGCAACACTGGTCGTAAAGGAGAATATGTTGCCGGTGTGCGTTATCGGGCATGGCAGCCGCCTTCGGCATTGCATCCCACTATTGCGCCGCATACACCATTGGTTTTTGACATGATCGACACCTGGAATGGCCGTTCCGTGGGTGGCTGTACTTATTACGTTGCTCATCCCGGCGGGCGTAGTTATGATGATTTCCCCGTTAATGATTACGCTGCGGAAACCCGGCGCATGACGCGTTTTTGGGATTATAGTCATACGCCAGGGGTTATAATTAGACCGCCGCTGGCTTCAACTCCGGTAGCGGCGTCTGATAAACCGTTGCTGGCAAAATTTAGCATCACTAATGCTGTGCCCAGAGCCATGGCGCCACCTGCGGAAGAGTTGAGCCTGGAATATCCTTTTACGCTGGATTTACGCCATCGCAATCGTTAATTTTATCGTTCCCACATTGGAGCATGGGAACGATAAAATACACGACAATATTGTTGGGCAATTGCGCGCGTGGCTTAACACGTATCGAAGGCCACCAACTTAAGGCGGGACGATCTTACAGATAACATCCCTTAAAGGGATGTTATCTGTTCCAGCTTAAGTTGGTAGCGGTATCGAACAACCCGATAGAGATAACGACAAATTATTATGGAGATTTCTTAAAATGAGCGATAAATTAAAAGTGCTAACTCCGGCAACACTGACGCTGGAAGATAAAACCTATTCGTTGCCCACTTATATGGGTGTTGAAGGTGAGAAAGCCATTGATATTACCAAACTACGCAGCCAAACCGGCTATGTAACTTTGGATGATGGTTACGGCAATACCGGCGCTTGCGAAAGCGCCATCACTTATATTGATGGCGAAAAAGGCATACTTCGTTATCGCGGCTATCCCATAGAAGAATTGGCTGAACATTCACGATTCGTCGAAGTCGCCTATCTGCTGCTCTATGGTGAATTGCCAAAGAGCGACCAATTGCTGACCTTTTCAACCCGTCTCAATGAATCGTCAATTATTCATGAAGATATGCATCATTTTTTTAACGGCTTCCCGCGCGGCTCACATCCCATGGGGATTCTTGCGACCATGGTGGCATCGCTGTCCACTTTTTATCCGCTTCCCGATCATCTGGATGAAGACACGGAAATACAAATTCTTGCCAACCTGGTTTCTCAGGTGCGCACCATTGCCGCATTTTCCTATAAAAAATCCATCGGTGAACCGCTGGTTTATCCTTCCATCAAGTACAAATATACCAGCAACTTTATGAACATGATGTTCTCATCGCCGGTTCGTGATTATCAACTGGATCCTGACATCGTTCGCGCCATTGATATGTTTCTGATACTGCATGCGGATCATGAGCAGAACTGTAGTACATCGTCTGTGCGCACGGCCGGCTCCAGCATGGCTAATGTGTATGCGGTAATTACTGCGGGTATTGCCGCGCTATGGGGGCCTCGCCATGGCGGCGCGAATCAGGAAGTGATCAAAATGCTGGAACAGATACACGCTGAAGGCGGTGATGGAACTGAATTTATTAATCAGGCAAAAGACAAGAATTCAGGACGCCGGTTAATGGGTTTTGGTCACCGTGTCTATAAAAACTTTGATCCCCGCGCCCAGATCTTAAAACAGCATTGTGACAAGCTGCTTAACAAACCGGGAGTCAATGATCCACTGCTGGATATTGCCAGACGACTCGAAGAAATTGCGCTGAAAGATGACTATTTCATTTCCCGAAAATTGTATCCCAATGTGGATTTTTACTCAGGCCTGATACTACGCGCGGCCGGCATTCCCACCAATATGTTTACCGTTTTATTTGCCATTGGCCGTATGCCCGGATGGTTGGCGCATTGGCGGGAAATGATTCATGGTGAACAGGTCACTATTTACCGTCCCCGTCAGATCTATACAGGTGAGACAATGCGCCACTATCAGGATATTAATCAGAGGTCGTAAAGAGAATAACTCGTGCCTAACACCAAAAACAGCCCTGCCAATGATATTGGCACGCAATATTACGCGACGCAACTTGGCATCTACGATGAAATGTATGCCACCGAAAATAAAGCGTTACCCTATTGGGAGCGCTTTATGGCTGCGCTTAACACTATGGGTAGCGAGAAACTTGAGCTGCGCCGCAAGGAAGCTCAACGTTTGTTGCGTGAAAACGGTGTTACCTACAATGTTTATGGCGACTCGCAAAATCTGACCCGGCCCTGGCGGCTTGATCCTGTCCCCTTATTGATTAGCAGCGAAGAATGGTCGGTTATTGAAGCGGGCCTTAAGCAACGTGCTGAACTGCTCGACCTGATACTGAAAGATATTTATGGCAAACAAAACCTGTTAAAAAAAGGCTTGCTGCCGGCTGAACTGATTTATGACCATGAAGGCTTTTTGCGTCCCTGTGTCGGTGCATTGCAAAATCAGCAGCGACACCTGACTACTTTATTCAGCAAACCTTGCCCGCGGCCCCAACGGGCGTATGTGGGTATTGGATGATCGCACCCAGGCGCCTTCAGGTTCAGGGTATGCATTGGAAAACCGCACGGTAATGACACGGGTTCTGCCTGATATTTTTCGTGAGACGCAGGTGCATCGCTTAGCCGGTTTTTTCAAGGCGCTACAAAAGGGACTTGCCGATATTGCGCCGCACAACAAAGAAGATCCTCGCATCGTCATACTCACCCCAGGCCCACTCAATGAAACCTATTTTGAACACGCCTATTTAGCGGCTTATCTTGGCTTTACCCTGGTTCAGGGCGGTGATCTGACAGTACGTGACGGTCATGTATGGCTTAAATCATTGGCAGGCCTGCAAGCTGTCGACGTTATTTTACGCCGCGTTGATGACTCTTTCTGTGATCCCCTGGAATTGCGCAGTTCTTCACAGTTGGGTGTGGCAGGACTACTGGAAGTTGTCCGGCGCGGCAATGTCGCGATTGCCAATCCTTTGGGCAGCAGTATTCTGGAAAATCCCGGCTTGCTGGCATTTTTGCCGAGATTATCACGTTATTTTTTAAATCAGGAACTTAAGCTGTCCTCGGTGGCAACCTGGTGGTGCGGACAGCGTCGCGAGCGCGATTTTGTCCTGCAAAATCTTGATAGCCTGGTCATTAAACCCATTAATCGTAGCCTGGGTAATCATGCCGTATTTGGCGGCGTGTTAAGCAGTAAAGAAAAAGAACAGCTGCGCAGCCAAATTTTAGCTAAACCGCATTTGTTTATAGGTCAGGAACAAGTCAGTTTCTCCACGTTACCGGCGTTTATCGATCATCATATCGAACCGCGTAACGCCGTTTTACGCAACTTTGTTGTTGCAAGCGGGGATGATTATGTGGTGATGCCTGGCGGGCTTACCCGTGTTGCCCGCCAAAAAGATAATTTTGTCGTTTCAAATCAGGCCGGCGGAATCAGCAAAGACACCTGGGTATTAGCCTCTGAACCTGATAAGCCGGTCAGTTTATGGACTCAACCCAGGCGAAATCAACTGATTGATGCCGTCACCGAACCGCTGACCAGTCGCGCTGCAGACAATCTGTTTTGGGTGGGCCGGCATCTTGAACGCACTGAAGCGGTAACACGGCTGTTGCGAACCGTATTATTAAAATTAAGAGAATCACTTGAGTTCAAAGACCCCGTTGACAATGAATGTCTTAAGGTATTACTGCGCACCCTGACTCAGGTCACCGGCACTTATCCGGGTTTTGTAAAAGGCGATGCACAACTCCTGAAAACACCTGAGGCCGAGTTACTATCATTGGCTAAAGATAGTCATCGCAAAGGCTCACTGACGGCAAATATTCAGGCTTTTTTTCAAGCGGCATTCAGTATTCGTGACTTGTGGTCACAAGATACCTGGCGCAGTGTCGATAATATTCAACGTCGATGGCAACAACGGGTCATCAATAATGAAATCAATGTCGAACAGTTACAGAATAATCTGGATGATTTAATTACCGGCATCGTCGCATTTACCGGTTTAACCAGTGAGAGTATGACGCGTGAAGCAGCCTGGTTGATGCTGGACAGCGGGCGCAGACTGGAACGCGCACTGGCGCTTATTGCCTTACTCCGCTCAACATTGGCGCTACGTCACGAGGACGCCTTGCAAAATCAAGTGCTTGAGGCTGTCCTGGTTTCAACTGACAGTTTAACTATTTATCAGCGCCGCTACCGTTCTTTTATCCAGTTACCGTTGGTGCTGGAATTATTATTGCTGGATGAAACCCATCCTCGCTCGGTCGCCTACCAACTGCATCAGTTATCAATCCATCTAGGCGCCTTGCCGCGAGGAATTGGCAAAAGCAGACTCAGTGAAGAGGAACGTTTAATTTTAAAAGCTTACACTGACCTGCGACTGTGCAATGTGCTTGAATTAACCCAGGTCAAAGAAAATGAAGGTATCTACACTGATTTGGAGAGCTTGCTATCGAATACATCTGATTTGTTATGGCGAATTGCAGAAGTTATCGCTGAAGCCTATTTCAGCCACTCCCAGACTTCACAGCTGATGATACTCAATACCCCCGAGGACGAACTGTGAAATACCGCATTACCCACACCACATTCTATCACTACAGTCAGCCGGTAGGGTTATGCCAGAATGAAGCCAAATTACAGCCACGCATTTTCTGGCGTCAGCAGTGTCACAACAGTCGCTTTGACATTAAGCCAGCGCCCATGGATTTTAGCGAACGAATTGATTTTTTTGGCAATCGTGTGGCCTATTTCGCTATCCAGCAACCCCACACTCAACTGATCGTCACCGCAATCAGTGAGGTGACGATATTTCCCAGACAAAACAATCTGGATTTGTTTAATCAGATGACATGGGAGCAAGTGCGCAGCCTGTTACAGGAAACGCCGGTGCAAGGACAATCACAAAGTCAGCAAGGCCAAATCCAAATACAAAATCAGGATCAGACTCTTGAAATACTGGATGCCCGGCAATACGTTCTTGACTCGCCCATGGTGACAATTACACCTGAACTTGCTGACTATGCGCAAAGTTCATTCCTGCCCAATCGCGCGCTGGTGGATGTTGTACATGACTTAATGGGGCGTATTTACAAGGATTTTACCTATGATCCAACATTTACCACGATTGCTACCCCCTTATCCGAGGTACTCAGCTTTCGTCGAGGCGTCTGTCAGGATTTTGCCCATCTGGCTATCGGTTGTTTGCGTGCTTATGGCATAGCCGCACGCTACATCAGCGGTTATGTTGAAACGTTGCCTGAACCCGGTAAACAGCGACTGGTAGGTGCAGATGCCTCACATGCCTGGTTTTCAGTCTATATTCCCGGTACCGGCTGGCTGGATTTTGATCCGACCAATAATACTGTACCGCTAGACCAACATATCACGCTGGCTTGGGGGCGTGATTATGCCGATGTAACGCCGCTTAAAGGCATTGCTTTTGGCGGCGGTCAGCATACGCTGTCGGTGTCGGTGGATGTATTGAGGCTGGAATAATTAACATGTAGGGGCAATCCCTTGTGGTTGCCCTGTTAAAAATATATTTTAAAGAGGGTTCCAGGCAACCACAACGGATTGCCTTTAACCTAAATCATTTTTTAACTTAAAGGAGTTTATATGAGTACTATTCATCTTATCGGCGGCGAAAAAGGCGGCGTTGGCAAATCGGTTGTTGCACGTTTACTGGCACAATACATGATTGATCATGAAATACCCTTTATCGGTTTTGATACCGATAGGTCACATGGTTCGTTGCTGCGTTTTTACACGGACTACGCCTCACCGACGATTATCGACGATTACCAAAGTCTCGATACCATTATCGAGACAGCTTCCGCACAACCAGAACAACGTATTCTGGTTGATCTTGCAGCACAAACCCATTATCCATTGGCACAGTGGATAGAAGAATCGGGCGTACTGGAATTGGCAGAAGAACTGGGGATTTCTATCTGCTATTGGAATGTCATGGATTCGGGTAAAGATTGTGTGGACTTGCTAAACAAACTGCTCGATCAATTCCGCGCCCGCGTTAATTATGTTCTGGTGCAGAACCAGCTTCGTGATGAACACTTTAATATTCTGGAATTTTCGGGTGTTAAAGAGCGAGCATTGGCTTTTGATGCCAAAGTTATTACGCTAAAGCGCCTTTATGCGCCGGTAATGACCAAGATTGATAGTAACAGCTACAGTTTTTGGGCGGCAAAAAACAAAGATCCCGATAGCCTCAATGCCCTGGGTTTACTTGAAAGACAACGGGTTAAAATCTGGCTAAACCATGCTTATAAAGAAATTGAGTCTGTAGGTGTTTGATAACACATGAAATTGAGAGTTAGTTGTCTTCTCCGTTTCCAGGTAGTTGAAGCGAGTGTTTTAATTTTAATGCTGCGTCCTTTCAGAGGCATACAGCAATGGATTAACCGCGAGGTTTATACCATTAAACCGGCTATACCGATGATTGAAAGTACTGACAGTTTTGGCAATTCGTGCCAGCGTCTGGTTGCACCTGTCGGAGATTTTTTGATCCATACCTCGGCTGAGGTCATGGTTACTGATAGTATTGATGTTGCACCAGGGGCCTGTTTTGTTGAAATTCAGAATCTCCCTAATCAGGTATTGCCCTTTCTGTTACCCAGTCGTTATTGCGAATCTGACCGGTTTGGTGATCTTGCCAGAGAAATAACGTTTGACGCTTTGCCGGGTTACGATCAAGTCAGCAAAATTAATGATTGGGTTCGGGATTCTATTCAGTATTTACCGGGCTCCAGTGAATTTCCACTCTCAGCTATTGAAGTGCATCATCTTGGCCATGGCGTGTGCAGAGACCTTGCCCAAGTCGCCATAGCGCTGTGCCGCAGTATCAGCATACCGGCGCGACTGGTCGTAGGTTATTTGCATAATCTACAACCTATGGATTTACATGCCTGGTTTGAGGCCTATATTGGCGATCGATGGTATACATTTGATCCCACACAAAGTGACTTACGCGGCGGCAGAGTCATTATTGCTTTTGGGCGTGATGCGGCAGATGTTTCCATATTTCATCAGTTCGGTTCAGGCTGTTTGCTTAACAGCATGGACGTTCGGGTTGATTTGCTGGATAATTACACTTATAACTTTATAACAACGGCTAAACGTTCATGACTTATTGTATTGCAGCTTCTATAGACGAAGGACTTATTCTGGTTTCTGATTCAAGAACCAATGCCGGTATTGATAATGTCAGCACGCACGGCAAAATGCACGCATTTGATACGCTCAGTGATCGTAAAATTGTTTTACTCTGCGCCGGTAATCTGGCCACTACTCAAGCCGTTTTAGAGCAATTGCACCGCGATAAAATCAAAAATGCCAAAATCAATTTAAATAATGTGGAAAGCTTGTATGAGGCGGCGGATTATTTAGGTTATGTGAGTGTTGAAAAACAGAAACAGCATTTAAATTCGCAAGGACAATCCGCGTTTAACCCATCCGCCAGCTTTATTTTAGCGGGTCAAATCGGCACTGATCCACATGGCGCTTACATGGTTTATGCAGAAGGCAACAGCATAACCAGTTCAGCCAACACGCCTTTTCTGCAAATTGGCGAAAGTAAATACGGCAAACCCATACTGGACCGGTTTCTTAAACTGAACACCTCAATAGACGAGGCAGCGCGTTGCTGCCTGGTGTCCATGGACTCTACCATACGCAGTAATGCCAGCGTTGGAGCGCCTGTGGAAATGCTGATTTACCGTAAAAACAGCTTTAGCCTGGATGAGTATTATTGTTTTGACGATGATGATGACTATATGTTACGGCTCAGACGTAACTGGGAAACCAAACTACGTGAAGCGATTGCGGCATTGCCTACGTTGGATAAGGGGTCAGTTAGACCTATGCGGGTTGATCTTTAAGTTACAATGGTAGTCAACGCGAAGCATAAAGAAGCCAAGCCGCTATTTTGGCTGAACGTGGTTTGGTCTCTAGTTGCTGTCATAGGTTTGATGCAAATAAATTGAATGTCAACGGGTAGGAAGAAAGCGTTCAGTTCCCCTCTTTGGAAAAGAGGGGTTAGGGGAGATTTTATTAGATAAATCCCCCTCAATCCCCCTTTTACAAAGGGGGAGGTGAATGTTTACGGTAAGAATGTTTAAAACAAATCGCCAAACTATTTAATAAAAAAACACGAACCCTTTTTTAGAATTTTTGAGATTTAACGATGGGTAAAGCAAGCCGAAAAAAACTTTTACAACGACAACAAAAGCAGTTCGGAGACATTAAATTATCGGCAGCGCTGATAGAATTATGCGAACCGTTTGAGCCTGAAAATCTTTCCACGAATGAATTTGAGAAACTGATTGCGCTAGCGGCTGTAGCATGGAATATTGCGGTGTTACCGAAAGAAGAACGCCTGGAGAAATTGACCGCCTTCGTTGAGGAAATGCCAAAAATGAGGGAAGAGTTAGAAAGCGAAATCGACACGGTGTTACATGATGATTCAAAAGACACCGACTTCGCTCCGGCTACCACCATGCTCCACTTTATAGGAGCCATGATTCAGCGTAAGGACGAACAGTTTCCAAACGATAACCGATTTATCCTGGATTTCAACGTCAAAGATAATCCGGAAGGCCCCTATCTCACGGTGTCTTCTGCACCTATAAATCCTGTTCACAATAACAATAATGTAACCAGTTAAAGTTTTACTGTTCCGCAGCCCTCAAAAACCAGTTTTCAGCGATCTCACCATGCAACGCCCCCAGCTTATTTTGTAAGCCATCGAGAATCCCACGCAGTTGTTCTTGTGTTGTTTGCCGGGTATCAATGGCTTGCACATAGGTTTTGAGTTCGATAAGTTTCAGAGGCAACTTATCGTTATTAGGTAACCTGCTGATACAATAAGATATTTCGGCTATGCAGCAACCCACGGATCGGGGTAGATTGGTATCCAGCAACAGAAAGTTAAGTACATCATCGCCTTTAACCCGGCTGCGCATTTGTTGACGGTACATCAACAATGCATTGAGAGCCTTTAAAACATTCATCCATAAAATAGTCTCGTATTGGCGCATTTCGTCACTACGCGATTCAGAAAGTAATAAGGAGGCTAAATCCAGAATCCGACTGGTCATATCGGCGCGTTCAATGTTCCTGCCCAGAAGAATAAATCGATAAGGATGATTATGGCTCATATAGCCTGATAATAGACCGGTAAAGCGTTGACAGCCTTTCAGTATCTCATTAAGAAACAGTACTCGATGACGCCGATTGCCAACAGTCTCCAGATTGTTTTTCACAAACAGATACATTTCGTTGACTTGTTCCCAGGCCTCATCGGGCAATAACTCTCTGGAGGTGCGAATATTTTCCCTGGCCGCGCTTAATGACGAAAACAAAGAACCCGAATAAGTGGCATCGACTAACAGAAAACGGGTGATATTACGCTCATTGGCGACGTTATTTTTTTCGTAGAATTCCTGTTCCGAGGTATTGATCAGGATCAGTTGCCGCCAACCCATTTCAACCCCTTTGGGTAAGTCCATTAATAAATTCATGTGCACACTAACCAGTCTGGCAATGTTTTCTGTGCGTTCCAGATAACGTGCCAACCAATACAGGCGTTCTGCTGAGCGAGATAACATTAGCTGTCCTCCATATTAATAATCCAGGTATCTTTACTACCACCGCCTTGCGAAGAATTAACCACCAGTGAACCTTTTCTCAGTGCTACCCGGGTTAAACCGCCTGCCGTTACAAAGGTTTTTTCGCCTTGTAAAATAAACGGGCGCAGATCAATATGACGCGGTTCTAATTTGCCTTTGCACAAGGTTGGTGCGGTTGAAATGGCCAAAGTGGGCTGTGCGATATAGTTGCGAGGATCTTCTTGAATAATTTTCCGGAAGTTTTCGACTTCTTTTGCCGTAGCATGAGGACCGACTAACATACCGTAACCGCCCGATTCATTGGCTGGTTTTACGACCAGTTCCGCCAGATGTTCCAGTACATAGTCAAGATCCTCTTTATTGCTGCACAAATAAGTCGGCACATTCGGCAATATGGGCTCTTCATTCAGATAATAACGTATCATTTCCGGCACATAGGCATAAACGACTTTATCGTCGGCAACGCCCGCACCAGGCGCATTAGCCAAGGCAACATTGCCGGCTTTCCAGGCACGCATCAAGCCCGGCACGCCCAGTGTTGAGTCTTTGCGGAATACTTCAGGATCAAGAAAATCATCATCGATGCGCCGGTAAATCACATCGACCTTTTCCAGCCCTTCAATCGTGCGCATGTAGACACAATCATCGTCATTGACCACCAGATCCTTGCCTTCAACCAGTTGCGCACCTATTTGCTGGGCTAAATAGGTGTGTTCAAAATAAGCGGAGTTGTAGATACCGGGGGTTAATACCACACAAGTGACTTGCCCATTTTGGTGCGGAGCAATTGACGATAGCATGTCATGCAAGTGCGTAGGGTAATCATCTATGGGCAGAATATCAATATCCTGCAACAGTTCAGGAAACACGCGTTTGGTAATAACCCTGTTTTCCATCATATAAGAAACTCCCGATGGAACCCTTAAATTATCTTCCAGAACATACATGATGCCATCTTTGTCACGCACCAAATCAGTGCCGCAAATATTAGCCCAAACATTGTAACGAGGCTTCATCCCGATACATTCCTTGCGAAAGTTTTTAGAGCTATTGATAATCTCGCCGGGCATTTTTCCTTCCTTGATAAAGGCTTGCTCGCTATAAACATCACTGATAAAACAGTTTAAAGCAGTTAAACGTTGCTTTAAGCCTTTTTCTATAATGCGCCATTCTCTAGCATCGATAATCCGCGGAATAATGTCAAAAGGCCATGCACGGTCTATATTTCCCTCATCACTGTAGACAGTAAAGCTAATACCCATTTCCATAATAGCCAGTTCGGCGGCTATTTTTCGCTTGTCTATGTCCTCTTTTCTAAGCGAATTTAGATATTGGCATAAGCTGTGACTGACCGGTCGCGATTGAAATTCAGAATACATCAGCTCATCGTAAGCAATATCAGTTTTATAGTTTTTCCAGATTGATTTCATGACACTTCACTATTGATGATTGGTTTTATAAATTATAAAGCATGAATAATGCCAGATTATAAATATGCTGGTTATACAATACATTTGTAACTATTCAGCCGTTAGAAATGATCTGATCAGGCCATCGAACTGATGGTCTTGCGGAAGCGGGTCAGCGCCAGCATGAAAAAGACGCTGCCGATCGCGATCAGGGCGAGAAACTGCGGCCAGACGACGCTGAAACCGGCCCCGCGGTAAAGAATGGCCTGGGCGAGCGACACGAAATGCGTGGTCGGCGCCGCCAGCATGATGTTTTGCACGAACTCGGGCATGCTCTCGCGCGGGGTGTATCCGCCGGACAACATCTGCAAGGGCAGCAGCGTGATGATCATCAACAGGCCCATCTGCGGCATCGAGCGCGCGACCGTACCGAGAAAGATGCCCATCGAGGTGGTGGCGAACAGATGCAGCGCCATCCCCAGGACGAACAACCCGATCGAACCTTCGATGGGCACTTCGAGCACCCCCTGCACGACGAAGACAAGCGACGCCGTCGCCACCACGACCACTACCAGGCCCATGGACCACACCTTGGCCATCATGATTTCGAACGGGGTCAGCGGCATGACCAGGAGGTGTTCGATGGTGCCGTGCTCGCGTTCGCGGATCAGCGCCGCGCTGGTCAGGATGATCGACAGCATGGTGATGCTGTTGATGAGCTCCATCACCGAGCCGAACCACACCGCGCTCAAATTCGGATTGAAGAGGACGCGCACTTCGAGGTCGGCGGGCAGGGCGGCGATTGCACGATGGCCCTGCACAAAGGCCGCTACCTCGCCATTGATGATGTTTTGCACATAGCTGTTGCCGATGAAAGCCTGCGACATGCGGGTGGCGTCGACGTTAAGCTGGATCGAAGGCTCGCGCCCGGCCAGCACGTCGCGCTGGAAATCGGGCGGGATGTCGAGGACGAAGGTGTAGAGGCCCACATCCATGCTGGGGTCCATCGCGTATTGATCAATGATCGCCGGCGCCTGGAAATGGGGAAGATAGAAGGCGTTGACGATGCGCGACGATAATGGCGAGCGGTCTTCGTCGACGATGGCGATCGGCGCCTTGTGCAGCGATTCCGGCATGCCGGTCGCGGTCAGGTATACCAGACCGGTGAAGGAGAACAGGATCAGCACCAGCATCAGGCGGTCGCGACCGAGGCTGCGCAGTTCCTTGACCCCGAGATAAAAAATATTAAGCCAGGTCTGCACGGCTAACGCTCCTGTTTCTTTAGCAGCAAGACGCTCAAGGCGACGATCACCGGAATGGAGAGGGCGAGCGGCAACAGTGACGAACCAAGGTCGGCGAAACCCAGTGCCTTGGAAAAGACGCCGCGGCAGATGGTCACGAAATGCGTGGCCGGAAAAATCTCGCCAACGAAGCGCGCCCCCCCCTCCAGCGACGATACCGGATCGATCATGCCGGAAAATTGCTTGGCTGGAATGATGGTGGCGATCGATGTGGCGAAAATGGCGGCGATCTGGCTGCGGGTGAAGGCCGAGATCAACAGGCCAAGGCCGGTCGCGGCCGTTACAAAAAGCAGCGCGGCCACGGTCAGCAGCAGGAAGCTACCCTTGAGCGGCACATCGAAAGCGAACACGGCCAGCGCGCAGACCAGGAAGAAGTTAACCATGCCTAAGGCGATATAGGGCAGTTGCTTGCCGAGGAGAAACTCCAGCTTGGTCACCGGGGTCACGTACAGATTGAGTATTGAGCCCAGCTCCTTTTCGCGCACCACGCTAAGCGCGCTGAGCATGGCCGAAATCAGCATCAACAGCATCGGGATCACCGCCGGCACGATGGCCGGCAGGCTCTTGACGTCGGGGTTGTAGCGAAAGCGCGTCTCGATGGACATCAGCCCGGCGGGAATATGTCCCGTCGAATGACGGCGAGCCTGTTCGAGCAGCCAGCCCTGATGCATGGCCTGCACGTAACCCAGCACGTTCTCGGCGCGGGAGGGCATCGCGCCGTCGATCCAGGCGCCGATCATGACTTTGTCACCACGCTCCAGGTCGCGTGCAAAGTTGGGCGGAATCTCCAGTGCCAGACTCAGTTCGCCGCTGCGCATGCGGCGGTCGAGTTCGTCGTAATCGGCTATGGGCGGCTCGGCGATGAAGTAGCGCGAACCGCCGAGGTCGAGCGCATAGTTGCGGCTGAGCATAGTCTGGTCACGGTCGAGCACGGCGAAACGCAGGTTTTCGACATCCATGCTGATGCCGTAACCGAACGTGACCATCAGAAACAGCGTGCCGAACAGCGCTATCGAAGCGCGAATGGGGTCGCGGCGCAGTTCCAGCGCCTCGCGGATCGTATAGCTGAACAGGCGCAACAGGCTGAAGCGGGGGGGCGGCGAGACTTGTTCCTTCTCCCCCGGCGGGAGAGGGAGGAGTGATGCCTCCTGTGCCTCGGGGGCTTCAACCTGCGTATCGCCAATGCCGCTTGCTTTCTTCAGGTAGCCTATGAAGGCTTCTTCCAGCGTGGCGTAGCCGCTGTTCTTGACGAGCGCGGCGGGGCTGTCGCTAGCGAGCACCTTGCCGGCGTGCATCAGTGAGATGCGGTCGCAGCGCTCGGCTTCGTTCATAAAGTGGGTGGAAATGAAAATGGTGACCTGTTCGCGGCGCGAGAGATCGATCATCAGCTCCCAGAAGCCGTCGCGCGCTATCGGATCGACGCCGGAAGTCGGCTCGTCGAGGATCAGCAGGTCCGGTCTGTGGATCACCGCCACCGCCAGTGACAGACGCTGGCGCAGCCCTAACGGCAGGGCGTCGGGCAGGGTATCCATGACCGTGCCGAGCAGGAAACGGTCCGCCATCTCGGCGACACGGGCGGGGATCTCGGCGCTAGGAAAATGGAACAGATTCGCGTGCAGTTCCAGGTTTTGCCGCACCGTCAGTTCGGAGTACAGCGAGAACGCCTGCGACATGTAACCGACACGCTTGCGCGTGGCCAGATTGCCGGCGTCGAGAGCTTGGCCAAACAGCAGCGCATCGCCTTCAGTCGGTTGCAGGAGGCCAGTGAGCATTTTCATTGTCGTCGATTTGCCGCAACCGTTGGAACCGAGAAAGCCGAAGATCTCGCCGCGCTCGATGCGCAGGCTGACATGGTCGACGGCGACGAAACCGTCGAAACGCATGGTCAGGCCGTGGGCCTCGATGGCGATCTCCCGAGCGCCGCCGTTGGTACGCGGAGGAATCACAATGTCCTTGTGGCCCCGGCGCTTCTCCTCCGGCAGCAGTTGGATGAAAGCCGCTTCCAAGGTATCGGCGCCGGTGCGTGCGCGTAGCTCGGACGCAGTGCCGGTAGCGAGGATCTTGCCGGCATCCATCGCCACCAGCCAGTCGAAGCGCTCCGCCTCGTCCATATAGGCCGTAGAAACGAGCACACTCATGCCGGCGCGGCGCGCCCGCAATCGATCAATCAGCTCCCAGAACTGGGCGCGTGACAGCGGATCGACGCCCGTGGTCGGTTCGTCCAGCACCAGCAAATCCGGGTCGTGGATCAGTGCGCAGCATAGCCCCAGCTTCTGTTTCATTCCGCCCGAAAGTTTGCCCGCGGGGCGGTCACGGAAAGGTTCCAGACCGGTGCTTTCGAGCAGTTCGGCAATGCGCTGATGACGCTCGGCCTGCTCGTGGCCGAACAGGCGGCCGAAGAAATCGACGTTTTCGAATACCGACAGCGTGAGATAAAGGTTCTTACCCAGCCCTTGCGGCATGTAAGCAATGCGCGGACAGACAGCGCGGCGATGCGCGGCATCGGCGATGTCGCCGTCCAGAACGGTGATGCGGCCCTCCTGCATTTTCCGCGCGCCGGTTAGCAGCGACATCAGGCTGGATTTGCCTACGCCGTCGGGGCCAATCAGGCCAACCATGCAGTTGGCGGGAATATCCAGGCTGAGATCGTCGAGGGCAAGGTTGTCGCCATAGCGCAGACTGACGCCCTGTACACGCACCCGCTTAATTCCCCCCTTTGCAAAAGGGGGGTTAGGGGGGATTTCCGGGCTGGATCGCGTGGTAAGGACTGATAAATCCCCCTCGATCCCCCTTTTGCAAAGGGGGAAGAAGATCGACGCCTTGTCGTAAAGTAATGGATGGTGAGCTACCAACGAAGCCAGGGTGCCAGTGTTCATTTGGCAACTTGACCTCAAGCTCCGGAGGCCACGCGGCGTTGGGATCGAGCTTGACGTAGGCCATGCCGGGCACGCCGGTTTTGACCTGTGCGAGATGTTGCTTCAATAGTTCGGGATCGATCCTTGCGCGCACGCGGAACATCAGCTTCAGGCGTTCGCTCTCGGTCTCCACCGTTTTCGGCGTGAACTGGGCGACGCTGGCGACGAAACTGGCCTTGGCCGGGATCACATGGTTCGGCAGGGCATCGAACACGAGCCGGATGTCGCTGCCAAGTGCGACCTTGCCCGCGGCTTCGGTGGGCAGGAAGAAGGTCATATAGACATCGGACAAATCCACCATGTTGAGTACCCTGCCCCCGGCGTCCAGCACTTCGCCGGGTTCGGCAACACGGTATTGCACACGCCCGTCGCGCGGCGCCTTGAGTGTTCTGTCGTCAATGTCCGCCTGCAGGCGCGCGACCGTCGCCCTGGCTGCCTCGATCAGTGATTGCGATTCCACCACCTGGGATTTCGCCGCCTCAATGCCTGCGCGCGCCGCCGCAACCTGGGCTTGTGCCGCACTCACCGCCGCTTGCATGCCCAACACCCGTGCGCGGTTGTCATCGACTTCCTGCTCCGGGATGGCGCCCTCGCCAACAAGTCTTTGCGAGCGCTTCAGTCGTTTGCCGGCGGCATCGAGTTCGGCACGGCGCTGGGCGACGACCGCCTGCGCGGCGTTATATTCGCTCTCGTGCTGTGCGACAATGGACTTTGCCGTTTGATGGGTGTTCTCTGCGTGACGAACCTGGGCCTGCGCTTCGGCCTGCTGGGCGAGCAGCACTTGCGTGTCCATGCGTGCGAGTACCGCGCCGGCCTGCACAAAGTCGCCTTCCCGCGCCAGGATGTCGACGACACGGCCGGGCGTCTTGGTGGCGATGTCGATTTCGGTCGCTTCAATGCGGCCATTGCCGGAGACAATGCCGGCAGGCAGTCCCGCTGGACGTAAGGCCCACCATGCCGCGATCGCGGCAGCGATGGCAATGCCGGCGAGGGCGATGATCAGCGTCGATTTTAATTTTTTGTTCATTATTTTCCCATGGAAATTTCCGGCAGCTGGGCGTTCGCACCGCCGCCCAGCGCCTTATACACGGCAATCAGATTCGTGGAGGTCTCTGCTTCGGAACGGGCCAGACTGATTTCGTCAACATACAGGGCGCGCTGGGATTCAAGCACGTCCAGAAATGATATGACACCTTCATGATAGCGTAGTTGGGACAATCGTTCGGATTCGCGTAAGTCCGCCACCGCGCGAGCCAGCGTCTGCCTCCGCGTTTCCTCCTTGAGGTAGCGGGTCAGAGCGGTTTCCGTTTCCCTAAGCGCTTCGAGCACCGCCTTTTCGAAGGCCAGATAGGCTTCCTTTTGCTGCGCATCGGCCAGATCGATGCCGGCGCGGATGCGGCCGAAGTTGATCAACGGTTGCAACAGGTTGGCGGCGGTGCCGTAGGAGAAAGCGGCCGATTTGAACAAGGATTCCACGTCGGTGTTGCGCAGGCCCACAAAAGCGGATATTGATATTTTAGGATACAATTCCGCGATAGCAGCCCCTTGCATGGCCGTTGCCGCCGCGAGACGGCGTTCGGCCGCGCGAAGGTCCGGGCGGCGGCGGATCGTTTCCGCCGGGCTGGTCAGAATCTCGATGCCCGGCGCAGCAGGCACGGCTTCTGTAGAATTCAGCTGGGCATCCAGCGTACCGGGTTGACGGCCCACCAGCACTTCCAGTTGCCGCAATGTGGCGATAAGTCTTGCTTCCAGTTCCGGAATCTGGGCTTCCGTGGTCTCGGACTGAGCCCGCGCCCGAATCACATCGTGCCGGGTTCCCACGCCTTCGGCATTCAGTCTTTCGGTCAATTTCAGCGTATGTTGCTGCGACTCGAGGTTCGAGCGCGTTATTCGCAGTTGATTCTGAAGGCTGCGGTACTCAACATAACTTCTCGCCAACTCGGCCGTCAGTGTCACCAGGGACTGGTGATACTCATCTGCCGCCCCTTCCAGATCGGCAGTGGCGGCCTCCAGCCGCCGTTGCTGACGGCCGAACAGGTCGACTTCCCAGAGGGCGTCAAAACCCAGTTCGAACATATTGTATTTAATACCGGGCGCAAATCCGGGCATCGGGTTTTCCTGGCGCTGCGCGC
>CAWBLO010000029.1:0-36380 GCA_963789475.1 uncultured Gammaproteobacteria bacterium | reverse complement strand
GGACCTGCTATTTCTGTTTTTGATGGAACAATCTATCTATGAGTGAACAAACATCCTATTCAAGCACATCTCACGTTGAAGACTATCTGCTGCAACACCCGGATTTTTTCCATGAACATTTAAACTTGCTGGAACAAATAGGTACTTCCTGATCCCAGCGGAACAGCCATTTCCCTGATTTCAAAACAACTGGAGCTGTTCAGAAGCAAACATCAAGAGATGGAAAACCAGCTCAATGCATTGATAGAAATAGCCAGAGATAACGATACTTCCTTCATTCGTATGCACAAGCTCACATTGGCCTTGCTTGAAGCATCAACTCTGGAACAAGCAATCGCCAATCTTGATGAAGTCCTGGCCGATTATTTTTTAACCGATTTTGTCGCTGTGCGTATCATTAAACTGTGTCCGGAATCACCTATTGCCAATTTGTTTATTGAACCCGGCAGCGAAAATCTGCAGCCGTTTCTTAAAACTTAGCAGCAATCAGCCGAAATGCGGCCGACCGACTCTACCACAAGCCAAAGTCTTGTTCGGTGACTCGGCAGTAAGTGAAGTCTTGCGCCATTATTCCAATGAATTTCACAGAACTTGACGGCATTCTGGCCATCGGCAGCCGGGAAGACGGCTGGTGTATTACAGTATGGGCCATCTGTCTTTAACGCAAATGAGCGAAATTATCGGCACTCGATTGATTTCACTGTTACGGCAAACATACAATGCATGCTGACGCAGAGCAAATGCTGGCTGATTTTTTCGATCAACTGACTGTTGAGAAACGTGCCTCTGAACACACGGTTAAAAATTATCAGCGGGATATTAAACACTTGACCCACTATTGCACAGACAAGTCCCTACACCACTGGGCTGATCTAAAGCAAAGCGATATCCGGGCACATATAGCCGGCCGCCATCGGCAAGGCCTTAGCAGTACAAGCCTGCAGCGGGAACTGTCAGCAATTCGCAGTTTTTATAACTTTCTGTTAAAAAAACGTCTTGCTGACAGCAATCCGGCACAACATATTAAAGCACCCAAGCAAGCCAGAAAACTGCCTAAAACACTGGATGTAGATCAGATAACCGGTCTGCTGGAGGCGGGCACAAATTCAGCTTTGGAAATTCGTGATCTGGCCATGTTTGAATTGTTCTATTCTTCCGGTTTACGCCTTAGCGAACTTGCCGCACTGAATCTAACCGATGTTGATCTGCCTGATAACTCGCTTATTGTCCGCATGGGTAAAGGCGGAAAATCAAGGATATTGCCTATAGGCAATAAAGCCGTTACAGCGATTAATAACTGGTTGCAACAGCGTTTAAAAACTGTTGCCGCTTCTGAATCTGCTTTATTTGTTTCAACACGAGGCACACGGCTCGGTCAACGCAGTATCGAGTTAAGACTGGAACAGTGGTGCAAAAAAAAAGGCATTGCAGAACATATCCACCCACACATGCTAAGGCATTCTTTTGCCAGCCATTTACTCGAATCCAGTCAGGATTTGAGAGCTGTTCAGGAGCTACTTGGGCATAGCAATATCAGTACAACACAGATATATACCCATCTTGACTTCCAGCATCTGGCTGATGTTTATGACAAGGCACATCCAAGAGCCAAAAAAAAACCCGAATAGCCACTGGCTACCCAAGCAAAAGATTTAAAAACCTGCTAACATGTGACCAATTTTTCATACAAAAGCAATCACCTAAATACACACCCTCTTTACAAGGATACCGGAAATGGCAGCAAGCGAAACACTGGATGATATAAAATCTAAAGGAATACTCTGGGGCTTTGGTGTTCTTACCCTCGTAGTATTGGTCGTTCTTATTATCCTGGGCGCATGGTGGGGGAGCGAACCGGGCCAGTTCAATATTCAGGATGAAGCCCTCAAACGGGCAAAAGAAACCAATACCTCGGAAATACCCGTTGGCTATACCTATACCAACACGCTGGCTCATATCGCTGAAGTGCTGTTACATAAAAGTGGCGGCTACATCACTAATGATGTTGCTCCTCCGGGCGTGCTTCTCGACAATATTTCCAACTGGGAATATGGCGCGCTAGTTATGTTGCGCGATGCAACAACGGCATTAAGAAATCACTTTGCCAGAGACCAGTCACAATCAGCCGAAGATCCTGATTTGGCGATAGCAGAACCCTACTTCTATTACGAGCACAACTCATGGGCGTTGCCATCAACAGAAGCTGAATATCAAAAAGGAATTGATGCCCTGCATAAGTATATGTCGCGCCTGCAAAAATACGGCGGCCCGGTAAAAAAAGCACAATTTTATTCCAGAGCCGACAATCTCTGGCAGTACACTGAAGTTGTGATAAAACGGCTTGGCGGTTTGTCTACCCGTTTGAGCGCAAACAGTGCTGGCGGCAACTATGGACCCGGGCTGACCGAGCTTGAAAAACAGGCAGCTGATGAAAAAGGAACACCCGTAACTCGAGTATCATGGCTGGAAATTGATGACGTTTTCTATGAAGCTCGCGGTGCAAGCTGGGCTTTATTGCATATTCTAAGAGCCATAAAACATGACTTTGCTGACATTCTGCTGGATAAACGGGCAATGCGAACAGTTGATATTATGATCAAGGCCATGGAAAATGCTTTGACACCTGTTTTAAGCCCAATGATTTTAAACGGTAGCGGCTACGGCCTGTTTGCCAACTATTCACTGTCAATGGCAAATTATATAGCTCGCGCTAATGCGGCAGCTCTTGATTTGCGTGACATTATGAACCGAGGTTAATAATTACTATGGACGAACAAATCAACTATAACCTGAAACAACTCAGTACCTGGAAGCGGATTTTCTTTATGCTGGTTTTTGCTGCAATCGGCGCACTGGTCAGAATGATACTTTGGGCGGTTATTATTTTGCAGGTGGCATCCACACTGTTGACCGGAAAAGCCAACCAAAATGTTCTAAGTTTCGGACGCAGCCTTTCGGTGTACATTTACCACATCATGCTGTTCCTGACTTTCAACACTGAAACATTGCCTTTCCCTTTCTCTGCCTGGAATCTGACTGCTGAACTGCAACTTCCTGAAAAATAGGATTTAAGGTAAAAGGCTAGGTGAAAGGCACAAGGCAAATGCTTGGCTATTTTCACCTTTAGTCTTGCACCTTTAGCCGTTAGCCTTTCTCCAGATCATCTTCACAACTCAGCGTCATCTTCAAATTCTTGCCCCTCTTCAAACTCAGCTTCACCTTCAACCTTAAATAAATCTTTCAGGTATCGATACAACAACCGGGAAGATTTAGGTGGCTTGGCGGCTTCGGCTTCTTTTTGAGCATTACGCAATAATTGTCTTAGTTGCTGACGATCCGCATGAGGTTGCTCGTTGAGCAATTCTGTCAAGACATCATTACCTCCAGCAATTAGCCTGTCTCGCCAGCGTTCAACTATATGATGCTCTCTTACCGCATGAGCACTTTTGTTTTTCATGCACGCTAACTTTTCTAAAACAGGCTCAACCTCTATTTTATTGAGTTGCCCGGTAATAAATTTCAAGAGCCGCTTTCTAGCACCTTTATGTGGCATTCCTGAGACTTCCACAACCGCTTTATAAATATTGTCAGGAAGCTCAAGGGTTTTTAATTGGGTCGCAGATAATTCGGACATTTCCTCACTTAATGCAAAAAGTATGGCCAACTCTTTTTTTATTTGAGTTTTATTGGGTCGAACAGCGTAATAAACTATTTCGCCATTGTCATCATATTCGTATTCGTATTCGTAGTCGTGTTCTTCACTCATCTTATATCAAACCATTACACATAAAAAATTACGCCTACTTTACCATATCCTGTTTAATCACTTTCCATGCTTCTATCTTTTGCTCAAGTGTTAATGAGGCATAGGCTGGACTTGTTGATGGCAGGCACTGATATTCAAGGCAGGAAAAGAAATGATGTAAAGCCGGCAGTATTCTACTTAGGTATAATTTTTCAGCCATTCTGCCATTAAAAAACACTCGTCTGATATGTTTATACTTAACAAAAAAGCTTGAAAAGTCATTTGTCCTGATTGTCGCCAACTTAATATTAGAATCCAGACTCCCCAATCTGCTACAACTTTGCAACACATCCCATAGCGCTATTCCATTTTCCATAAGCAGTTCTTTTCGCCGCTGATAACAAAGCTCGGGATCCGAATCAAATAAAGCGCTCATAATGGGCCAGAAAGCATTTCTGGAATGCCCATAGTACTGTTGCCTGAGTAATGAAGCTTCACTGGGCATAGATCCTAATATTAATATACTCGCATTACCTGAAACAATGGGAGCGAACCCATCTATAGCTGACATAGTGCAGATACCATAAATGACCGTTAACTTTTGTAAGGACTACCTCATTTTGAAGTATTGATTTTTTTCGCTAATTCAAGTAATTGGGCGCTGATACGAATGTTGACAGCGTTCGCAGCGTCAAGATTGATTTCAAAAGCGAGTCGATTTTTGTACTGAACCAAGCCTATCATGCCGCCCTGATTTATAAAATCGGGTTTGTCACTCACCGTTACCACAGCTAGACCTTGTAAATCGCCAATAGTTTTGCTTATATCTTCATCCACGCTGATAAAAACCATATGACAGATTTTCAACTCCTTACCGGAAACGCCAAGTTTTATGCTGAGGGATTTATTATTGATAGTTTTGTCTTGCAAGGCCAGCAGGTTGCTGCCTAAACTGTTGCCGCCGGTAGTACACAAACGATAGCCACCAGTGGTGTCGGCGCTTTGAGGCCAATCGATAAATTTGAAAAAATTATACAAAAAGCCGACTTTCACCGCTGCTTCGGTCTCGTTCTCTGCATACGCGTTGCCGATTATTAACCAAGTTAGAACCAGCACAAGGCAAAGTTTCCCATAAGCCATATCAGACAGTTGTTTTTTAGTTGAACTCTGCAGTAAACGATCTGCGACGACGAGGTTCATCTTTTGCCAAACCGCAATCAGAAATGCAGTTCGAGTTTGAGACGGAACGTGCGCCCTTCCTGTGGTATGAAAGGAAGTCCATAGGCGAGTTGCTCTATCTTATTGTCGTTCAATAAATCGTATACGCTGGCGGATAGATCGACATACTTAATGGGTTGATATAACAAACTCAGATTGAGCCGGGTATAACCAGGCACTTTACCGTTCAAGGATTCCCGGCTGGACAAGGTTTGCAATTCCAGCCCCCCTTGCAATTTTGGAGTAAATAAAGGCGCCATCAGGTTTAACTGATAGATATGATGGGGAATATTGAGTATGCTGCTGCCGTCTTTATTTTTAGCGTATTGCACGCTGTAACCGGTACGCAACTGTATGCCATTCGCCCATTGCCGGCGCAATGCAAATTCGCCGCCGTAACCCGTTTGGCTATTGGCGTTGGTTTGTTGTTCAAAATCATCGTCAACGGGCAGGATGGCTATCAACTTGTCCAGTTCCATATAATAACCGGTCGCACTGAGATTCCAGTATTTGGCAATGGTTTGTTCCAGGCCCACTTCATAGGTTTCGACTTGTTCCGGCTGCAAGGACGGATTGGCTAACAAACCAGTAAAATTAAGTGTTTCGGCAATACCATCGCCATCCTCATCGGATTTGCCCGGTTCATAGGCCTGAAATTGCTGAGCAACATTGGCGGCGCGAAAAGCCTGGCCGTATTGCAGACGCAGGGTGGTTTCAGAAAAGGGTTGGTAAATCAAGCCCACGCGCGGACTGAACAAAATGTTGTTGACTAAAGAGTAATCATCCATACGCGCACCCAGCGATAACTTCAGTTGCTCGGTCACGGCAATATCGTCCTGGAGGTAAACCCCGATACGGTGGCTATCACGACTATCTTGCGAATACAGCGCATCAGGGTTGGTGTCAAAATTAGCCACATCTTGCAGCCAGTTTTCCTGGACTTCCAGGCCGCCAATCACGGTATGTCGATCAAAATGAGTGGAAATCAAACGGGTTTCAAACCCAGTCCACCAGGCATGGGATCGCGAGTTGTTAGTGGTGCTTTCGTATTGATACAGGCTTGTGTTGTCATAATCGCCATAAAACGCCCTGGCGATTAAATCCAGTTTGGGCGTGAGCGCTTTTTCATACTGCAGGTTTACAAATGCTTCACTGTCCTGATAGGTGTTGCCGGGATCGTCAAAATTGCTGCCAAAGAGGCCGCCCGGAACTCCTTTGTTACGATTGCCATAGCCGCCTTCAAAGCTAAAATCGCCCCAACTGGCTTTGGCAAAAACTTGTTCGCCATCCTCGCTATTAGTTTTAGTCAAGCCATCAGGATTGTTATCATTAGCCTGTTCGGGAAACTTCAGCGCCGGGCCTTCGGAACTCAGGCCAGTTCCGGAAATTAGATATTCCAGGCCATTGTCGTGTTTGCGTCCGTAGCTAAAGCGGCCTTTGTAAGTCTCAAAACTCGACCAGGCGCCTGCCAGTTCGCCGCCCTGGAAGTCTTTGCCATTACGCGTAATCACGTTGACCACCGCTAGGAACGCATTGCTTCCGTACATTGACGAGCCAGGACCACGCACCACTTCAATCTGCTCCACCAAATCAATATCCAGGGGTAACTCACTGCCGACAAAGCCAGAATCGAAAATTGCCTCATTGACGCGAATACCGTCTATCATCACCAGCATGCGACCGTTAAAGTCTGCGCTTTGGTCGAAGCCACGGATGCCAACATTTTCATACGTACGATTATTGACAACAAAAAAACCGGGCACTGAACGCAAGGCATCGCCCACTGTGCGGTAGCCAAACTGCTTGATTTGCTGCTGGTCGATCACTGTCACTGAGCTGGCAGTTTCTGATAGTTTTTGGCTGTATTTGGATGCAGTGACAATTCTCACATCCAGCAGTTGTTCCAGATCCATATCCATGTACAGGTTCGCATCGCTGGCCTGTAGACTTAAGCTGATGGTTAGCAAGCCGGTGGAAATAAAGCCCAATAAGGAAAATTGAAACAGATGGCCTGTTTTTGCGGCTAATCGATTAACTGTTTGTTTTTTATTATAAAACATATATTTTCTTTGAAAGATATAGCTTGTTAAGCACCAATCATTCGTGCAAAACCAATACTAGCAATAATAGCAGATTTATTGGAAAAATTTTGGCCCACTCCTGAAAACCAGACGATAATACCGGCTTTTTCATGCTTAAAGCCATCTGCTCACTATACATAGCTGGGTTCTATACATAGCGTTCGAAAGAAAATTAAAATTAAAGACCTTTTCAATACACGGAATTATTTATATCCTCTAATCAATCTTAGTCTATGCTTTATTGGCGAATACTAATTATAGACTTCCCACTTTTTCCCACTTTTCTATGCCATGAACAAAAATCGAAATTTCTACACGTCGACAAACATCTTGGCGCAGACAATAGGTCTGTCCATGCTCCCTGAATTCAATGCAAAATCAATGAAGGATGAAATGCACAAAACAAGCCGCTCTTTTTTCACGCTTATTGCCCTGCTCGTTCTGTTCTCCACACTTGCAGGTACTGCCTCTGCGGCGCGGCCAACTCCGAACAAGGCCAAATGGACGGTGATGGTTTATATGTCGGGAGACAACAACCTTGAAGATTATATTGTGAAAGATATTGAAGAAGAATTGGGTCTGGTTGGCTCAAGTGTAACGCGAATTATCAATATTCTCGCTCTGGCAGATCGAGGTCCCGGTTACGACACCAGTCGCGGTGATTGGCAAACGACCAAACTTTTTTACGTTACAAAAGGCATGAAAGCTGACTCCGACAATGCTGTCGAAGATTGGGGCGAACGAAACTTTGGCGACCCGCAAACCCTGATCGAATTTGTTACCTGGTCCAAGGCACATTATCCCGCAGATCATTATGCTTTGTACTTCTGGGGTCATGGCTGGAACTGGCACCCGGGCTGGTCGATGCGAGATGATACCCAAGATGATACCCAAGATGATACCGGCCCGTACACACTCGATTATGATGAAATAAAAGCCGCCATCCCATCCCTGGGCTTCATTGATATGGTTGGATTCGATGGCTGTAACATGGCATCCATTGAGATATATAAACTTTGGCGGGGACACGCCACTGCCTTCGCTGCCTCACAGGAATATGTCAATTGGAACGGCATCGAATATGATGTTGTTCTCTCTCAATTACTTGCTGATCCAAACATGACCGCTGACGAGGTTGCGGTTGCATCCGCCGAATCCGCAATAATACAAGGAGGCGAGAGGACTTGGTCTGCGGTTGCCGTTGACCGCCGACTTGATACGCTTCTTACTGCTGTGGATCAATTTGCAGTGGCTTTGAACGATGGACTGGCTGTAAATCGCAAGCTGTATGACCGTGCCTTTGGGGCAACCCGCCCTCTGTGGCAAGCGAAGATGGATAATGACCTGTATTATATGGCGTCTGAGGTCAATCGCCTGGTCAGTGACTCGAACATCCGACGCAAATCTCAATCTGTGATGGACGCGATCGATTCTGTGGTGTTGTGGGAAGGTCATACCAATGCTTATTCAGACATGCATGGCATTACGATTAACCTTATTTTCAACGCGTCTGAAAAAGATGAGGATTATGACTATTATCGATCAACCATTGATTTTGCCCTTCAATCAGCATGGGATGAGTTCCTGGATGCGTATGCATGGTAGTAGAGGTATATCACAATTCAAAAAATATATTGTATTTCATGTGTTATCACCTCCTCTTCTGCCCATCCCACGTCGATCCCAAAAGCGTGTGTACATTCCATATTTTTTCAATAGCTGTGCGTGATTTCCCTGTTCAATAATCCGTCCTTCGTCCATGACAAAAATAACATCCGCCTCAGCTGCCACATTCAATTTATGGGTAATAGCAATAATCGTGCATTGCCCTCGAAGTTTTTGAATGGTTTTCAAGATACTTTGTTCAGCCAAGGGGTCGAGTGCTGAAGTCGCTTCATCCAAAATTAGTAACGAAGGCTTGCGCAACAAGGCCCGTGCAAGAGCTATGCGTTGCCGCTCGCCACCTGACAACAGTCCCCCTGCTTCTCCACAACCGGTTTCATATTGTTCGGGCAATAACAAAATGAAATCATGAATTTCTGCGGATTTAGCGGCTTGTTCTATATCATCCTGAGTAGCATCCAGGTTGCCAATGCGAATATTTTCGGCAACGGATAAGTTAAAAAGACTGACTTCTTGCGTCACTATACCTACCGACTGCCGCAGAGACTGGGGTTTAATGTGTTGAATATCAACATTATTGAGCAAAATTTGTCCAGCAGTCGGCTTATAAAAACGCAATAGCAAATTGACTAAACTGGTTTTCCCTGTACCACTCTGTCCTACGAAAGCGGCAAAACAACCGGAATCAAGCTTGAACGAAAGATTGTTTAAAACCGGCTTGTCCTCAGTATAAAAAAAACAAACGTTACGATATTCTATTCCACTAGCCAAGCAAGGCAATTCAATGTGACCGTTTTCATTCACTGAAGATACTGGCGCGTCAAAAACCTCTTGTATGCGCTGCATGGCGGCATTCGCTGCCGCCAAGTTTGGAATAATCCAGGTCATGTTATTAATTGCCGCGCTCATACTTACGAAAATAACTTGGTAGGAAACCAAGGTTCCCACGGATATTTGATCTTGCATGACCAGTAATCCACCACAGAACATAATCAGCATGTTCATCATTAGGAATGTCAGATTTGGCAAACGTTGCGAAAGATAAGATAAGAGATAAGCTTTACTTGCAATTACGACAAATTCATTCAAACATTCGCGGAATTTTGTCGCGACATGCCTCTCCAGGTTATAAGCCTGAATTATTTTGAACGCGCCGATGTGTTCCTGTAAAAAGCTGCTAAATCGTCCGTTATAATGGCGTAGCTTATAATTGGCAATGGCGGTTTTTTTTGTCAATAGGTGTGGTGAACACAAACTAATGCCGATACCCAGCAGTACACCAGAAGATAATAAAGAATCAAGATAAAACAAAAACACAGAAGAAACCAATAATTCTCCCGTACTCAAAAAAGCCGCAGGTAGCACACTTACCAAGGCAGTATCGACAATTTCTGCATCTGATGTAAACCGCGCCATTAAATCTCCATTGCTTTGCCGGTTATGATACTCCAAAGATTGCTTTTGTAGATGCTGAAAAAGGTCATGACAAAGATCACTGAATATTTTGGCACCGTATCTAGCCCAGTAGTAATCGCAGGTGACGCAAATAACCGAATATACCACCCCGACTATGCCAAAGATGGCAAAGAGCAAGAAAAAAACCTCTTGTTTTTTTTTTAGAATGACATCGTCAATCAGAAATTTCAAACTATAACGAAAACTTGCCTCATAAAAAAACTCAACGCTTAGCCCCAATAGAATAAACAGTACCTGCCAGCGGTATGGCTTAATGTATGGCCACAGCTTGGCAGTGAATTCAAGGTTGCTCATCTAGGAGGCGATTAAGACTCTGCTCCGCTAATGCACTGTCAAGCCGCGTTTTAACATAGTCAGAAACATGTTGATCGTAGCTCACCATAAACAGCTTTGTAGCATCGTTCCCCGTAATAAGACGGCGGCAGTCTGGCGACCCGCATTCACAAACAAATTCAGCCATACTGGCATGGCAAAATGTCGCATAATCGACAGTGATTTGCTCGCCACGCGAAATACAACGCCTGGCAACAAGATTTAGATTATCCAACCAGGCATTAGGATTGCAAGAATGGTTAATAGGCTTCCAGTCACGCGGATTATTACTCCACATCACCCAAACTTCTTCAGTGATGGGATAACCATATTGTTGTAGCCACGTTTTCCACTGTGCATTCCAGTGTCTCTCCACATGGGTGAGCGACACGAGGAAATGCGCTTGTTCCTCGAACGGTTCGATGAGTTCACCCTCCGCTATATTGGTGGCAGCATACATGCCATAAGCACTGTGCGCGTCTAGCTGCAATCGCCATTTTTTTTGCTTAGCTTGCTGACGTCGGAAAGCCGCTTTCTGAATCAAGCTGAGGAAATACGCGTAGCCATTGGGATGATTAAGTAGAACAAAATCCGCACTTCCCGCTTCTTCAGGTGAATAAAAAATACCGCAATTGGGATTAATTTCCAGCATGAACAACTCACCCTCGGCATTCATGCGAATGTCACAACGACCATAACCGGAGCCGTTTAAGCCTAAAAACATCTGCTGTGACATGGCACTTAATCGTTCGTTAAGCTCCGTATCCTCGCAAGGGCGACAACTCATACCTTGGAACTCAATCCACTTGAGATCGTAATGTTTGAAGGTTTCACCTTGTGGAAACAGGAATTCCATGGCTTGAAACACGATAGGGTTTTGCGCATCGGCAGCGTTTTCGACGACCAATACGGTAAACTCCCTGCCGTCAATAAACTCCTCAATCAGTGCCTCACCAAACTGCTCGATCATGCGTGTAGTCTCTATGCGCAGAGCCGCTGGCGTTTCCACGCGCGAACTGCGCGTCATGCCAATGCTGGAATAGCTGTTGGGATGTTTCACAATCATGGGAAAACGTAACCTTTGAGCGGCTTCCTCACTATCCGCTGCGGTCATCGCGAAATAATGTTTCGGTGTACTGATACCGTAATAGTGGCATACGCGCTTCATGTCCTCGCGTGTTGGTTCATAGAAATCTGAGGTCGCGCCAGTGAACGGTACATTGTAACGCTCTAATGCCTGCACGACTTCAATGCCTGCACGGTCTTCATCCCACGCACCGTCGCACAAATTAATAAATAAATCGAAGCCCTGCTGAACAAGTTCGCGTACCTGCCTGACCGCTGTTGCTTTGTGAACATCGACGACTTTAACTTTGTGTTCGAGCAAATGCGGTCTTATGTCGAGTAAAGAGTCATCTTCTTTAAGAGGTGAGTCGGAAAAATGATATGAGGATTGAAGAACGCATATTCTCATGCTTGAGTACCATTAAAAAGATGCATTATTTGCCAGATACTAGCAAAGGCTGCTCACTGAGTTTTTCCATAATGTGGTCAGCAAGCTTATAATTCTCAATCACATTTTTATCTAAGTAAGCTGCACCATTGATGATACCCAAACAACCGGAATTGCTGCAAGTACACTCAAAAGCTTGAACCATCGACCATTCGGTTGAAGGATAAAAATAGGCAATCTCCTCACCAGCCTCAATATCACGTAGACAGCGAACTTCATGTTTCGATACATCGAAATAAACATTAGGTTCGCAACTGTGATTAATGTATTGAAGAAATTCCGGGGCAAGATGGATATGCCGATGATGATCAATTTGGACAGTAAGATAGGTGGGTTGCGTTAAGCACTCGCGGGCAGAAAACGTATGCAAAACTGAACCCTCCGCGTGCCAAGTGCTAGCCTGCAAATGTTTTTGACCGCTGAGAGGATCAAGATAAAGCGCGATATTTTCAGTAACATCGCATATTTTTGTATAGTCACTCATCTGCCTTTCCATAATTATGGTTGGTGGTATTTATGACGCACTGGATAGTAAAAACTCGAACAGCGAATAAAGAGGCTTATTTGACAGTCCAAACGGGGGGCTCTTGACCCGCAAAGAAAAGTTTTCTATTCAGCGTCACCTGAGACGGGCGCAAAGACCCTGGCAAGGTAAGTCGACAGATCACTGGAAACCTCCTCGTGCGAATCCGGCACAATACCGGCAAGCGTCTTTGCCAACTGCTTCTTGATCTCGATTTGCATCGCACGCGCAATTTGAATGCGTTGCGCCTGAGGCGACCCGGCACCGTGCAGGGATTCGGTGAGATAACCTACCGCGTTCCTTCCCATGGTCATGTTCTCAATCAGTCGCAGAATGCGCATCCGGTCTTCCGTAGATATCTCCGCTCTACCCTTCAGGTATTTCTCGATGAGCGGTCCCAATTCAGGATGCCGGAATTCTTTCTCCGATGGCATGGTCACCACCAAACCGCCGGCGAGATCCTGCGCAAGCCGGCCGATTTCATAGGGGAGCTTGGTGACGTGATGTTTGCAGACATTGGCCAGCATTTCGTCGGGCAGGTACACGCCTGACTTCATCGGTATGCCCTGGTAGCTAGCAGCCACGCCGGTGCCATAGATCGTTTCATTCAGGTGCGTCATCTCAACGAGCTTGTCTCGAATGTGCGAGACTTTCTCCACACCGTTGTAATCCGCGATAGTCGCGGCCGCCCCGATCAGCACATCCCCAACGCCTGTTTTGCATACATAGCTGCGCCGGTGATAGCAGGTGAACCTTTCCACCAGCATGGCGGCGAACTCGCTTTCACCATCCATGAACACCCGCTCCCATGGGATGAATACGTCATCGAACACAATCATCGCTTCCTGTCCAGCGAAACGGGCATTGCCTGCATCGATGCTGCCTTCGTCCATGCTGCGCGTATCGCATGACTGGCGCCCATATATGTAGGTGATACCGGGAGCATCAACCGGCAAAGCGCCGACAATCGCATAATCCCGATCGGAGGGGCCCAGTCGCATGGTCGGCATGACGACCAGCCAGTGCGCGTTTAAACATCCCGTCTGGTGCGCTTTGGCCCCCTTGATGTAGATACCCTCGTCAGTGCGGCGGCTAACACGGACAAACAGATCCGGATCGGCCTGCTCACTGGGTGATTTACTCCGGTCTCCTTTCACATCAGTCATGGCGCCGGCGATAACGAAGTTCGCTCGTTGCGCCATGCCCACAAAGTCCATGAAACGCTGGTGATACGGTGTACCGTTCTTCTCATCCATCTCGTAGGTAACGGAATGTAGCGAGTTGAGAGTGTCCATGCCGACACAGCGCTGGAAACAGGTACCTGTGAGCTGACCGAGCCGGCGCTGCATCTTGTTCTGCATAACCAGATCTTCAGGGCTTTGCGCAATATGGAGAAACCGGTTAACCCGCTCGCCGGTGAAAGGAGACAGTGCGGTACCGATCTCCGGATTGCGAACTGCAAGATCGTACGTCTCCGCGACCGCGTTGACGGACGGACGTATAATCGGGTGATCCACTGGCTCCGCGATCAGCTCACCAAAGAGGAAGACCTTTAGCTTCCTCCCTCGAAGGCTTTCGATGTATTCACTGCCGGTGCGGATAGGCTCCGGCTCGTTAATCGCCGCCGTAGTTGTCATTTGAGTTATGTCTACTGTATTCATGGGACGTTCTCCTTAATGAAGTATCAATGAAGTGTCATCAAACCGCTTTGTTTGAGGCTGGATCACTACCCCTGAAGCACGACGCAAGCATCTTAGCCCTAGTGAGCGAGGCCATAAACAATTTTGCGGGCTTTGTCACTGATAAAAAACTTATCAGTATGCATGCACAGATATATGTTGTCAATCCCCATAATTGACCTCCCGCATCCAGGCAAACAACTCAGGAAATTAAATTTTAATGCGCATTAAATAATAGATTTGTAAATAGTACGGCTACGCTCTGAATTACTGCAAAAAACATACGCCATATCACTGCATTAGAAAAAACTACAATTGGGAAGGATTTAAAGAACTGATAAAGTATTTTGGAATAGCCAAGCCATGTATCTATCATGCTCTCTAGGAATCAAGAGGTCGTTGTGTGCGTGCAAAAAGCGAGCGGCTTTGAAAAGCCCGGTGCGAGAATTCCGCACGCCGGGATTTGTGAGGGGGCAGTCGGGTAACTGGCTGTTCTACCTTGATATTGATATGAGCCCTTTACTGAGCTAGAGCTTCGTCCAAAGCATTGCGGGTTTCAGTTAGTCCTTTGGCAGTAGCAGCGAGTAATACCTCGCCAAGATCCAGCGAACCCGCGATACCGAGGGCCTGTTCCATTCGCCACACCTTCACACTGCGTGCGACCTGTCCAGCAGGTAAATATGAGCCGCCAAAGCCTGTGCTTCTAACTGAGGTTTCCACCCGGTGCACAAAACCGGGAGGAGAAATCATCAATTCACCAGTCTTTAAGGTTCCTACCCATGTGAATACATCTTCAGGCCAGTTGCCAGCGCGAGGATCCTTGTAGTCACTGGCGGCCTCATCCCAGAGACGTAAGGCATCGTCGGCGTGGGCCAGTTCCCAATGCTTTTCCCCCTCGATGAGATACATCCAGCCACCAAAGCCATAACTGTCCAAGTGCATTGGGGTATATGCACCGGGGGCCGACAGCACCAAGCTGCGTCGATAGTGAGCCGTGCGTAGATCCTCGATCAACAGATTGTTGTAATCAAACGCGGGATGAACCGGGAATACGGAATCGAAGTGTTCATCAGGCAGGCACACATCGACCACGTTCAGTTCGGGAGACGCATCCGGCGCACTCCAGACAGCGATGAAGTCCCGCGCGAGGTATTCCTGCCAGGTATCGCCATGATTGCTGTCATAGACCCAGAGCACCTGGTTGCCTAAGCAGACCTCCAGTTCGTCTGGCGGCAAGCGGCGTGGTGGCGTCGGCCAACCTTCCACGATCAATGGCGTTTCGAGACGGTTCAGAAGGTCGCTAGTCAAGTCTTGCCAGTGGATGCGCGGTACTGGGTTCGCGCGTTCAGTAGATGCGTGCTGCATAAAGTCCTTCTAAGGTGGTAATTGTAACCAGAGCTAAAGTTAGTAGGCTAGCAAAAAATTGGGGCATTTAAAGTCTCAAAACACGCAGAAAAAGTTAAACTCGACCTTGTCTCGCATAGGACATGCTTGCTAGCCGCAGTCATTCCTTTAGCAACCGGCTCTTCCAACTCATGCCTATCCTCATCGTCAATGTTACTTAATATTTTTTCGCCATGCTAGCCTACTAGCTAATTACATTCATTATTCAATGATAAATCAAAAATCAAGGGAAATCAATATCATGGTAGAACAGCCAGTTACCCGACTGCCCCCTCACAAATCCCGGCGTGCGGAATTCTCGCACCGGGCTTTTCAAAACCGCTCGCTTTGCACTCAGTGCCCCTTTGATTCTTAGAGAGCAAGATAGATACATGGCTTGGCTATTCCAAAAATCCAGCCATAGAGATGTAAATCTATAGACAGAGGCTCTCTTCGATTAAGCACCTGTTGGGCTAACAAGCTAACGTGACTACGACTTCGCTCAGGACAGGCTTTGTGGTTTTATAGCTTCACTCTACAAAGTAGCATCAGCTAAACACGCTTCGTCATTATGCAGAGGATTATTGACACGCGTACTTATCGAGGTAAGCTGCATGGTGGTGTAGGCATCAACCGCTAAAAAATCGGCCATCTGGACAGCCGTGTTTGTTTTATCCAGCCAACAATCATAAAAATCAGGTGTGATAATAACCGGCATTCGGTCATGGATAGGCGCTATTTTGTCGTTGGCAGCCGTGGTTATAATGGTGCAGGAATAAACGGTTTCCTGATGGTGTTCCCAGTGTTCCCAAAGCCCTGCAAAAGCAAACAAGGCACACTCCGGTTGATGAATATGATAGGGGTGTTTCCCTGTTTCAGTGGTTTGCCACTCAAAAAAGCCGGTCGCAGGAATCAGGCAGCGTCGATGTTGATAAGCGTTTCTAAAGGACGGTTTTTCAGTTAGCGTTTCCGCTCTGGCATTGATTAAATGGCTGGAAATCTTACGATCTTTAGACCAGGATGGAATCAAACCCCAGTGCAAGTTGACGGCTTTGTTGCTGCCGTCTTCCAGCCTGACTACCGCAAGAATTTTTTGTCCTGGCGGAATGTTGTAGTCAGGTTGATAATCCGGCAAACGCTGTAAGCTAAAATGTTCCATAATTTGCGGCTTTGTTGCGATCAAGTTAAAACGTCCACACATAAATGCACCCTGAACTCAGTAAACTGGAACTTACCTTCAAACCATCGATTTTAACAAAGATTACTGATCCTTTGCTTGATCGATATGAAATTGAACTCTGGATTAAACGCGATGATTTGCTGCACCCCATTATTTCCGGGAATAAATGGCGTAAACTTAAATATAGCCTTGATTATGCCCTGTCTTCAGGCGCCGATACGATTATCAGTATGGGCGGGGCTTACTCCAATCATCTGCATGCCTTGGCTTATGCGGGTAAGGTGTTAGGATTACAAACCATAGGGCTTATCCGGGGCGAGCAGCCGGAAACGTTAACCCCGGCTTTATCTGACATGAAAAACTGGGGTATGGAACTGAAGTTTATATCGCGATCTGACTACAGACTCCTCCGGCAATACAAAGGTTGTCATGATTTACCCGGCTTAAAGCCACGGCAATACTGGTTACCGGAAGGCGGGGCGCAGGCGTTAGCACTAAAAGGTGTCGCGGAACTGGTTAACGAAATAGATGTCGCATACGATATACTCTGTGTTCCTTGTGGAACGGGAGCAACGTTAGCGGGTATTATTGCGTCTGTTCCTAACCCTGTATCAGTCATGGGTTTTGCGGCATTAAAAAATGCAGGTTTTTTACAGGCCGACGTTGAAGCTTTATTACCTGGGCCTTTTATTAACTGGCGGATAAACCAGGATTACCACTTCGGTGGCTTTGCCAAAACCAATGCCGATCTCATGGCATTTATTCATAGCCTTTGAACACAAAACCGGAATTCCTCTTGAACCCGTCTATACCGGAAAAATGATGTACGCACTTTACGATTTAATAGCAAAACACTTCTTTAAACCGGGGCAGCGTATTATTGCTGTTCATACCGGGGGCTTGCAGGGAAAAAGAGGATTTAACGCATGAAAAGAGTATTAGAGCCTGAACTAATGGAAGATGAAAGCCAGGTAAAAGCTTATGCTGAAGCCGATTTTGAAATACCGCATGATGAATTTATTCAACGGCTAAAGTCGTTCATCAATGATCCTGAGTTTAGCGGTACCGCCCTGGATTTGGGTTGTGGTCCCGGCGATATCAGTTACCGCTTTGCCAAAGCCTTTCCTTTAAGTAAAATCCATGCGCTTGATGGTTCAAAGCCTATGCTGGATTATGCAAAATCAGCATTAACATCTGACCTGGAAGACCGCATAAGTTTTATTGAAGGAATGTTACCTGATGTCATATTACCGCAGCCGAGCTATGAGATAATTTTCAGCAATAGTCTCTTGCATCATTTACCTGAGCCACAGACGCTTTGGCAGACCATAAAAAAATATTCCAGGCCGGGCACACGTATCATCATTATGGATTTATTGCGTCCCGCCAGTATTGAAGATGCGCAAACAATGGTAAATAACACTGCCGCCAACGAACCTGAAATTCTGCAACGGGATTTTTATCATTCGTTACTGGCGGCTTTTAGCATGAAGGAAATTATTGCACAGTTAATACAGGCTGATTTGAATTTGCATATCGTGCAAATCAGTGACCGGCATGTTTTTATCTCAGGCGTTATACCCGATAATTTAAGGAATAAAATGGACATAACCGAAACAATTGAAACAATAAACCTTGAAAGCCCTGAGCTTTTCATCAATCGCGATTTAAGCCTGCTGGAATTCAACAAACGGGTTTTGGCGCAAGCAAAAAATGAAGCTGTACCCTTGCTTGAGCGTCTTAACTACCTGTGTATCTCCTGTTCAAATCTGGATGAGTTTTTTGAGGTTCGAGTCGCCAGTGTGCTGGAAATGGTTGCTATTGACCCAAAAGCCATTGGTCCGGATGGTTTAACGCCAAAAGAACAATTGGAGCAGATTTCTATTCATGCCCATAAACTGGTGGATGAACAATATCAGGTTCTTAATGAAATTCTAATTCCGGAGCTCACTGCTGAAAATATTCGATTTATTCGCCGCACTGATTGGAACGAAGCGCAACATCTTTGGCTGGCAGACTATTTCAATGATGAGTTAATGCCTATTTTAACGCCTGTTGGTCTGGATTCCGCGCACCCTTTCCCGCGCATACTCAACAAGAGTTTAAATTTCATTATTTCCCTGACCGGAAAAGATGCCTTCGGCAGAAATAGCGGCAGAGCCGTTTTGCAAGCTCCCAGAGCCTTGCCACGCGTCGTTCAATTACCCGTCGACGAGACCCGAAGCGGCCCTTCTGATTTTGTATTTTTATCCTCGATTATTCATGCGTTTGTCAGTGAATTATTTACTGGCATGACGGTTAAAGGCTGCTACCAGTTCAGAGTCACCCGAAACAGTGATTTTTTCGTCGATGATGATGCCATTGATGATTTATTACTGGCCGTTAAAGGAGAACTGGCCATGCGTAATTATGGCGATGAAGTGCGTCTGGAAATAGATGCCGCGTGTCCCGATGATACGGTGAGCTTTTTACTGGATCGCTTCGAATTAAACAGGGATCGGCTATTTTTAGTCGATGGCCCGGTCAATCTTAACAGAATCCAGGAAATTAATAATCTCGTTGATCGGCCTGATCTCAAATTTGCCCCATTCAAACCCAGTATTCCTAACCAACTGTCGCGTAATAAAGATATTTTTGCGGCAATCAGGCGTCATGATATTTTACTGCATCATCCTTTTGAATCTTTCTCGCCCGTCGTTGAATTTTTACGCCAGTCGGCAGCCTCGCCGGAAGTATTAGCGATTAAACAAACACTCTACCGTACCGGTGCTAACTCACCTATCGTTGCCGCTTTGATAAGAGCCGCACGAGCCGGCAAGGAAGTCACCGTTGTTATTGAGTTAAGAGCACGATTTGATGAAGAAGCCAATATTGATTTGGCCTCCAAATTACAGGAAGCCGCCGTCCATGTTGTATATGGCGTCGTGGGTTATAAAACCCATGCCAAAATGTGCCTGGTATTACGCAGAGAAGATAAAGAACTGCGTAATTATGTCCATTTGGGCACGGGCAACTATCATCCTAAAACCGCGCAACTTTACACTGATTATGGCTTGTTTTCGTGTGATAAAGAATTGGGTGAAGATGTCAGACGGGTTTTCGCACAGCTGACCAGCTTGGGCAAAGTAACTAAATTAAATAAATTACTGCAATCACCGTTTACCCTGCATAAAGGGATACTTGAAAAAATTGAACGGGAAATTATTCATGCCAAAAACGGCAAACCGGCAAAAATCATTATTCAAGTGAATGCCATTGTTGAAGAACAATCTATACAAGCGCTTTACCGTGCCTCCCAAGCGGGGGTTGAAGTTAAATTGATCGTCAGGGGTATTTGCTGCCTAAGGCCCGGCATTCCGGGTGTCTCTGAAAACATAGAAGTTCGTGCCATTATCGGGCGCTTTCTGGAACATGCCCGGATTTACGCGTTTGCCAATGACGGCAATCAGGAAGTGTATGCCTCCAGCGCGGACTTAATGAATCGCAACATGTTCCGGCGTGTGGAAATCTGTTTTCCCATCGTCAGTAAACGGCTCTATAACCGGATATTGCATGACCTCGATTTGTATTTAAAAGATAACACCCAAGCTTGGCTGTTACAGCCCGATGGCTGTTATTTACAATTATTAAACATGAGTAATGACGAACCCTTACAAGCCCAATCAGTGATTTTGAATGAATTGCAGGCGTCATGATGGCTAATATCAGCGAGATTGCCCAATTAGGCGCAAAGGTACTGCGCCTGCAAGCCCAAGCGGTAACTGATTCGCAGAGCGCTGAAATACAGCAGATTATAAAAACCCTGCAAGACACCCTGGCAACAACTCAGGGTGTCGGTATTGCCGCACCCCAGATTAACGTATCAAAACAAATTATCATTATTGCCTCCCGCCCTACCCCGCGTTATCCGGCTGCTCCGCTGATGGAACCCACGGCAATGATAAATCCTTCTTTTCAACCCTTGTCGGATACCAGGGAAAAAGACTGGGAAGGCTGTTTGAGTATTCCGGGTATACGTGCTTTAGTTCCGAGGTATAAAGAAATACAAATCAAGTACACCAACCAACAAGGGGTTTTAGTGGAAGCCAGGCTGAAAGGCTTTGTTGCGCGGGTCTTTCAGCATGAGTTTGATCATCTGGAAGGGAAAGTTTATCTGGACAAGGTTGAGGATAACAGGGATATTTTTGCTGAAAGTGAGTATTATAAAATTTCAGGGGCATAATTCCAATTATCTATTTGCAAGGTAAACCTTCACATCCCCCCTTTGTAAAAGGGGGATTGAGGGGGATTTATCTAATCAAATCTCCCCTAACCCCTCTTTTCCAAAGAGGGGGACTAAACGTTTAATTTGCAAGAGGGCACCGTCATGGCTTTAAAACAGTTGGGAAGAAAAATCACGCAATTCGTTCGTCAGAAACCAGTAGATGTTTTGCTCATGCTCATATTTGCCATAATAGTCATAAAGCTATCCGGATTATACTTCAGCGTTAATGTCGATGATGGTAATTGGGAACAATTCAAGTCTGAACATAACTGCAAATTGCTAACGACTGAAACAGGAACCCAGCGTTTAAGTTGGGAATGTGATGATAGTGAGATTTATTATCGCTGGAGGCAGCAACGTTAACTGTAAAAACAGAGTATACATGCTTTAAAACTATCGGTATGGACATAGAATATTCTCCGAACACCACCTCCCCCTCCGCACGCAGCTAAAACCAGCACTCCAAGAGGTTTACTTTGAAAAGAAAGCTTTTGCCATTAATCTTCATGATTCTGCTGAACAACCTCTTGTTTGCAACTGAATCAATTATTGAAGTAATCCCACTATACAACCGGCCCGCAACTGAAATACAACCGTTGCTTACTCCAATGCTTGATAGCACTGACCGCGTTATTGCCGACGGTTCCAATTTGATAGTCAGAACAACACCTGTCCGGTTAAATGAAATTAAAAACTTCATCAATAACCTCGATACCCGTGTGAATAACGTTATAATCACCGTCATCCAAAGCAGACACACCACTGCCGATGAACTCAACGCAGCAGCCAGGGTTAAGCTGAATATTCCCATTGATGACTTATCGAAATCCAGTGGCGCAATCACCGGCCAATATGATCAAACCCAAAATCAGAGTGCTAATGAAAGCACCCATACCATTAGAACATCAGAAGGCAACACGGCTTACATTAAAGCCGGCAACGCTTATCCCATACAAAACGTTCAGATTTACAATTCCGGCTATGGTTACCCTGCCGTTTCATCGTCTATCCAATTTATCGATGCGACAACCGGTATTGCGGTGACGCCAAGACTTGCCGGACAACAAGTTTTACTTGATGTTTCACCCTGGTCAGACAAAGCCAATGCAAGAGGTCAAATCGAAACCCAGGCGGCACAATCAACCTTAAAAATTAATCTCGGGGAATGGGTAGAGCTGGGTGGAATCGATGAAACCAGTCAACGCAGCACAAACGGAAATCTTGCCAATAACCGGCAAACCAGCGAAAGCAGACTGCGTATTTTAGTTAAAGTTGATAAAGCTGATTAACATGCCACCCTTGTGAACGCACTTTATTCCGGTTTTTCAAGGTTATTCATTTTTAATTCAGCTAGCTCCAATATTCTATAACTTCTAATAATTTTAATTGAGGAACATACCATGAAAAACAAAGCCCTTATACTAATTACCTTATTGATTGCATCCGGCACAGTTCTGGCCGAACAAGACTTACTGGGCAATGCCGGCAAACAATTGCTGACAGATACCGCCACCTCTGCAGCGCCAAAAGAAGCGGTTAAAAGCGTCGATGCAGCCAGCCAGAAATTGGACGATGCCAACAAATTGAAAGACAGCGTGAAAAGCGCTCCGGATGCAGTTAAAGTTCAGGCGCAAGATATGGCAACCGAATCTGCCAAGCAAAAATTGAATGAAGCAGTTCCGGAAAAAGCAAAAGAAGGCGTCAAAACTGTTGAGAAAAGTACAAAAACCGCAAAAAAAATGAAAGGCAAGGTACCTAAATCAGCCAGTGAAGCGACCAAAGCAGTTAAAGGTAAGGCACAAGAAGAAGCCACAAAGAAAGCACTCGACATGGTGAAATAAACTTAATTGACTATCGATGTACCCTTGATCTGCACATAAACAGCCATGCCGACATATAAACCCAGCAATAGTGAAGATTTACGGGTAATGTGCGCCAACAACACCTGATTACCTACCTGCAAACGCACCACGCTCTGGCCACCGCTATCGTCGGCGAGACCAGTGATAGTTGCCGGCAGCACATTAAGAATACTGGTAGCGACCGGCACTTCAAGGGCAATACTGACATCGCGTGCGTAAATCTGAACGCGTAACGGTGTACCGATCACGGCATCGACCGCCGACAGACTGAGTGTGCCGCCCCCAAAAGTGACGCGGGTAAGATGATAACCGGTTTCATGTTCGACAACGGTTACCTGCCAAACCGTGGCGGCGTCCCTGTCTTGCGCCAGCGGTACGTCGAGACGGCTCAATGTTTCCGGCAGCGGCCCCGAAGCCAATACCCTGCCGTCCGCCATAATCACCAGATGATCGGCCAGTTGCGCAACTTCCTGTTGAGAGTGGGTAACGTAAAGTACTGGAATACTCAGTTCGCAATGCAGACGACTGAGAAAAGGCAAGATTTCCTGTTTGCGCTTGAAATCCAATGCTGCCAGCGGTTCGTCCATCAGCAACACGTCGGGATTCAGCGCCAACGCGCGCGCGATAGCAACCCGCTGCCGTTCACCGCCGGACAGGCGATCCGGCATGCGTTTGAGTAAATGGCCGATACCCAACAACTCCACGATGTGCTGAAGATCGACACCACCTGAAGGATTGGCTATCCGCTTCAGGCCGAATTGCAGATTACTAGCTACGGTCAAATGCGAAAAGAGATTAGCTTCTTGAAACACATAACCCAACGCTCTTTTATGGGTGGGCAGAAACACGTCACGCTCGCTGTCTTGCCAAATAGTGCCATTGATTTCCAGATAACCCTGCTGCGCACGTTGCAATCCGGCGATACAACGTAACAGCGTCGTTTTGCCGGAACCGGAATGGCCGAACAGTACAGTGACGCCGGAACCCGGCAAACTCAGATCGACAGCCAGTTGAAAAGCGCCGTAATCAAGTTGAAAGCGAGCAGTGATAGCTTGGGTCATTTTAATTGATGGGCAACAGGTTGGGTTTTCAAAACGGTGTAGAGTACCAGCAGTACAGTAAACGAGAACACCAGTAAAACACCGGCCAGCCAGTGAGCTTGGCTATATTCCAGGGCTTCGACATGATTGTAGATTTGCACGGATACGACGCGGGTTCTATCGGGAATGTTGCCGCCGACCATCAGCACCACGCCGAATTCGCCGACGGTATGGGTAAAGCCTAGAATGGTGGCGGTCAAAAATCCGGGTTTTGCCAGCGGCACGACCACACTGAAAAAGGTATCCAGGGGGCCGGCGCGCAAGGTTGCTGCCGCTTCCAAAGGCAGCTCGCCGATGGTGGTGAACGCGGCTTGCAAAGGCTGTACAACAAACGGCATGGAATACAGAACTGAGGCTATCACTAATCCCGCGAAGGTAAACGGCAACGTACCTAAACCTAACCAACTGGTAAATTGTCCGATGGCCCCGGCCGGCCCCATCAGTACCAGCAAATAAAAACCCAAGACCGTCGGCGGCAGCACCAGCGGCAACGCCACGACGGCATTAATGAGGCCTTTCCAGGCGGAACGAGTTCGGGCAAGCCACCAGGCCAGCGGGGTGCCGAGTACCATCATCAAGGCCGTGGAAATACTGGCCACTTTGAATGTTAACAGCAAGGTATCAAGATCGGCGGAAGTTAGCATAAGCGCCTCATTGGTTAATTGATGTTACGTGAATAAGAATAAACCACGAAGACACGAAGAACACGAAGATTTAAAGTTCAGTAAACAAAACAGTAGATAGAGTGGAGTTATCTATTGTGGGAGCGGCTTTAGCCGCTCCCACAACTGTGTAAATGGTTAATAACTTCGTTTTCTTCGTGTCTTCGTGGTGAAAATTCATTGGCTTTACGTAACGTAACGTCAGTTATTTATTAGGCAAGTCGTAGCCGTATTTCTCGATAATAGCCAATGCCGGAGCGGATTTTAAATAGTCCAGCAACGCCGGAGCCGCCGGATTTTCAGCACCCTTCTTCATGAGTACCGCGCCTTGCCGGATCGGCGCATAGTAATCGCCAGGAATAATCCAGCCTGAACCGCTACCGATTTTGCCACTCTTGGTATCAATAACCTGTGCCAGCGCTATAAAACCCAGTTGGGCGTTAGCGGTGCTAACGAATTGGTAAGTTTGCGCGATGTTTTCACCCTGCACGAACAAGGGTTGCAATTTCTCGAACAGTCCCATCTTTTTCAATACCTCCACTGCCGCCACACCGTAAGGCGCCAGCTTGGGATCGGCCAAAGCCAGATGTTTAAAACCGCCGGTGGTCAGGATTTTTCCCTGATCGTCGACATAACCCGGTTTAGCCGACCACAGTACCAGCCTGCCTAGCGCGTAAGTGAATTGACTGTCGGCTATAGCCAGACCGGAGTCCACTAATCTCTGCGGCGCTTTTTCGTCTGCCGCCAACAGCACCTCAAAAGGTCCGCCGTTTTCCAGTTGCGAAACGAATTTACCGGTGGAGCCGAACGATAGTTTGGCGCTGTGACCGGTAGCCTTTTCAAATTCTGCGGCGATTTCCGTCATCGGTTTGCTGAAATTGGCGGCGACTGCGACCAGGACTGTCGCAGCCCAGCTTGTTTGGCCAAATAGCAGCAGCGCTAACACTATAACAGTGCGGGGAAAAGTAGTGAGTAACATGGTCTATCTCCAAGGTGATTAAAAAAGGGGACTTGGCAGTCGTTGCCAAGCAGGGGTTCCGGCATTGATCGTCATAAACAGTGCTTTAAAATCTCAGCATGCTTTGTACATAAAAATAATCGACATCCACTGGATCAGGGGCTCTGGGAGCATCCTTGGCGAATGAGCCTTTAAACAAATGCGCCCAGCCGGTTTCAAAATTCAGGCTGCTGTTGAAATCCCAACGCGTCGTTAATTCCAGTTGTTGGCCGACATTATTACCGCTACGGCCGGTTGGGTCCCGAAGAATAAGACTGCTACCGGTACAGGTGGCGCCACCCCAACAATCTTTTGCCGCTGCCAACCAGAATATGCGATGGCTAAGCGTGGCTAGTAGATCGGGGCGCGGCGAAACATTGATGCGGAAGCCGGGTGTGTTGATGTTAGCGCGGGAGAATGCGCCGTAAATGCCGGTGGGGCCAAATTCGAAACGGCGGGCGCCGTACAGGGTATCAAAACGCTGATCTTTTTTGTCGTTGGGGTTATGGTCGCCGCTGGCGTAGTCATATTCAAACGCCAACCGGGGTGACCACGGCATATCAATGGTGTAGCCGACATCGACATGCTGATACCAGGCGGTATGATTGAGATTCGGGCTATTGGGAATGGTGGTCGTCTGTACCGAGCCGAACTGGCCGATGGTTTCCAGTTGAAAGTCAATTGCCGCCTTGGCGGATTTGATGAAAAAGCGCGTGCCGGGCGTATAATATTGGCGACTGCGGGTTGGAGCGCCAGTAGTGCTGTTGCCCTCGGCGAGATGATATAGATAAACCTCGCTGTTGATGCCCCAACCCAGGTCATACAGTTCCAGAAAGCCGCCGGAAAACCAGGTATTGGTATTCTCCCTGTCGAAAACCTGTTCATTGTTGAGCAGGGCAGCTGAGGAAGTCGGTAGGCGGTTTACCGGCGCGGTGACAAAGCCGTTAAATTGCCAGTTACCATAATCGATCACCCGCAGCTTTACCCCAGTAAAGCTGTTGATGGTGTTGCGCATTGCGTTCCTCGCCACCAGCCGCCGGCTGCCCAAATTAATGGTTTGCCGGCCGGCAACCACCTCGGCGCCCAAACCGCTGTAGGCTACATTCTGGTCGGCCCAGGCACCATACGCTTGTAAAAAATCCCAACTATTGCTCATGGTGTTATTTACGCCGGTACCGCTATCGGAATTCAAGGCGCGAGCATCCATGAACTCGGTGCCAAGCCGGAATGAACTCAGACGGGCTTCCATCCATAGCGTGGTTTGCAGAGGAATTTGCATGATGTTTTCTTTGCTTCATAAACTCATCTGTGGTTTAAGCTTCGTAGGAAGAAATCCCTGTCACAAAGACAACTCGGCCACAAACAAAAACAGGTTTCCAGCCGAATTGCACCGAGCATCAACCAGCAACAGCCAGAATCACAGCACCGGCCTTAAAGATAGCGGTGACTGGCTGACCTTTACGCAAACCCAGGGTTTCGACGCTGTTGTTAGTAACGGTGGCGGCAACCTGTTCGCCGCCATTTAACTCGATATCAACTTCACTGTTGACCGCGCCGGGTTTAACCTGCGTTATCGTGCCTGGCAACTGGTTGCGCGCCGAAACCTTGTAGCCGCCGAAATCGGTGACGATGATGATTTGCGGGGCCTTGACCAGGGCAATGACCTCCTGTCCGGTCTTGATTGCCAATGTTTCGGCAGATTCTTTGGTAATCGAGGCGACGATCGTTTCTCCGCCTTTCAAGCGAACATGAACTTCCGCATTCACCGCGCCGATAAGCACTTCACTAACGGTTCCGGTAAACTGATTACGCGCACTTGCTTTCATTTTAAATACCTCATTGGTTGGATTGATGTACTTGTAGATAATCGTCAACGCCGCTGGCGATCAAACTGATTGCCAAGTCAATGCGCGAAGCAGTAATAAGTTTGTTTTACAAAATCAGGGATGGCCTATAATCCCAAGTTTTAACCCTGTATCACCGCCTGAACAGCTATATAAAACGAAACTTACTCGCAGCATTCGGAGTAAAACGCTAGTCCAGTATATTACGTTATGTACAAAAGTAAATAACGATAGCTGGAAACAGGTCGTTACTATTGGAGAAACAATGCGTAACACGGTTAGGGTAAGGACCCTTTTGAATCGCCCCTATTTAGATAATGACATGACCAAAAGATCGAATGACAACATAACCCCGGCCTGGGTCGAGGGCGAATTACGTCTGGCCGGCGCACTGGATAGTCGCATGATCGGCTTGCTGAGGGCGATAGAGCAAAGCGGCTCCATTAATCAGGCAGCCAAGCAAACAGGCTTAAGCTACAAGGGCGCCTGGCAGATGATAGAGCGTGCCAACAACCTTGCCCCCAAAGTGTTGATTACCACCGCAACCGGGGGCAACAAGGGTGGTGGAACCTGTCTAACCGCCGCAGGCCAATCGTTGCTTCAATTGTTTACACGACTGGAACTACAACACCGGCAGTTTTTGCAGCAGCTTAATCAGAGTTTAGCGGATGATCCCGATGTGCAGATGCTTCTTAAACGGCAATTAATCAAAACCAGCGCGACCAATCAACTGTTTGGCACAATTTCCGTCATTAAACCGGGTACCATCAACGCTGAAGTGTTAGTTGAGTTAAAAGGTGGCGAACAGATTGTTGCTTCGCTTACTTTAACCGAGCTTAAGCTTCTTGAGCTCAGCATCGGCGGCGATGTATTGCTGCTAATCAATGACCCTGAGGTTATCGTCATCACTGATCCGGGCAACTACACTTTGTCCGCGCGTAACTGTCTGTGCGGCACGGTGATCAGGGTTCGCTATGACGGCGTGGATTCAGAGGTTGTTATCATTCTGCCCAGTGGCGATAGTCTTGTAGCCACGATAACTCAGGCCAGTGCCGAATCACTAAAGGTGAAACCCGGCATTTCGGCCCATGCCGTTTTTAAAAGCAATGCCGTTATACTTGGCGCCATATCTCCGGTAGCAATAATTACCTAATCACAGTAGGTTGAACATCTGAAGTACTCCAAAAAGTAAAGACCTGATTAAGACCTTTCAGGTTTATAAAACCTGAAAGGTCTGTACCGCGTTAAGTGGAAAGCCCTTTCTGGTTATCCAGCACCTTCCAGCCTAAATCTTCAAGCGCCTTCCGTGCTTTCGGGCTGATGCCCCCGGCGATGCGGATTTCTTTCCCCTGCACATCAGGCAAGGCACTCACCTGCCGGTCGAGCGCTTCAGCCAGTCTCGCGTTGTTTTCCGTCCAGGCCAGATAATCCAAAGGGAAGCAAAAAACCACGGTACCATTGGCAAGGCGCGCGGCAGCATTCGTTCCGATTGCTACGAAGCGCTCCACCGGCGTCACTTTGTTGAGATTTGCATACATTTCGGCCTGATGCGCCCGGAAGAACGCAACGTTAGCACTGCGCGCCAGCACTGCAAATTTCACAAAGATACCCCGGTCCGCAGTATTGTTCATACGGGCCAGTTCCTGTACCAGCTTGGTTTGCAGCACCGGAGAATAAACGGTATTGCCGACAAACAGATCGATGACGTCCGCGGAAACCCCCATACCCGCGAGCTTTTCCCGGTTCGCTTTGCGGAGCTCCGAAGGCGGCGTTTGCACAGGAATGCCCTCCAGCCAGTCGCTGGTCTTGGCTGCCGAAACAAAGACACCGACACCGCCCGGTATGACTGCCGAAACTGCGCTGGCAGTAATCTTGCCGCTATAGCCGTACCAGGAAATTTCTTCCAGGCGTTTCTGCAACAACGGGTTCGTCGAATAAGGGTCGACATGGAATTCCGCTGCGTAGTCCCGTTTGGTAGACGAAAAACCGATCGCGTTTTCAATGCGGCTGTCCTCCGCATCGCTAGGCGGATCACCCATTAAAGCGTCACCGGCGCGTCCGGCGAGTGCGCCGATACCGGCGAAAGCACCCTTAACCGTGTCGACCGGGCGGGTTACCAAGGCCTTTGCTCCGGCCACCACATTCTTGCCGCCCTCTTTCACCTGGCGGGTGAATTGTTCGCTGTTGCTGACACGCTCCATGGCTGCAAGCGCTTTCATCTCATCGACGCGTATTTTCAGTTCGGCGGTGGAATCCGCCGTTACCGTCCCGAATTTCGATTTGATCGTGTAATGATTCATTTGGCCATCATTGGGTACTTTGGAACCGACACTGTGGTAAGGACTTTTCAGCAGTTTTGCAGGCAGTATACGTGCCGCCTGAAAGACCGGCGGTTTTTCATAGCTGACATCGGCTGCAGCGTTGGACAGGAAACCGCCGGCAGCGAAACCAAGAGCGATGGTGATTATTTGTTTTTTCATAGACTTACCTCGGATTAAATGTGTTTGTAGCGAACAAATGCCATTTACCTCTCACTTTTTTCCGGCGTTTCTCCGGCTTGAGTTGCACGTCGACGCTATTGATCTTTCCATCGAACTGCAAACGGACGGCGATCGAAGTAATCCAGGGAAACCGGCGATCCCAAGTCGGTGCCGACATCAAACGTCTCGCTGGCGGTGAAGGCAGCAGGCACGGTGCGTTTCACAGTTGTGCGGGCCGTTTCCTGGCCGTCGACGATGAGCACCACCTCGGCCGGCGCGCCGGGCTTGGCGATCGTGGTATCCACCTCGATCCGGTGCTTGCCCGCGGCGAGCTTGCCCTTGGAGCGCGCGATGGTGCGTTCGATGATCATCATGTTGTACTCGTAGACCAGATCGCCCTTGTCCATATACAGCGTGAGCCCGCCGGAAGCGCCGCCCAGCGCGTAGAGCACCCCGGAAGCGTTATCGCCGAGCTCGGCATCGATGGTCACATGATTGCTCTCGCGACCCAAACCCGGCGCGGTGAACTCGGGCATGCGGGTCGTGGTCGAGTCAAACTGCCAGCTGGTGTAAGGCGTCTTGATGCGGTCCTCGGGATGGATGCGCAGCCAGATACCGGCGCCGATCGGGAACACCTTGTTCGCTTTCGCTTCCTTCAGGAATTGTCGCCTTCATCGCTTCGAGCCGTTTGGGCTCCTTCGCCGCAAGGTTGTCTGCCTGCGAAAAGTCTGTCTTGATGTTATAGAGTTCCCAGACATCCTTGCCCGAATCCCAGGTAGCCAATCCCGGACTTACCGTAAGCCATGGCGTCAGCGGGCCGAAGGTGCTTGCAAACCAGCCGTCCTGATACACGCCACGGCTGCCGTTGTTGTCGAAGTACTGGGTATGCTTGTGGCCGGGCGCCTTGGCGTCGGCGAAGCTGTAGGCCATACTGACGCCGTCAATCGGATCCTGCTTGAAGCCGTCCACCACCTTGGGCGGGTTGATGTCGAGAATGTCATAGATCGTTGGTGCGATGTCGTTGACATGATGGAACTGCGGGCGCGGTGTCTTGTCCGGCTTGATACTCGCAGGCCAGGAGATCGCCAGCGGATTGCGCGTGCCGCCGAAGTGAGAGGCGATGAGCTTGGTATACTGGAACGGCGTGTCGCCGGCCCATGCCCAGCCGGCATGATACATATTGTCGACCTTGGGTCCGCCGAGCGCATCCAAACCACCCAGTTTGTCCAGCGCCTCAAGCTGCTGTTGAACCGTGTTGGGAATCTGGTTCTGCGCCAGCAGCTCGCTGATGCTGCCGTTCTGGCCTTCGGCGCTGGAACCGTTGTCGCCGAAAATATAGATCACGATCGTATTATCGCGAATGCCTAGGCGGTCCAGTTCGTCGATCACCTTGCCGGCCTGGGTATCGACATGTTCCACGAAGCCTGCGAACACCTCCATCAAACGCCGCTGAAACGGCCGCTCTGACTCGGGAATGCTGTCCCATCCGGCCATGCTTTCGGCGCGCGGCGTAAGCTTCGTGCCCGCCGGGATCCAGCCCAGCTCCTGCTGGCGTTTGAAGGTGCGCTCGCGCAAAGCATCCCAGCCGTCATCGAACTGGCCTTTGTACTTGTCGGCCCATTCCTTGAAGATATGGTGCGGCCCGTGTCCGGCGCCGGGAGCCCAGTACATCAGGAAGGGCTTGTCGGGCGCGAACGCGCGATGCTTGCGCATCCAGGTGATCGCCTTGTCCGCCATGTCTTCGCTCAGATGGTACTTCTCATCATGCGGGGGCTCAATGGTGTTGAAGTTCTCGACCAGGCGCGGCTCCCATTGCGAGGTCTCGCCGGCCAGGAAGCCGTAGAAGTAATCGAAGCCGATACCCTCACCGGTCGGCCAAAGCGTGAACGGCCCCATCGCCGTGGTCTCGGTCGCCGGCGTGTTGTGCCATTTGCCGAAGGCGGCGGTCTTGTAGCCATAGGCGCCAAGCACCTTCGGTAGCGTCGCGGATGTTCTGGGAATCACGCCGGTATAACCGTCCCAATCCACCGCGCGTTCCGCGATGGTCCCGGAACCGACACGCTGATGATTGCGGCCCGTCAACAGCGCGGCCCGCGTCGGCGAGCAGATCGCCGTGGTATGGAAGGCGTTGTAGCTGATGCCCTCGTTCGCGATGCGGCTTAGTGTGGGCGTGTGGATCGGCCCGCCGTAGGTGTCAGCCAGACCGAAGCCGACGTCGTCCAACAGGATGATGAGAATGTTGGGCGCATTCTTCGGCAAGTGGTTTTGCTCTACCCGCCGCTGATGTTTGGAATCCTGCAATCTCGGCGCTGCCACGCTTGCCGACGGCGCCGGCTGGAACGGCAGCACGGAGCCGTCGGCAGGTGCGGGCGCAGCGTTTGCTGTCGCGATGTTCAACACGCTCGCAAAAGCAGCGGCGAGGATATACTTCAGGTTCATTTGATTACTCCGTTCATGGGTGATAAATGACGTATTTCTATTGCCTTGCACCTTGACGACCGAGGCTTCTATATGCACCTTTCTGCGGGCTTTCATCCGAGAATGTAGCAGTAGCGGATAAGTTTGTGAGCGCATAGCGTAGAGCGTTTGCTGGCATACGTCCTTCGATAGCAAGGCACGCACAGCACGCCCTACACAGGATCTCCTTATGCCGGAAACAGCAAGTAGCCCGTTTGGAGCGAAGCGTGAAGACGGGTTGTTCGTCATGATGTTATCCGGGTAAATTTCGCGTTGCTCTATTCAGTGCTACTATTTGCTAACTTGCGCATATCAGTGAGCCGTTGCTTATTTCTTGGGCAGATTCGGCTTCAGATGCGGCATGCCGCCATCGTCGATGTCGAAGTCCGGATCGAACAGCGTCTTGCCTTGCGCACCGAGATAATCCGGCTGCGCTTTCAACCACTCGCTCATTTTCTGCTCCTTGGCATACGCGATCAGGCGGCTTTCCAGATCGCGGACGACCTCCGGATTTTGCGCGGCGACATCGGTCTTCTCGCCGGGATCGGCGGTCAGGTCGAACAGCTCGGTCTTGCCGGGCAATAGCGCGATTTTCACCAGTTTCCACTTGCCCTTGATGATCGAACCGCGGAATGCCTCGACATTCACCAGGATGTCGTCATGCGGGGTGGGTTTACCTTCGGCAACCGTTGCCCAGATGTCCTTGCCGTCGAGCGGCTTGTCGGCGGGGTTCGGCTTGGCGCCGGCCAGCGCAAGCGCGGTAGGCATGATGTCCACCATGTGCAGCGGCTCGTTGACAACGCCCGGCTTGAGTTTGGCGGGCCAGTTGAAGATGGTCGGCACACGCACGCCGCCTTCAAACAGACTGCCCTTGCCGCCGCGCAGGTCGCCGTTGCTTGCCGGTAACGAGCCTTCCTTGACGCCGCTTTCCGTGCGCTCTTCTTTCGAATGGGCGCCGCTGGCAACGACTGCATTGCGGGGGCCGCCGTTGTCGCTGGAAAAAACAATCAGCGTATTTTCGCGCAAACCCTTCTTGTCCAGCTCGGCGACGATTCTTCCCACTTGTTCGTCAAGCGACGTGATCATTGCGGCATAGGTGCGGCGGGTTGGGTCTTTGATGGTAGCCGCGTAGCTGTCAATGCCTGCTTTCGGCGCCTGGTAAGGCGCGTGGGGTGCGAGCGAAGCGAAGTAGAGGAAAAACGGCTTGTCCTTCTCCTGCTTATCGATGATCTTGACCGCCTCGTCGCCGATCAAGTCCAGGTAATAACCCTTCTCGGTGATGAATTTGCCATCGCGCTGCCAATCGGTCACGCCGCTGCGCTGATGCGTGAAGTAGTCGACTTCGCCGACCGTGTTGCCGTAGAAGTGATCGAAGCCGCGGTTCTGCGGCCAGAATTTCTTGTCGGCATGACCCAAATGCCATTTGCCGACCATTGCGGTATTGTAGCCCGCTTCTTTCAGCGCCTGCGGCAGTGTCCGCTCGTCGGTCGGCAAGCCGTAGCTATGGTTCGGGAAGATCACCAGTGTCTGCAAGCCGTAGCGCATCGGATAGCGGCCCGTCATCAAGGCCGCGCGGGCGGGTGTGCAGACCGGCATACCGTGGAAGGATTCGAGCTGCACGCCGCCCTTGGCGAGCGCGTCGATGTTCGGCGTCCGGATGTCGCTGCCGCGATAGCCGAGATCGGCGTTGCCGAGGTCGTCGGCCAGGATGACGATGATGTTCGGCTGGCTGTTTTCGGCGGCGAAGGCTGGTGCTCCAGCCAGGATGCCCAGGCATAGCAAGGACAGGAATTTCATTGTTTGGATTGCATTCATGATTGACTCACTTTAACTTGTGTTGAGATTAGCAAAATGCTCAATACTACAGTCAACGTCTTTCCGGCAGGGATTGCCGGAATCCAGAAGCCAAGGATGGCGTAGGGCGATTACATCCCTGTATCCTAGATACCGGTAATCCATGCCGGTATGACGATTTGTGCGATTATGAAGTATCTTGCTAATCAGAATTGTTCTCGGTTCATGAGAAGCCGTATACGAAAGCGCAGGCATTCTCGCGCCCAAACTCCATGCCTTATTTCACGACCGCCTTGACAGCGCCCTTGGTAAGGTCAGCGCTTTTGCCAGAGGGCACTTTGCCCTCGATTCCGGTTGCTTTCTTGGCCGTATCCTTCGCTGCCTCAGCGGGCGAGCACCGGCCGCCAACACCTACAGTCGCCTTGGCGGCTGCGCTCTTGGCGGCTTTCTCGGCGGTACAGTCAGGATCGAGTACCCCTGCTGAGCTGAGCGGGACATACAGTATTGCGGCGAGGATTATCATTGTTTTTAGGACTGATTTTTTTGCGTTTGTTTTCATGCTTGCTTCTCCAGTGATGGTTTTGTGGTTGTTTGTTTTGATTATTGTTGGGTACCAGGATGGTGCGCGTTTTTATTCATCCGTTGAATTACTGTACAACTTCTTCTTGAATAAGCTGACTGGCGACTTTTTTTCTCCAGCGGACATAAGGGATGCTCACGAGTGCTGAAGCGAACAGGTAAGTCGCTATCAATGCAAAAGTATTGGGGCCCTTTTATGTCAGCCGCTAGCACCAGAGCCAGGCCGATATGCCGAGTCGCACAAGAGACTGCCAGCGAGGTGCGTTGTGCTTCATCGGGCCCTCCAAGCCAGTGTCCAGTCGCTAAAGCCATGAGCGTGAGTCCGGCAAAGGCAAGTATGGATGGCAAGCCAGTTTCCATAATTTTACCGAAACTGGAAACAATGATGATGGCAGCGCCAATGAGAAGGACTATGCCGGCATAGCGCATAATAGGATCACCCAGTTTCTCAGCCCAGCCGGGGGAAAATTTGCGAAACAACATACCTGCCGCAAGCGGCAGCAAAAATGTCTTTAGGATGGTCATAGCGAGTCGCATGACATCAACCTCAGTGTCGGCTGGAAGCAAAGGTTGCAACAAGGCCAACGAGGCTGGAACCGTTACAATTGCCGCCAGTGACGTGGCGATGACGATACTGAAAGCAAAAGCAGGCATCACCACCGAGTTTGATGAGTTTGCGCGGCAGTAGAGGTGCGCCCGCCGAAATAGAAAGAAAAAGTAAGCCAATCTTGGTACCGCGTGGCAGGTCGAATACCAGCACCATGGCAATAGCGACCAGTGGCACCAGTATGTACATGGCGAGAAAGGATCGCGCCAAAAGCGGCGGGTGTCGCCATATCCAGAATAAATCGTCGCGGGTAGCACTGAGACCCGTGGCAAAAACCAGTGCAGTGATAGCAAGTTTTATGGTTAGTAACAACAACATAATGACCTCTCAAGATTTAAAAAAATGAACTCGGCTAACGCTGTCGCCCCGAGTGGCTATATCTATTTCGGCTCAGCACGCATGCAGGTTAATATATCCCTTTCAGGTCTAGGCTAGTCCTTGTCCCACGTAAGTAGCCGTTATGCAGCTCAGTCAGAGGCGCGCATAGAAGCCCTACAGACTTCAGAACTGATAAACAGCCTTCAGCCAGAAATAATCACCCTCCAGCCTGCGTTTGACATCAAGCTCGGGCAACCATCTGAATTCTGTAACGAAAGTCTCCTCGCCAAGCGGCAGAATATAGGACACAACCGGGCCGACGCCCACCGTATATCCCTTAAAGTCGCCGAAACTCGCGCCCGCGCCGCTATCCGCGGTCACCTGCTGCAAGTAGAACGCTTCGGCGCCAACACCCATATACCCCGGATCCGACCGGCAGGAGCTGTTGAACGCTACCATCGAGGTGCAGCGTCGAGCCGCTGTTATAGTCGGTGTCAGTGTTCTTCGTAGTGGCCGTGATGCCTATATGCAAGGCTGTGTTGAAGCCGATTTTTTCGTTGTTGTAGGACACGCCAATGGTGGGATCGAACGTCCAGTAGTTGAAGCCCGTATTGGCGAGGTGTCCGACCTGATAACCGCCCGTGGGCGCAAAAATCGGAAGGAGCGCATTGAACTGCCAAAAT
>CAWBLO010000028.1:0-177392 GCA_963789475.1 uncultured Gammaproteobacteria bacterium | reverse complement strand
AAAAAACCGGCATTTAAAGACAGAAATCCGGTCATTGACTCTATACCTTAATAGGTTAAAAGCTGCTTATATTGCATCATGTACTTGAAGTTTCAGTACAGGCTATATCACACTCATTAAAAGAATCTAATCTCATGACTACCCACCCTCAGAACCCAAAGCCCAATCGCCAGACACTCTATGTCGCTATAGCACTCGTACTCGGCATTATGGTTGGCGAACTGCTCAATCTGACACTGGGTAGTTCCGGGTTGCTCAAGCCAAACCCGCAGCTAACCCAGATCATTGAGATTTTTTCGGTATTAACCGATATTTTCCTGCGCTTAGTCAAAATGATCATCGCCCCTCTGGTGTTTTCCACACTGGTAGTTGGCATGGCCAAAATGGGCGATATCCAAACCGTCGGACGCATCGGCATCAAGGCACTGCTCTGGTTTTTCTCCGCTTCAATCTTCAGCCTGATGTTGGGAATGTTGCTGGTCAACGTGTTTGAGCCGGGAAGTTCCTTACATATCGAGCTACCCCCGATAGGAGCGGAAACCGGACTGCCGGAAGTTAAGCCATCGCTGAGCACTTTTGTCGCGCATATCTTTCCAAAAAGCATCACCGAAGCAATGGCCACTAATGAAATTTTACAAATTGTAGTATTTTCCATGTTCTTTGGTATAGCGTGTGCTTCGCTCGGTGATCTGGCTCGGCCTACGGTCAAATTGCTCGATTCCTTGGCGCACATCATGCTGAAAATCACCGGCTATGTCATGCACTATGCGCCGGTGGCGGTGTTTGCCGCTATTGCCTCGGTTATTGCCCAACAGGGCATCGGCGTGCTGCTGACTTACGGTAAATTTATCGGGGAATTTTATTTTGGCCTGTTGTTACTGTGTAGTCTGCTAGGCAGCGTTGCCTTTCTGGTTATTGGTCGAAGAGTATGGTCTTTACTACGCCACATCCGCGAACCCATGCTACTGGCTTTTGGTACAGCCAGTAGCGAGAGCGCTTACCCCAAATTACTACAGCAACTGGAACGTTTTGGCTGCGATGAAAAAGTTTGCGGACTGGTATTGCCGTTGGGCTATTCATTTAACCTTGACGGCAGCATGATGTATATGACGTTCGCCGTTTTGTTCATCGCCCAGGCTTATGGTATCGATATGACTCTCGCCGATCAACTTATCATGCTGCTGGTATTGTTGTTCACCAGTAAAGGCGTGGCAGGCGTACCCAGAGCCTCGCTGATAGTCATCGCGGCCACCCTGTCGATGTTCCATATCCCCGAAGCCGGTTTGCTACTTTTGCTGGGTATTGACCAGATTCTGGATATGGGACGAAGTGCGACTAATGTTTATGGGAACAGTATTGCTGCGGCGTTAGTGAGTAAGTGGGAGAAGGCTTTGCGGCATTAGCTGTGGCTGTATTTTAGTCTATTGATTATTATTGTTATCAACGTTTTTCGACGCCGTTTTCATGTGAGCGCCGGATGATCGATTCAACCTTAATGAATTGATAATAACCGAGACTGAACTGAACGCCATGGCCGCTGAAGCAATCGCCGGATTGAGTTTTCCGGCCACGGCAAAGGGAATAGCAATGGCGTTATAACCGAAGGCCCAAAACAGGTTTTGTTTAATAATGCTCAACGTTTGATTACTGATTGCAATCGCTTCGGCTGACTTTGCCGATATCCCCATTGACCAGGATCAAATCTGCCGCGTGAATCGCAATACCGGTACCCTTGTCAATCGCCAGGCTAAGGTTTGCTGCTGCCAGTGCGGGCGCATCATTAATGCCATCGCCTATCATGGCAACCTGGCGCCCTTGTTTTTGCAAGCTTCGAATAATCTCCAGTTTTTTTGCCGGATTTGCATGGGCTATCACCGTTGTTATGCCAACTTGATCGGCAATAGGCCAAGCCGCTTCCTCGGTATCGCCGGTCACCATCATCGTTTCGATGTGGCTGTCATGCAACTGCTTGATAACCAGCTTGGCATTGGGCCTGATCTGATCAGAAACCGCAAATAATGCCGATGCCTGATGATCAATCGCCAGATAGATCAGTGTTTTCCCCTGTTTGCCGAGATTCTTCGCCGTTGCTTTTAACGCCGTTAAATCGATTTGTTGACCCTCTAACCAGGATTCATTACCCAGCAATAATTCATATTGACCGACGCGGGCACGGATACCCTGATCGGGAATGCTGTGAAAATGGGCCGATTCCAACCGGCTAATAGCCCGTACTTTGGCATACCTGACAAGCGCCTGGCCTAGAAAGTGTTCTGAATTAAATTCGGCAGAGGCCGCTAATTGAATAATGCTTTCATCATTCAAAGGAGAGATGTTGAGTAGGTCAGTAACATTGGCATTGCCTTCGGTAAGGGTTCCGGTTTTATCAAAGATAACGATATCGATGGTTGCCGCCTTTTCCAGCGCTTCGCCATTACGGATATAAATACCTCGCCGTGCAGCCTGCCCTGTGCCCACCATGGTTGCTGCCGGTGTTGCCAGTCCCAGTGCGCAAGGGCACGAAATCAGCAATACAGCGATAGCATTAGCTAACGCCTGCCCAAGGCGCTCTCCGGCAATTAGCCATCCGCCAAAGGTCACGCCAGACAGCACTATGACTGACGGCACAAACACCGACGAAAACGCATCAACCGTTTTTTGAATCTGCAATTTGGAAGCCTGAGCCCCATCGACCATGTGTATCAACCCGGATAGCACAGTATCCTTGCCCGTCGCTATGGCACGGATATGCAAAACGCCACTGCCATTGATACAACCATCATAGACCTTATGCCCGGACTCTTTGATGCTAGGCGTACTGGAACCAGTCACCATGGACTCATCAACGCTAGAGAGTCCTTTGATTACCAAACCATCAGCAGGAATTCTTTCACCGGGACGAATCAGCAAAATGTCATCTACCGTAATTTTATCGGCGCTAATTTTGATTTCTTCGTCATTACGTAACAATGTTGCTTCAGGGGGTTGCAGGTTCACGAGCTTACGGATGTCGTTGACTACCTTTCTTTTGGCCAATTCCTCCAGATACCGGCCTAACAGAACAAAATCAATAATGCCGGTTGCCGCATTAAAGTAAACATGGCGGCTGCCGCGAAATAATGCCGCAAGACTGTAACTGTATGCCGCACCTACCCCCAAAGCAATCAGGCTATCCATATTGGCAGAACCTTGTCTCGCCTGATTGAGCGCTTTTTTAAAAATATCCCGGCCCTCCCAAAAAACCACAGGCGTAGCGAATAAGGCCTGCAACAACAAAAGGGGAAAAGACCTTGCTCGAAAGAGGCTCAAGAGTGTCACCGGCAAGCTTAGCAAGCCTAATGTTATCAGCTGTTTTTTTGCCGTAAGCAAATGTTTGCCTTCCACTTCGAACAGCAATTTTCGTTCAGTCAATGTATCGATTGAAAAAGCCTGATAGCCATTGGCCGAAATAAGGCTGAAAAGTTGCTCTTTAGGGAGATAACCTTTGATTCGAGCCGTTTCCGACAGATAATTGACCGTCACTTTAGTGATATCGGGTTCACGCTGCAACACCATTTCCAGGAACAAGGCACAGGACGCACAACTCATTCCGCCAATGCCAATAACAAAATCCTCTAACGCCTCGCTGCGATGGGAATTTTTATGCTTTATGGCGTTAATCGTCTGGCGCGGCTTCAGGCCAAGGTTACCTATAACCGCTTCCAATAGCTGTAACAGATTGGCGGCGGGCAAGCATTCCGGATCAAAATGAATAGTTACCGAAGCTATCGCCGGAACGATTTTTACCGCTTTAATGCCCTGGCGTTTATTTAACAACATTTCTAAAATGTAAGCTCGTTCCTTATCCTTGCGCAAATTCGGCGCGATAAGTCGAACACGATGGCTTGTGTGATGCACGAGGGTAAAATATTGGGATTCAGCAGCTTGATACATAGTGATAATAGTGTTGGTATTTTTCAATTAAACCCACTTCTGGGCATCCGGCTTTTGCGGTATTTTTAGCACACACAGACCAAAGACAACGTATGCACTGAACCCTATTAGTTAGCTACAACTTCCCACTTAAGACGGGCACTACCATTAAGTTAAGCTTTTGCAGGGAGTACAAACCCAGGTTTGTACTCCGGCAGTCGCTATTTAAATTGTAAGCCGCTTGGGTTAACGTTCGCTAGATGTCTTCCCGTGATCGATCTTCCTGCAAACCCTCATAGGTATTAAAAGTTTGCATGCCTCCAGACAGGTTTCTGACTCGAAAGCCGTTCTGCTGGAGGATCCGGGTCGCATTATAAGCTCTTTGCCCAACACCGCAGACGACCCAGATTTCGCGTTCCTGTGATAATTCCTGCAAGCGATCACGCAAGGAGTCCAAAGGAATATTAACCGCATGGGGAATATGTTTTTGTTGATACTCAGCAGCTGTTCGTACATCGACAATTTGCGCCTGCGCAAACGGATCATCGAGTATCAGGGCAAGCAATTGACTGGCTTCATCCTGATTTTCAGCAACCTGAACATGCGTGTCAAGCAATTCTTCCCATTTTGCCAGCGGATGATCACCGCGTAAATGGTTGGCGGCTATCATCCCGGCCAGATTAACCGGATCCTTGGTAGCGCCAAACTGCGGTGCATAACAAAGTTCCGCTTCTTCCAGGTCATAGACGGTCGCGCCCATTTGTATGAAGGCGGAAATAACATCAATGCGCCGGGCTACGCCTGACTCGCCTAAGGCCTGTGCACCCAGAACCTTGCCATTGCGGGTATCATAGAGCAACTTTATATGGATAGGTTTTGCACCGGGATAATAACCAACATGATTACCGGGATGCAGGTAGACTTTTTCGTAGTGCGTAAAACCGGCCGCTTTCAGCGCCTTTTCATTAACACCGGTTGTTGCCACCGTTAATCCGAAAATACCGCAAACCGAGGTTCCCTGAACCCCTCGATATGGCATTAAAGAGTTTGCTCCCGCCATCTCTTTACCCAGAATATGAGCGGCGGCAAGACGGCCTTGCCGATTTGCCGGCCCGGCCAAGGGACACAATTGCCATTCGTTGGTTATAAAATTACGGACTTCGACGACATCGCCAACCGCCCAAATATGGGGATCGCTGGTTTGCATCGTTTCATTAACCCGGATACCGCCATGCTGCCCCAATTCCAATCCCGCTTGCGCTGCCAATTGTGCTCGTGGCCTCACGCCTATAGAAATCATCACCGCTTCAGTGCTTATGTGTTCACCTGAAGTCAGATTAACCCTCAGGGTTTGATCCGGATTTTGTTGGAAAGAAGAAACGTGGCTATTCAGCCGGCAATCTATTCCGTGTTGTTCCAGATGCTCCGCAATAAAGACAGCCATTTCCTGATCCAATGCCGGCATGACCTGATGAGATGACTGCAACACGGTCACCTTTACCCCACGTTTACTCAAATTTTCAGCCAGCTCCAAACCCAGATAACCCGCACCCATTACCACAGCGCGGGTCATATTTTCCAGGGCGGTGCGAATCTCCCGGCTATCCGGGATGGTTCTCAAGGCATAAATGCCCGGAAACTTGATGCCATCAATGTCAGGCCAAACCGCAGCAGCTCCTGTCGATAAAACCAAGGCATCATAACGTTCGATTCGATTCCGGCCGGTTGCCAGATCACGCACTTCAAGCGTTTTGCCGGTTCTATTAATTGAGATTACTTCAGTTTCGGTGCAAACCTGGATATTAAACCGATTTTTGAACAGCTCAGGCGTTGCTACCAGCAATTTTTCTTCGTCGACAATCACATCACCGATAAAGTAAGGCAAGCCGCAATTAGCAAAAGAAACGTATGGCCCCATCTCAAAAATAATGATTTCGCAGTCTTCGCATAAACGCCGAAGTCGAGCCGCACAAGTCGCACCTCCGGCAACACCACCTACAATTAAAATACGCTTATGTGCCATACTTTTTTATCCCTATGTTGTTGTTACAGTACCCACAGCCAAAACTTGAATTTTTTAAATCCCCTCCAACGCTGTGCGTGCTTCATGTTGATTTTTTAAATAATTGGCAAAGAATTAATCCTGGTCAGGCTCAGGCAGAAGCTTATCTTCATTAAACAATTGATAAATACGCTTGCAACCATCACAACAAAACGCTTTATCGCCTTCTTTAGATTTCAATGTAAACCACGGTATTTGAACAGATAATCCGCAAAGATCACATGCTTTTTTTGTTTCGACTTTATTATTAATGTCACTCATTAAAGATTTTGACTTCCTTTACTTAACCAATTTTGATTATTCAATAGATAAATTCTACCACACCAACGATAGGGTTTCTGTTAGACGCTAAATTGAGGGGCCTTCATTAAGGGGTCCACAAAAAAGGGGGCTTGATACATCCTATCAGGCGAGTGGCAGAGCATGCTGAATTGATTTTGCAATCCTCACCGGTAACCGTCCTTTGTCGAATATGCGGCACTCAATCCGAGGTAACCGCCAATCGTTTACTGTGTAATGCTTGTCAAAGTCCTGAAACGACCTTGATAAGTGGAGATGAGCTTATCTTAGCCAGTGTCGCTCTCAATTGTGCGGATTAGTTATAAGCATTCACTGCGCTTTCATCAAGAAAGGTAAACGTTCACCTCCCACCTTTGTAAAAGGGGGATTTTTCTAATAAAATCTCCCCTAACCCCTCTTTTCCAAAGAAGGGTACTAAACGCTTACCAAGAAAGAGGAGTTGGTGAGCGCCAGGTAACGGTCAAGAGCTGCCTATCGAGCAACAAATAAAGAAACCATATATACTCACGTCCTGTTATGCTGATAGTCAGTTAAGGTATCAAGGAAAAGAGAGGGTTTTAGACAAAAACCGGTAATTCATATATAAAACATGGAAATTATATAATCATTTGAGGGGTGTTATTTGAAACCTAAGCAACCTATTAAAACTGTTCATTATTTATGAAAATAATTCTCTATTTTATTTTTTCCATAATCTTGATTTTAGTAAATCATACTGTTCTAGCTGAACAAACCCAACACTGTACTAATCGCTCTTCCGGGTCAAAGGGATGTTTGACAGGAAAGAAGGAAGACAGGGGAAGCAATAGCAAATCATACGTATTACAATTATTGCAAAGCTTAGCAGAACAAAGAGCAATTCCCAGTATTACGCCTCTTTTGCAAGATAGCGAACCCTATGTACGCGATGCTGCAATAGAAGTATTAGGGCAATTAGGAGCCAAAGAGGCGATTCCCCGCATAATTCCTCTTTTGGAAGATACGGACAGCTCTGTTCGGAATAGAGCAATAAAAGTATTGGTGGAATTCCGCGCAAAGGAAGCGATTCCAAGTATTATTCCTCTTTTGCAAGAAAAAGACAGCAATGTACGCATCAAAGCAATGGAAGCATTATTGCAACTGGACGCTAAAGAAGCGATTCCAGCTATTATTCCTCTATTAAAAGATAACGAAAGCACTGTACGCATGGCTGCTATAAACACATTAGCGGAATTGCGGTCACAAGAGGCGACTTCCAGCATTACAGAGCTTTTGAAAGATAACGATAGCAATATACGTATTCGAGCCATGGAAGTACTGGGCCTGTTACAAGGAAAAGAGGCGCTTCCTGGAATTATTTCTCTTTTACAAGACAAGGACGACAATGTGCGTTTGAGCGCGATAAAAGCATTACAGGATTTAGACGCAAAAGAAGTAGTGCCTAGCATGATTCTTCTTTTGAAGGACAGCAATGCAAATATTCGTTCTACTGCAATAAGCCTGCTACGCAAAGTAAAGGCAAAAGAAGCAATTCCCAGTATTACCCCTCTTTTGAAAGATAGCAATCCTGACATGCGTTGTAATGCAATAGCTGCATTAGAAGAACTACAGGGAGAAAATGCGGTTCCAAGTATTATTCCACTTTTAAAAGATAACATTGGCCGGGTGCGCCTTCAGGCGATGAATTCGATATTTCGATTGCAAGAAAAAGAATTAATCCCTCGTATTGTTTCTCTGTTGCATGATAATGAGGACCAGGTACGAATCCGGGCAATGGAATTATTGACGCAATTGCAAGAAGAAAATGCCTTAATCCCTAAAAAAGAAGCGATTTCTAATGTTTTGTCTCTTTTGCAAGACAACAATAAAAGCATACGTTATACAGCAGTCACTACATTAAAAGAGTTACAGGCAAAAGAAGCGATTCCCGGTATTCTTCCTCTTTTGCAAAGTAGCGATCATGACCTACGCCTTGCAGCGATAGAAGCCGTAGCAAAATTACAGGCAAAAGAAGCAATTTCAACGCTTGTCTTTTTTTTAAAAGATAATGAGCCCAAGATACGTATTGGCGCAATGAACGCACTGATAGAATTGCAAGGAGAAGAGGCAATCCCTGTTATTGCCCCTCTTTTAAAAGATGAAGTCATTGATGTAAGTACAGCAACGAAGGAAAGACTGGCACAGATACAGAATCCATTATTAACCGCGTTAATTAATAAAACTTTTATCCTGTTAATGGTGATATGTCCTATCTTGGCGTTTTTGCCATTGTTTCTAAGTGGTAAAAAATTTTTTGTTAGTATTGCAGTCTTTATCGCCTCATTATTCTTTTTCCGTCTTCTTGCTAATATTTCTCCTTACTATCCGCAGTTTAGGGAAGGAGCTACGTGGGGAGGAATATACCAGATAGGGGTATTATTTGTTTTTGCGATCGCAATGTTTTTGAAGTTAATTTGGTATATCGTAGCCAATGTGTTTAAACGCTCGCCTGATATTGATGAGGATAATATAAATGCGAAACTCAATTAAGAATTTGATTAACCAGTCAGAAATAAATCTCTCATATTCTCACTGTCGGTTGGGGGGTCGAAAGCCGCTGGTTAGTTTCAAATGAAAAAAATTAACAAAATAATCATCAAGCCGAGCATAATTGCGCTCATTTTGATGCCCAAAAAGTGCTGGTGATTAATTTAATGTCGTCACCCGGTTCAGGTAAAAACCGCACTACTTGAAGCGACGATAAAACGCCTGCATGAATCGTTAAAAATAGCCGTCATAGAAGGCGACGATAAACCCGCTAAATATCCCGTCATGTTCCGTGCAGCCGATTTGATGTTAATCAGCAAAACAGATTTAACGTCTATTTGCCGGAGCACATTCCCGTTAATTATGCAGGTATCAGTTTTGGACAAATTATAGAAGCCGGAATTAATATTAACCACCAAATGAAAAGGGTTAGCTAGCGATGTTGCAAATATCCGGACAGGTAAGCATTCCTGACAAGGAGATCGAAGTTTATGCCATTCGTGCCCAGGGCGCTGGTGGTCAGAATGTCAATAAGGTATCAACGGCTGTTCATTTACGCTTTGATATTAATGCCTCATCCTTGCCCGGGTTTTATAAAGAAAAGCTGTTGGCTTTAAATGATCAGCGTATTTCAAAAGGGGGCGTGATTATCATCAAGGCACAGCAGTACCGTACCCTGGAAAAGAATAAGGAGGATGCTTTCAATCGGCTTCAGGATTTAATAAAAAGTGTTGCGCTAGCTCATAAAAAACGCAATGCAACAAAACCAACTAAAGGATCAAAGCTAAAACGTCTGGATAGTAAAAGCCGGCAAGGCCAACTAAAAGCGTTGCGAGGGAAAATTAATTTTCAATAACTGCCATACTGAATAAATATCTCTCACATTGCCGAAAGCCGCAACCGGCTCAGTTTTGCACAGGCCTCACCGCCGCTAATATCCGGAATAATCCGTAATTCAAGTGCTTTCAGTTGTTTGAGGTCGACATGTAGTTCTCGGTTTCCTGGGCAGAATTTGGCGGACTGAAATGATATTGCTGACGCACAATTTCCCGGAAAAAGTCTTCATTATCCATGCGCCAAAGCAAAACAAATTCTTGTGTGCGGGACTGTTCCTGTTCATCAAACTGAAGAGAAGATATGTTTGATGGTCTGGGGTTGGTCAAAAATAAGGCGTATCGTTTGCTCACCGGAACAGGCAGCCTGCCAGCCTGATTCCGAACCTTCCATCAAGGCTGATTCTATAGGGTGTTCCTGACTTTCGGAGCTTATTTCTACCTGTGCCAGATGCTCCAAATCTAAATAATCCAGATCAGAAGGTGTTGTGTTTTCTGTTGTGGTTGGTTGATCAGTGTTTTGCGCATTATTAAGCCTTTTGGATTGTAGTTTCGTATTTAATCAATATCCTTGATCAATGCCATCATATCCTCAACCGACATCTTACCACTCACTTCACCGCCTTCCAGCAAACTATTGGCTAAATCCCGTTTATGTTTATGAAGATCGACAATCTTGTCTTCTATAGTGTCTTTTGCAACCAGGCGATAAATAGTGACCGGGCGTTTTTGTCCCATACGATGGGCACGATCTGAGGCCTGATCTTCCACAGCTGGGTTCCACCACGGATCCATGTGAATCACATAATCCGCAGCGGTTAAATTCAAACCGGTGCCGCCGGCTTTCAGGCTAATTAAAAATAAATCACCCTCCCCTGCCTGAAATGAATTAACGGCTTTTTTCCGTTGCGGAACCGGCGTCGAGCCATCCAGATAATGATAATGGATGCCTTTTTTGTCCAACAACTCGCGAATAAGCGTCAAGTGACCGACAAATTGACTAAATACCAGGGCTTTATGGCGATTATCCAGTAATTCATCGACCAGTTCTTCAAAGGCTTGCAGTTTGGAACTGCCCAGCGCACTTTCTTCCATCACCAGACGCGGATGACAACAGGCACGGCGCAATTTCATAATTTCCGCCAATATCTTGAGCTGTTTTTGCCCAGGTTGATCTGTGGTTGCCATCATGGTCTGCATGGCATTACGGCGCAAGGCCTCATAAAGTGCGCGTTCTTCGGGACTTAATTCGACATGTAAGGTGACTTCAGTGCGCGACGGTAATTCGGTCAATACATCATTTTTAAGGCGACGCAAAATAAACGGCCGTAATAATTTTTTCAGCCGTTGCTGGATTTGCTGATCCTGTTGATTTTCGATAGCCTGTGCATAGCGTTCATTAAATTTTTGCAAAGACCCCAATAAACCCGGATTAATAAAATTAAACAAATTCCACAATTCGCCCAGATGATTTTCTATGGGCGTGCCGGTGGTAATCAATTTAAAATCTCGCCTGCAAGGCCATCGCGGCTTTGGAACGTTTGGTAAACGCATTTTTAATCGCCTGAGCTTCATCAGCAACCACCGTATGCCACTGTTTTTGCGCCAAACGTTCGGCCTCTGTTTGTAATAATCCGTAACTGCAAACAATCAAATCAAAGGGACCTGCGCTATCCAGCATGTCCTGTCTATCACCGGATCCGAATTGATGGACATTCAGGGTCGGAGCAAAACGCTGGCATTCTTCCAGCCAATTAATACATACGGAAGTCGGCGCTAAAATCAGGGTAGGGCCTTGAGGCGCACGCGATAAAATCAAGGCCAAAGCCTGCACCGTTTTGCCCAAACCCATATCATCCGCCAGACACGCACCCGCTCCCCAATGCGCCAGACGCATCATCCATTGAAAACCCTCGCGCTGATAATCCCGTAATTCACCTTGCAGAGTTGACGGCAGTTTAGGGTTTAAATCACCCATTTCATTCAGCCTGAGCAATTGATCCTTCCAGGGTTTACTGGCGGTGATAGCCATACCGGCGGTGATTTCATCCAACGCCAGGGCAGCTAAGGGGTGAAAGCGCACTTTATCCTTCTGCACATCACCTAAACCGGCTAAATCATCCAGGCGTTGGCGTAATTCGCGTGTTAAGGTAATAATCTGTCCATCTTCAAGTTTAAGAAAGCGGCCTGATGAGCTACTTAACAAACTCATTAAACGCTGCATATCCAAAACCTGCTGGTCATCAATCTGCACACTGCCTTCAACACTAAACCAGTCTTTTTCTTTACGCACCGAAAACTGAACTTGTGACAAGCCGGCTTCACGACTGAGGTGAATTTTTTTCCCCTTTGGCCACTCAAGAACGGCAAAATCGCCCAAAGCTTGCAAGTGTAATAACGCTTCCAGTGCGGATTCAGCATCATCCAATAGCCATTTAGGCTCTTTAACGCCATATAACTCCGGGCATTCACTCAAGATTTGCTTTAAATAACGGTTTTCAATCTTAAAATCGCGGGTAGTTTGTAATTGCTTGCCATCAATTTCCGCCAAAACCGTTGTACCGCCAACGCCTGGCTTATAAAGTGGCCCACCGTCGCTAAACGGCTGTACAAATAACTCTATTTGTATGCCCTGCCCGACCGGTTGCAAATGAATATGTAACCGGCTATCTGCAACAACCGTTTCAGCATGGCTGGACGTTCCGCCAATATCGGATTGCACCGTCAACATCGAAGCAATTGAGGCGATGGAATCAATCACTTGTTGACGTGCTGTAGCAGGGACAGTTAAACCATTTTTACCCAAAATTTCGGCTACCTGACGATGTGAATCATTAATGACATACACTATCAAGCCATTACTCGCCGTTTTTTGGGCAATAATTTTTTTTGTGCCAATTTGCGGTATTAATGAAATATGTAAATTGGCTTGCTGTTCTTTAACCAGCAATTGCGGCTCTGCCAAGGTGATGTCAACCGGGATCTCTAAAGATTCCTGATTAGCCCAATAAATATGGGGATGTCCTACAGCCGCTATAATGGCGTTACTCGGCAGCGTATAAAACTCCTTACTGGAATAGCCGTAATAATCCGGTTCTTTTTCCATCTTAATGTGCGCACATATACGCCGGTCTTGCTCGGACAAATAATCAAAGTCGGCCATATCCTGGTACAGCCTTTTTAAAGAGATAGGGCGGCCTTTGTTCCAACGGCCACTTTTTCCCAAGCTCTGCTCTTTAGGCGCTAAGGTCAGGTTATTATTATCCAGGCTTAATGACCAACTCAGGCGTAATTCTTTTTGGACGGCTACCGCAGGTTCAGCAGTCAATTGCGTTAAGGCATCCAATGCTCTTTGCCACGCTGAAACTTGCGGCAACAAATCGATGATTTCATTAAACGGCGATTGTAAATACTGTTGGGCTATATCCCGGCAAGGCTCATTTTTATAATCCAGGCGTTGCAATAACGATGAGCTTACGGCGGCATACCAACCATAACCCAATTGCTGTGCTTGTTGACAAAACTCGGCCAATTCCGCCAAAAAAGCGCTATTTTTGGCATTGCTGGTCATCGGATCAATTTCGCCTATCCAATACAATAGCAGGGCATGAAACAAGCGTTCATAAGCCAATTTGTTATTCTTGAACAAGTGAGCACTGTGTTCGGCAGTGGCTTTACCCTGGTAAATATCAACAGCATCCAGCAGGATTAAATTCAGTAAATAAAGACCCTCATTTTGCCATCCCAGTTTAATCGTAATGAGTGTCTGTTGTTTAAGCAGCATGCAGATTGTTTGGGTTACGGCTCTTTAGCAATGCCAGATTAAAAAAATAACCGTGCAGGCCATCAATACTGATATTACGTTTACCGGTATTTTTTTTGAGCGCTTTAAGCGCTGCATTAAACAACTCAATCGCCTCATCATTGCGGTTTTGCAGAAAGCGCAGGGTGGCAAGCAATTTCAAGCCATTCACTGACGAATCACCGGCCAACCATAGTTCAGCATCATTCATATTGCCGCGTAACAGGCGCTGCTCAATAAGGGTATGCACGATAGCGGGATTAGCGTGTTTTACCGCGCCAAAAAAATGCTCAAGTAGTTGATAATACGTCGACACATCATCCAGATACGTGCGACTGTCCCGCAAAAAATAACTTAAAGCCAAAAATTTAATCTGATCCGGCAAGGATGTGAACCATGCTGCATCATAATCATTAAAGAAAATCCGGTTGATATTAACTGCGAAGGCTTGTCGATAATTGTTATGAAAATGTTCAATATTGGCTGCAAACGCCGACTCGTTGCCTTGATACAAAAAAATGCGTAATTGTTTTATAGCATGGAAAATACCGATTCTAACGGGATAATAACTAGATTCAGCAATCAGCAGTTGGGCTAATTTGTTAAACCAGGGCTCTTTAATGGCACGCCGCATCAATTGCTCGGCAATATCATCATTACAACGCCAACCATCCTGAGTAATAACCATCAATTCAGATTTTTGTAATTTTTCCCGCAAGGGTCTGTCAATCGAGCGTATTGTTTTTAGCTCGAAACCAGATGATTTTGCTAACAAGCCTTGCAAGTTGGTTTGGCCTATCGGCGCATAAATAACCGACAAAGCGAGTAGTATCGTTTGCTCATCGCTTGATAGCTCATTAAAAAGAGTAAGTAATTTATTATTCATTAATGTTTTGTTTCGTTGCAAAGGCAGGAAAGCCTGGAAGATAAGTTATAAGAATCAACTTAAGCAGAAAACCAGTAGGGCCTTCCAATTTAAAGCAGGACATTTTTATAGATAACATCCCTTTAAAGGGATGTTATCTATTGAGTTTAATTGGGTGATACTGGATTTAAGTTCGCCATGGATGTGCCGGCAAATCAGTAACGCCAATGACTTCAACCCCGGCCTTGGCAACCTGATGATCGTTTTCGACGGAGCTACCGCTAACCCCGATTGCGCCAATAAGAACTCCATTTTCATCGACGATAGGTATGCCGCCCGGAAAAGTAATCAAGCCATCGTTAGAGTGCTCAATTCCGTAAAGGGGGCCGCCCGGTTGCGATAATGCGCCGATTTGTCCCGTGTTCATGCCGAAGAAACAGGCTGTCTTGGCTTTTTTGATGGCAATATCCACACTTCCAACCCAGGCATCATCCATACGCACGAATGCCTTTAAATCAGCGCCTGAATCCACTACGGCGATACACATCTGGGTGCCGATTTTTTTTGACTCATTTAAAGCCGCTGCTATCGCCTTTTCGGCTTGCTCGAATGTTACATGCATAATCTTGTCCTCTTTCTATTGTTATATTTAAATTGATAACTCTGACTGTGATAACCCAGCAATAATGTCTCATAAAGAATCAAAATCTTTTACTCACATGAAGATGTTTTATAAACCCTCTTTTCATATTTGTAAAAATCCGTAATGCCGTTAAAGCAAAAACAGGCAAATCGCCTTGTTGCTCCAAACAAAGCTTACAAAATATTCGCATAATCCTGCTCCAGTTGCCGGAAATTCAGCGATGACATGAAGCGGCTGAAACTCATCCAGGATGATAATCCACTCAGATCCCTGAACTGCGGCGGTAAAAATCGAGGCGCTATGACTGTGCCCTCTTCCACCAAATCAACCAGCACTTTCATATCCTCAATCATGGTTTTACCGCAAAACAACAATGGAATACGATCCGGTTTGCCTTTGCTGACCGCCAGACGCATGAAATTATAAGTCAGCACGAAGCCTTTGATATAAGTCAGGTCTTTGGTAAACGGCAAGCCATCGGGGCTGCTGCCTCTAAATACGCGGCTACTGAGGGTATAACTTTCTTCCTCATCAAGACCTTTGTCCCTGAAAAAAGTAAATATGTCCATAAAATCCGCGCCTTCTTCAGTCAGGGTAATGGCGCGTACCCGATTAATCAGGCGCATGAGCCGATTGGGTGTAGAGCTAAAGGTTAATATCTCCATCAATACCGCCAATCCTTCTTGCGTGACCGTCGCAGAAGGCGGGCCTTTGCCAAGAAAGGTGCAATAAGGCTGGGCCAGACCATTCAATGTAGTACCCAAATGTACCCATATTTCGTGAACTTCAAGTACCCGCAAATCACGCATATTAAATAAGGCATCCGCGCGTAATTTGATGTAATCAGTACCCGCTGCGGCATCGGCAATAATACCATCGCTAAGCATTGCGCGTAGACCATCACCGGGAAACATGCCTTCGATTTTTTCGTTAAGAATGGCTACTGCGTCTGTTGCATTAATCGTCTTGGGTTCTTCGGTTAAAAAATCCAGTTGCAAGAGTTGTGACAACGTTTCTTCCATCATACTGCCAAGACTGGCAATGGTCGGGTCGCCGACATGAAAAACATCTTGAGATGAACCGTATAATTCCTGAGAAATGTTAGAGAATACCGGCGTTCCCCTGGCCTCAAGCATACAAACCACATCCTGGTATTCGCGGCAAATCCGGCGCATGATAACGCTAAGCGGATTGAGTTGGCCCAGTTTACGTACCAGATCACGCTCAATCTGATAGAACTCTTGTTTTTTTTCGGCGGGGTCAAAGCCTAACGGGCGATTTTGATAATAATCGGTTGTTACTGCGGGTGGTTTTTGGCAATTACCTTTAAAAAACTCCTGTTTGATACTGTCATCCCATTTGATGGCATCAAGAATGCGAATGGGTTGTTGCGCTTTGACAATACGATCAGAAAGCGCTTTAACTTCCGTCAGATAAGTCGATGGTTTAACAATTTTTTTACTCATGTCTATGTCATCCGTTAGCAGTGGTCGTAATTATGGCAATAATTTGCAAGGATTAGCACTACATACAGTAGAACCATACCCAGTATATCAATATCATTTAAGATTATCTTAAGACTTAAGGGCGCAAAATAGTAATAATTGCTTTACCTGAGATAAAACCATGAACGAACATCCAATAAAAAACGAGATGATTGACGAAGATAGTGCTATTGCATCAAGACGCAAGTTTATGAAGCAGATGGCGTGTGGATCTTTGCTGGCATTGAGCGGAACCGGGGTGGCAACAGCGGGAGTTAGACATGTCATCTATCCGGGCCGGCACGGTCACACTCAAGTGCATGCTCAGCCTATCCGCACCTTCGCACAACGCTTTCACTCCCGGTTTTTTACAAGGGATACCCCTGCTCCGGCACGATCTTTCCATTCTCCTGCACACAAAATGCTGTCCTTCGAACATGCGCATACCGGCGATAAGTTAAATTTAACCTATTTTGAGCGAGGTAACTATATTGAAGGCGCGCTGCAAGAAATCAATTATCTGCTTCGTGACTACCATACCGATGACATTCATCCCATTGATCCCGCATTACTGGATCAGTTATACGATCTGAAGCAAACGCTTGGAATTTATAAGCCTTTTCATATCGTCTCCGGTTATCGCTCACCGTTTACCAATGCGCAATTACGTAAACATAGCCATGGGGTTGCGGAACATAGTTTTCACATGCAAGGCCGGGCAATCGATATAAGGCTTGAAGGAATACCCGCCAAAACCATCAAAAACGCAGCACTGGCGATGGCGCGAGGCGGCGTAGGCTATTATCCGCACAATAATTTTGTCCATCTGGATACAGGCGATTTCAGAACCTGGTAAAATCACGGCATTTTATAATTGGCTATGGGATCTACTGCTTTAATTTGCTCTATTGATTTTATAGCCTCTACCGGGCTGAGTTCCGGCGATTCTACAGGGATTAGTCTCAGGCATCTCTGCAGGTAAAGGCTCAGGCGGTGGGGCAAAGATTGCCTCATCGGATAAGTCCCCCGATTTATTAAGCGCTTCTTGCAAAACAGCATCATAACCGTAAACATCCGAATAAAACGCCAGATTATCATTTTGGTCAATAAATGATGTAACATAAAAAAACGTCACAGGAATCGATTTTTTTAGTATAACCCGTTGTGTTTTTGGCGTATTCAGCGCTTGCTGTATTGTTTCTTTGCTCCATTGATTTTTAAGCGCAAATTCAGCCAGCTGATCAGGTTTTGCAACCCGCACACAGCCATGACTAAAATCTCTCCGTGACTTGCTAAACAAGGCACGAGTAGGCGTATCATGCAAATAGACATCACTCTTGTTAGGGAAAATAAACTTTACCTTGCCCAATGCATTCTTTTTGCCGGGGCGTTGCCTGACTCTTAACGTGCCTTGCCTGAGCTGAGCAATTGATGAGCCGGTAAATGCGACTGCTTTTGTCTCATTACCGAAAGTGGTGACCAGCTCCATGTTTTGCCCGGCTAAATAACCGGGGTTTTGGATTAGTTTAGGCAGTATTTCTTTTTGTACAATATTGTAAGGCACATTCCAGTAAGGCATAAAATCGATAAAACTCATTTTTGCCATCAATACAGGGGTTTGATTTTCCAAAGCCTTACCGACAACCACTCTCATATTGGGCATGTTTGCATCAAACTCGTCAACGTCATCAAACGCCCATAATTGATAAGCTGGAATATTAACAATAATCGAGGGTCCCGCACTGGGCTCAGGTAACCAGCGTAGCCGTTCCATTGCCAGTTCAATTTGCGCCACTCTTTTACCTGACGGCTCATTGATTGCTGCAACTGTACCTTTACCTAAAACACCATCAGCATTTATGCCATTACGAAGCTGGAAGTTTTTAACGCCTGCAACCAGATTGCCTGTGTAGCGATTGGCTTTTTTAGTATTACTATCGCTTTGTTCTTCTGGTAAATCACCCGTTTTTACTAAAAATTCGCGAAGTTCTTCAGCTTGAGGAAGATTACCACCGGGGTTTATGGGTTTGTTAACGAACAATTGAAAAGGCGTCGGGTTTTTAGCTAATAAGCGATAAGTGGCTAATGCCTGTTTTAACTTTTGATATTGTTTTAGTTTCGGCTCTACTAATTCAGGCAATTGCTGAATAGTGCCTTGAGCCAGACTGGTATAGATGAGCGCAGGCAAATCAATCAGCTTTTTTTCTCTCAACTTAAGATTGAAATTTATTTCTTTTGGATTCACCCGTCCGTAATGTAAATCGTGCAGAAACCGTAACAACGACAGGCTGATGGCCGTGTCATAGAGTGCCAATTCCTTGTAATTATCGGGAGCGATATTCAAGGCAGACGGCAGTTTTTGCCGCAGCGTTTGCGTGTCATAACTTGTCGAATTTAAACCATTGACTGATGCGTTTTCCAACAGTTTGAGGGTGTCGTCAATATTTTTTTGCGCTTTAGCATTACCTAGCCATAGCAAATTATGGCCTGACATTTTATAAAGTGCTTCAAGATCTTCGGCACGATTTTGAAAATCTGATCGCAGCAGAAAGGGGTGATGTTTTGAAGAAATAATGGCGTTAACTTCATAAGCTGCACTGGGGTAAGCGTAAACAATAACTTCAGTAGCTAGACTCGTTGCCGGATTGACTACACGGGCTTTAGGGCTGGTAATATCTTCAGTAACCTGATTTGACGGTTGATTGATTAAACCTTCCGCAGACAACACTTGAACAGGCAAAGTCAGGAAAAAAAACACCAACAACCGGCTCAAGCCATAGGTAACAAGTTTTTTAAAACTTACGCCTTGCGCTTTGTACCTTATCCGGCTTGTCAAATCACATTTTTTTTGCGAAAAAACTAATTTTATCAAATCAAGCATACCCCCTCCCATTTGCCAATATAATTAGCTGCATACAACACACGCCCATTTATAAAATAAAAGTACTATTTTACACTACCTTAACTTTAGACTACCTTAACAACGAAAGAAGCCGATGGCAAAAAAAACATAATACCCTGTATAATTCCTTATTTATTACATAAAAACAACTGAACAGACATAGCATCACATCCTGAAAAGCTATACCATTAACGGCTTCAATCACCCTAATAAAAAGGCAACGCTATGACAAGTCTTACTTTTTTTGGCGCGACAGGACAGGTAACCGGCTCCTGTTATTTACTGGAAACCAGCTCCCATCGCATATTACTGGACTGCGGATTGTTTCAGGGTACAAAGGAAACAGAAAAACAAAATCAAGCGGATTTCCCTTTCGATCCAGCTCGCATTGATGCAGTCGTTTTGTCTCATGCTCATCTTGACCATTGTGGTCGCTTGCCCAAACTGGTTAAAGATGGCTTCAAAGGCACAGTGTTTCTAACCGAAGCCAGCTTTCCCCTGCTGGAATTGATGCTTAGAGATGCCGTACATCTGCAATTAAGAGATACTGAGTGGGAAAATAAACGGCGGCAACGTGCCGGAAAAAAACTGCTTGAACCACTTTATGAACTGGACGATGTAGAAGCGTTATTAAAACTCAGGCAGCCGGTTGCCTACAGTAAGGAAAGAGAAATTCTCCCTGGAATAACGGTTTCTTTCCACGAGGCAGGACATATTCTGGGCTCATCCATTGTTCGCCTGCGTATCAAAGACCCTAATGAAGTTAAAACACTGGTTTTTTCAGGTGACTTGGGTAACCCGAATTCGCCCCTGTTACGCGACCCTACCGTGTTAACGGAAGCAGATGTTTTATTGCTTGAATCCACCTACGGTGACCGCGACCATAAACCGCTGGAAAACACTCTGGAGGAATTACGCGAAACCCTGGCGGAAGCGGCAGAAAGTGGTGGTAACGTAATTATTCCTGCTTTTGCAGTAGGTCGAACCCAGGATTTAATTTATTGGCTGGGTAAAATTCAGCGGCAAGGCGGAGTGCCGCAACAACAAATTTATCTGGATAGCCCCATGGCCATCAGCGCCAGCGAAATCTATGCTGACAACACGCATTTGTTTAATATAGACGATCCCGAATTCACCAAAATAGCCCCGCAAGGTTGGCAAGCGTGGCTAAAAGGCCTGAATTATTCACAGACTCCCGAAGAATCCATGGCGGTTAACCGGATTGCCGGTGGGGCGATTATTATTGCCGGTAGTGGAATGTGTAACGGTGGACGCATCCGCCATCACCTAAAATACAATTTATGGCGACACAATGCCCATATCATCATTGCCGGTTTTCAGGCTGAGGGTACGTTAGGCCGATTGATTGTTGACGGTAAAAAGAAATATTTGAAAATCCTGGGGTCTGAAATCAATATAGCGGCAAATATTCATACACTCGGAGCTTTAAGCGCTCATGCCGATCAAAGCCAATTATTGAAATGGGCGAGTCATTTTAAAGCTCCCAAACCCCGCCTTTACCTGATTCATGGTGAAAAAGCAGCGGCCTTATCATTGCAAACCTGCTTTAATCGCATGGGATGGAGTGCCAATATTCCCAAGGTTGGGGATAGGATTACATTTTAGGACCTCCTCATCCTAGAAAGCCAGCTTCAGCCACAGATAGAACACGGATTTACACGAATAAAACAGACTGGTTACATTAATTCTTTGTGACACCCATTTGGGTGAAGTGCCAGCCTCGCGCAACATAATGTTTTATCAGTGTTTTTCGTGTAAATCTGTGGCTAACTATGGTTTTTAAGTTCACTCAGCCAATAATCTTTTCGGAATGGGGAACAAGCCGGGTTATTGCAGCAATTGCCAGTGAAATAAGGAAGGTCGCAATCGATAGAGTTAATATACCGGCACTTGGATGTAATGAATATGACGAAATCGAGAATCCAAGCCACCCCGCTTTCAGAATCTCTATGACCAGTAGATGCATGAAATATATTGGAAAAACCAAGCCTGATATAAATGCAAGAGGCTTGTCAAGATAACCCGGAATTTGCAGTTTTTGAATCCACAGAAAAGCTGAGACAGAAGCCACAACTACATTTGGAGTTAAGAAGTTATAGGCCGTTTCATTTGGGATAGAGGAATAAGCGTTAATTCGCCAATTTAAAAAAAAGGTACATAGACTTGCGAAGACAAACACTACTGCACAAAGCCAAGCAGGAATTCTGTTAAAGATAGAAGCGTGAGTTACGTAGTATCCAATAATGAAAAAACCGGCCCAATTTAGAAAATTAGCGAGTTTTAGCTCGCTTAATAAATTGATTGGGTGAATAAGCCGGAGCCGAGTTAATCAGGAACCATAGTGCAAAGGCATACGCTGCGAGCCCCTGATTTTGCAAAATAGCTTTCGAAATTTCGCTAATCAATGGCAATAATAAATACACCCCTAATATCATGTAAACAAACCACAGATGGTACATAACCGGGGCCTCAAGCATCATGCTGATTGCTTCAAGGAATGGAAGTGGCTTGACTCTCCAGAAGCCGCTCCAGCCAAGATAGATAAAACTCCAAAAAACAAGCGGCACGATAACTCGAACCAGCCTCCCACCCATTCGCTGTAACTGTATGTCAGGGCTATAGCCCATCACCAAAACTCCCGACAGCATCGCAAACAAGGGCACGGAGACTCTTGATAATGAATCAATCAAATTTGCTGCCAGGAAATAATCCAGGGGAATAGTACGGTAGCCATCAACAACAGGGGTCGCCGTGTGAATAAGAATGACAGCAAATATTGCAATTACCCGGCATGCATCAACCCAAACCAATCGCTCTGAACTACCCTTTATCGCTGTTTTCATTTTTATCCTTTTCTTGATGTTAAAACAATTTTGTCTAAAAGGCTCCCATTATGAAAACCTTCACTATTCGTGCTTAGGTTGGACGGTAAATATCAGAAAAGTTTGGGCAAAATAAGCACTGCTGTTGAAAGGAAAGCGTTCAGTTCCCCCTCTTTGGAAAAGAGGGGTTAGGGGAGATTTTATTAGAGAAATCCCTCAATCCCCCTTTTACTTATAAAGGGGGAAGCGCAGCTCGTTGAAAGCGGCCCTGACTACGCGCTTACGCGCTGTTAGGTTATAATGGGTTTTTATATAAATTAACGTATTTATGCAATCCTCTAGTAAAAAAATCGTCAATATTCAGGCCTTGCGCGGATTAGCCGTTTTATTGGTAATCGCTGTGCATCTGGCCGGTTACGAAGAAAAATTTGGTCAGGGGTACACTATTCTACCTAAATGGTTTTCCATGGGCAGTTCAGGTGTTGACATTTTCTTTGTGATTTCCGGATTTGTGATGGTCACAATTACTCGCGGCTGGTTCCAAAAAACGGGTTCAATGCGTAAATTTATAACCCATCGTTTGATGCGAATTTACCCGGCTTATTGGTTTTATAGTCTATTCATGCTTGCATTTTTTTTAATGCAACAGAACCTGGGCGATAACAGCCGGAATGTAAATATTACCGCTTCCTTTCTCTTATTGCCACAAAACCAATGGCCGCTGCTGGTAGTCGGATGGACCTTGATCCATGAAATATATTTTTATCTGGTATTTTCTTTATTGTTAGCTTTTCATGAACGCTGGTTGTTGCCTCTTATGATTTTATGGGGAATTGCAACGATAACAGGAAATCTACTGCTATCCCCCATCGAAAACCCGACCATCCAGCTCATCACAAACCCGCTTACCCTGGAATTTATTGCCGGCGGCTTAATTGCCCGGCTTCATTTCTCCGAAAAATCATTTTCCGGTTGGCCTTTTTTGATCGTTGCTTTTGTTTGGTGGCTCTCAGGGTATGGGTTTTGTGCAAAGCTTGGCTTAGGGCCGGAGTCATCAAATTGGTTACGGGTATTTATTTTTGGCATTCCAGCCGCTTTCACTGTCTTCGCATTGGTCACCATGGAAAAAAATTCCCAATGGCAACTGCCGGCTTGGCTTGTTTTAATAGGCGATGCCTCTTATTCAGTGTATCTATCCCATACCCTCGTATTTGCTGCTATATGGCGTATTTGGGGGAAATTTGGCGTAACCGGATCTTGGGCGAATGGCATCGTTATCGTTACGATGTTTCTTTCCTCGCTGGTTATTGGCATGGTTAGCTTCCAATTAATTGAACGCCCTTTACTCAAATTTACTCGCCGGTTTGAGCCAGTCAGGCACGAAACTGTGAACGAATCCAAAGCCATTCACTGATTTAAAAATAATAAATGACACTGGATATTAACGCTTCGCGTGCTAAGCATCATCTGACTCACCCAAAATATCGAGCCGACATTGATGGTTTGCGTGCGATTGCAGTCCTTTCAGTTGTCGGCTTTCACGCTTTTCCGGATTGGATTTTTGGTGGATTTATTGGTGTAGACATTTTTTTTGTAATTTCCGGATTTCTCATTAGCGGCATTATTTTTGGCAATTTAGAAAACAACAGCTTCAGTTATATTGAGTTTTATATACGGCGTATCAAGCGTATTTTTCCTGCATTAATACTTGTTCTTGTCCTCAGCTTTGCTTTTGGTTGGTATGTATTACTTCCCGACGAATTTCAGCAATTGGTAAAACATGAAGCGGCAGGGTCGAGCTTTATATCCAATTTTATCTTATGGTTTGAATCCGGCTATTTTGATAACTCTGCGGACACCAAACCGCTTCTACATCTATGGTCATTGGCAATCGAAGAACAATTTTATATTTTGTGGCCACTATTATTGGGTTTAGTGTGGAAACATAAATGGAATTTCTTAACACTGACAGTGAGTATCGCAATAATCTCTTTTGTCCTCAATATCTATACGATCAACAACAACCCTATTGCCGCTTTTTATTCGCCGTTATCCCGTTTCTGGGAACTCATGATTGGCGGGATATTGGCATACTTAACCTTACATAAACCCCAGCATCTCCCTCAACGGCCAAATTGGCAGTCAGCTATCGGGCTTATCTTAATTGCAACTGGACTATTGTTAATTAACAAAGAGCGAGCTTTCCCAGGTTATTGGGCATTAATTCCAGGCATCGGTTCATTCCTTATCATTTCAGCTGGATCCGGTGCGTGGTTAAATCGGAATTTCCTGGGGAATCGATTACTTGTTGGGATTGGTCTTATTAGCTACCCGCTTTACTTGTGGCACTGGCCACTATTAGTTTTTTCAAAAATTGTCGCAGGACGCAACTTACACATGCTCGAAAGAGCAGCAATAATTGCAGTTTCAATAGGTCTCGCCTATTTAACCTACCGGCTCGTTGAAAATCCGATTAGAAAAAAGACGACTTCAAACAAGCCAACGGCCGTGTTGTTGGTTGTTGTAGCCTGCATACTCGCTGTATCTCTATTTGCATTTATCAAAAATGCACAGCCTCGACATAAGAACGCTTCAATTAAAAAGTTGCTTGTTGCCGCTTACGATTGGAATTATCCGGATGGTCTTAAAGGCAAGATCATAGCGGGTAGTCTAAGAAGAGCATACGAATTAAAAAGTGACTTATCTCAAAAGACTCTTTTTATCGGGGATTCAAATATGGAGCAATATTACCCTCGAATTGACAAATTGCTATCTGAAAACCCAGGTGAATTTAATTCTGCGATTTTTGTCGGCAATCAAAAATTGCGGTGCTACCCAATGTTCACGATGTTTATAACAGATTCAGAGCAATGTGCTTCGGTAATGAAAGACATTACTGATCTTGCCAATGATAAGAATGTTGAATCAGTTGTGCTGGCATTTAATGGGGATTCTTATGATCACCTGATTGAGGATAAAACAGGAAACGAGCGCTTGGCTCAATTTATTAACGCTGTTTCAAAAAATAAACGCATTTATCTCATTTTAAATATGCCTGACGGAGATGAGTTAAATCCCAAAAACATGTTTACCGGATCCCGCCTTCGTACACTCGACATTAAAAATGCTGAAAAAGTCGTCTTTGATTACCATGGATTTCTTGATAGACACAAGAACATTAGAACAAAGCTGGCAAATTTAGCCATAAAAAACGGGGCAATAGTCATTGATCCAATAAAATATCTTTGTCCTGAAAATAAATGCCCTGTTTTTGACAGCGAAGGCAACCCTCTTTACAGGGATGAAGTACACATGCGAGCATCCTATGCAAAATCGAGTGCTGTTTATATTGATATAACAGTAAAACCAACGTCATCTTCTAAATGAATAAATATATGGAAAACTTATTTAAAGCTTGTCCCAATGGTTGTAATTCAGAGTTACAACCCTCTAATCTGATTGTTGCCGAAGGAGAGCTTAAAAAATGCCCGTCCTGTGGACAATTGCTGAGTTCTTGCAGCAAAGACTATTATGAAAAATCGAATCAGGAATGGAATAGTGAAGAAGGAACCTGGCCATCAGAGAAGGATTATGCTCGCTTGTTAAAGCGAAGAAAAATTGACATTCAAAATATAGCAAACCTGTTATCAAAGGATAATTCAGATATTCGAATTTTGGATGTAGGTTGCTCGAATGGGTCGTTTGTATTTATTGCTAATAGCTTAGGGCTTCAAGCCGAGGGCGTTGATCCTTCAGAAAAAGCAGTCAACGACGGCATAAAAAGGGGTTTAAAACTTCATTTAGGAATTTTGAATGACATTGCTTTTGACAGCGACTCTTTTGACGCAATAACACTCCATGAAGTTATTGAGCATGTTTCTGATCCTGTTACTTTATTAAAAGAATGCGCTCGCATTTTACGGCCCAATGGCGTTCTTCTTGTAGGCACAGGAAACACAGAAAGCTGGTCTCGACAGATGCAAAAAAGCAAATGGAACTTTTTTGATATGAAACAGCATGGCGGCCATATCAGCTTTTTCTCTCCAAAGTCACTCAATATACTGGCTTCTCGAACCGGTTTTAGTGTAGCAAAAGTCGTCACTCATTCCGTCAGTTTTTGTGAGAAAGGCGAGATTCCGTATATCCTGTATCGAACAATTAAAATAGTTACTGAACTATTAAACTTACCGGCCCAACTTCTTGGGAAAGGGCATCAAATGGAAGTTTTTTTAAGAGTAAACAAATAACAATGAAGCTATCGAGTTTCACTCAAGGTAGAAATAACAATTTTAACCTCATACGTATTATTGCGGCGCTGGCAGTACTGATAACTCACAGCTTTGATTTAGTCGGGAGCGCCGATCCAGTGGGTCAAAGCCTTGGCATGACTATGGGTTCGATCGCAGTTGATGTTTTTTTTATAACCAGCGGTTTTCTTGTTACAGCCAGCTTATTAACCCGTCAAAGCATTACTGAATTTATTTGGGCCAGAGTGTTACGAATATACCCTGCTCTTCTGGTATTGGTAATCTTTACTGTCTTTGTGCTGGGTGTGTATTTTACTACTCTGCCTTTATCCACTTATTTTACAAGCTCCAGAACCTACACTTATTTGTTAAAGTGCTCAACGCTGATCTCCTCCGGACTGCCTTTCAAATTACCCGGAGTATTCGAGAACAACCCCTACAAAAGCGCAGTTAACGGCTCGATTTGGACAATGCCCTATGAAGTACGCATGTATGTTATTTTGGCCGTTGTCTGGTTTGTCTTACGAATCACACGAAACTATAAATTAAAAGCATTTCAACTAATTATTATTACCTATGCTGTACTATCCGGCATTTACGTTCTTGCTATTCCCTTTTACTTCCCAACTATAAATTACCTTGTAAAGTTTTCTTTTATGTTCTTTACGGGGGCATCCTTCTATATTCTTAAAGATCATATCCACCTTTCGTCCTTGCTTTTTTGGCTCATGGTTATTGCTCTAGCGTTTGCAATCGGGAATGTACACCTTTTTTATGTCATATATACATTGTCAATCGCCTACCTTTTGTTTTTTGTGGCCTACGTTCCAGCCGGACAAATTAGAAAATACAATCGATTAGGTGATTACTCTTATGGCGTTTACATCTGGGCTTTTCCCGTCCAGCAATCAGTTGCGGCCTTAATTCCAGGCGTGTCTGTTGTCTACATGATATTGATTTCAGCTGCGGTATCCATCCTGTTGGCTATAATTTCCTGGCACATTGTAGAACGAAGAGCTCTCAGATCTGAAGGATCATTACGTTGGTCATACAAGAAGATGGTTTAGTTTTTAGAGAATCCGGACTAACAAATACGGGGTAATGGGTCTTCTTCCAGTTCTTGTAAAATGCGCTCTCCACCCAGTTCAGTTTCAATAAGAGCGTGCGGAATTAGCGCGGCATCGGTACGAGTATCCAGCAAATCGTTCTTCCGGTGCCGGGCAAAAAGCTGATCAATCAACTCCCGCATCAGTCGCCCTCCATTACCATGAGCGAGACTGATATGTGTATCAGGAAAGGGGTATTCTGGGTTCATTACTCAGTCTTTTCTTCCGATTTCCCCAAACCAAAAGACTCCACCAGCATCAAAATAACACCCAGCGTAATCGCGGAATCGGCAATATTAAAAGCAGGCCAGTGCCAGGTTTGGTAATAAACATCAAGAAAGTCGATCACATAACCGTAGGCTAACCGATCAATCAGGTTACCAATCGCTCCGCCTAAAACCAGCGACAAGGCGACAGCCAGCAAAGTCTCGTGTTGTTTCAGGCGTGCCAGCCAAACGGCTATAACTATGCTTATCACTAATGCCAGGCCGGCAAAAAACCAGCGCTGCCAGCCTCCCGCTTCACTTAAGAAACTAAAAGCCGCCCCCGTATTATGTACGTAGGTTAAATTAAAATACGGCATAATCGGAATGGATTGATAAAGCTGCATAGAGCCCGCTATGACAAGCTTGCTACCCTGATCCAAAATTACTGCCAACAACGACAACCATAACCATTTCAACATACTAAATTCACGCATAGTGCCGGTGTTCGCCAGAACCCGCTACGTTTTCCACGCATCGGCCGCATAGTTCAGGATGTTCTGCATGTTCACCGACGTCATAACGTTGATGCCAGCAACGCACACATTTTTTATGCCCGGAAACGATCACTTTCAATTTGACACCCTCAACTTCAGTCTGAATGGCATCATCCGGGCCAAACTCTTCAGCCATAACCAAAGCATTGGAGGTAATAAAAATAAAATGCAGCTCACCTGCCAACTGGTTTAAAGCATCAAAAAACTCAGCGTTACAATACAATTCCACTTCAGCATTCAGCGATGAACCTATTTCGCCTTTGCCGCGACTTTTCTCCAGCTCTTTACTGACGGCAGTTCTTACCGTCATTATTTTTTGCCAGAATTCACGATTCATCGCCGAGCTATCATCCAGCTTAACCAGACCTTGATACCAGGTTTCCAGAAATACCGAGTCACTGCGCTCGCCTGGAATATAGTGCCAGATTTCATCAGCGGTATAGCTGATAATAGGCGCTAACCAGCGGGTTAATGCCTCAATGACATGATACATGGCCGTTTGTGCAGAACGCCTTGCCAAACCGTCAGCTTTTGCGGTGTATTGGCGATCTTTGATAATATCCAGGTAAAAGCCGCCCAGATCAATCACGCAAAAATGGTGTACTTTTTGATAGATATGCTGAAACTGATAGGTTTCGTAAGCGGCTTTTACTTCTTCCTGCAATGCGAATGCTCTATCCACCACCCAGCGATCCAGCGCCAATAAATCATTGGTATCGACCAAATCCTGTGCGGGATTGAAGTCATCCAGGTTGGATAACAGGAATCGTGCGGTATTTCTTAAACGTCTGTAACCGTCTGAAGTGCGCTCCAGAATTTCATCAGACACACGCATTTCGCTGCGATAATCCGTCGACGCAATCCATAAACGCAACACGTCCGCGCCCAGATTTTTCATGACCGATTGCGGAGGAATCACATTACCTTTGGATTTGGACATTTTTTCGCCGTTTTTGTCCACAGTAAAACCATGGGTCAGAACGGCTTTGTAGGGCGCTACATCGTTCATGGCTACTGAGGCCAACAATGAGGATTGAAACCAGCCACGATGCTGGTCAGAGCCTTCCAGATACAAGTCAGCGGGAAACGTTAACTGCTCGCGCTTATCCAGCACACAGGCATGAGTCACGCCCGAATCAAACCAGACATCCAGGGTATCGGTCATTTTTTCGTAGTCGGCGGCTTCTGTACCGAGTAATTCTTCTTTCTCCAGCTCAAACCAGGCTTCGATGCCTTTTTCTTCAATCCGTTTGGCGACTTGTTCAATCAACTCGCCGGTACGCGGATGCAGTTCGCGCGTCTCTTTATGAACAAAAAACGTGATCGGCACACCCCAGGTGCGCTGGCGCGAAATACACCAATCAGGACGACCTTCCAGCATGCTTTCTATGCGTGCCTGACCCCATTCAGGAATCCAGGCTACGCGCTTGACTTCACTTAAAGCCTGCTCACGCAATTTGTTTTGATTCATAGAGATAAACCATTGCGGCGTCGCTCTAAAAATAATCGGGGTTTTATGCCGCCAGCAATGCGGATAACTGTGCAGAATGGCATGTTGATGGACAAGCTTGCCTTTGGCTTCCAGCACTTCCAAGACATGGGCATTGGCATTAAACACATGCTCACCGGCAAAGAGTTCTGTATTTGGCAGAAACACGCCATCCGCTCCGACCGGATTATCAACCGGTAAACCATACTTCTGACCGACGACATAATCGTCCTGTCCATGACCTGGCGCGGTATGCACAGCACCGGTACCGGCTTCCGTAGTAACGTGGTCACCCAGAATAATAGGCACTTTCCGGTCATAAAAAGGATGCTGCAATAACTGATATTCCCAGGCTGAACCTTTGCAGTAACCTATAACATGATAATCATCAATGCCATAACGCAGCATCGTATCTTTAAGCAAGGCTTCAGCAACGACTAAACGCTCTGTTTCACATTGCACCACCGCGTATTCCAAATCCGGATTTAAGGCAACGCCCTGGTTAGCGGGCAATGTCCACGGCGTTGTCGTCCAAATCACTACGGATAAAGCACCCTGCCCTTCATGCTCGGGCGCATGATGGCACAAGCCCATAAACGCGTCCTCATCAACCACCTGAAAACGCACATCGATCGCCGGCGAGTGTTTATCTTCATATTCGACCTCGGCTTCTGCCAATGCCGAACCACAATCGGTACACCAGTGGACAGGCTTGGCGCCTGCTACAACATGACCTTTTTGGTTGATTTTTCCCAATGACCGCACGATGTTCGCTTCAAAAGCAAAATCCATCGTTAAATAAGGATTGTCCCAATCGCCTAAAATACCCAGCCGGATAAACGCTTCCTTTTGCATGTTGACTTGCTTGCCCGCATAGTCACGGCAGGCTTTGCGAAAAACGGCAGGCGATACTTTCACGCCGGCTTTACCGATTTTCTTTTCCACCATTAATTCAATCGGTAAGCCGTGGCAATCCCAACCCGGCACATAAGGCGCATCAAAGCCGCTCAGGGTTTTTGATTTAACAATAATGTCTTTCAATACTTTATTAACCGCATGACCGATATGAATTTCACCATTGGCATAAGGAGGTCCATCATGCAGAATAAACTTGGGGCGTCCTGTAAAGGTTTGCCTGATCTTTTGGTACAACTCTGCTTCGTTCCATTTTTTTAAGCGTTCCGGCTCGCGTTGCGCCAGATTGCCTTTCATAGGAAACCCGGTATTGGGTAAATTCAGTGTTTTTTTATAATCCATTGTCATAATTTTTTAATCTCAGCAAAAATCTTTTTGGTCTCAACCACATCTTTCTCGATCTGGGCTTTCAGTTGTTCCAGTGATTGAAAACGCACTTCATCTCTGATTTTTTGTTTGAAATGCACTTCCACATAACGCCCGTAGATGTCCTTATCAAAATCGAATAAATAGGTTTCAAGGATCACCTTTGAGCCGCCATTAACTGTTGGCCGCGTGCCCACATTGGCAACGCCCTCAAATTCCAAACCATCAATACCTGTCATAATAACGGCAAACACGCCATTAACCGGCGTATTTTTTCTAAACATTCTTATATTGGCAGTGGGATAGCCGATAGTCCGGCCGAGTTTATCGCCATGAGCCACCCTTCCGCACACCGAATAACAGTGACCCAGCAGTTTCTCTGCCTGCGCCAAATCGCCCTCGCCAAGGGCATCCCTGATCAGGGTGCTGCTTGTCCGCAGTCCTGCTATCTGGTAAGACCCGGTATCTTCAACATTAAAGCCATAAAGTGCGCCCTTTTCCTTGAGCATGGCAAAATTACCCCGCCTCGCCTTGCCAAAATGAAAATCATCCCCGATTACGAGATGCTTGACGTTCAGTTTTTTTATTAAAATATCATCAATAAATTGCTCGGCGTCACAGTTGGCAAAATAACGATTAAAACGCACTATCAATAAGTTATCAACCGGTAATTTAGCAAACTCAATGACTTTTTCCCGCAAACGCATCAAGCGTGAGGGCGCATTATCGCCAAGAAAATATTCCAGCGGCTGCGGCTCAAAAATCATGATCACCACCGGCAAACCCAAAGCCTCACCACGCTCAGCCAGTTTTTTTATCACCGTTCGATGACCTAAATGCAAACCGTCAAAATTGCCGATAGTCAGCACGCAGCCGTTTTTGAAGGGTTCTAAATGAGATAATCCTCTAATTAAATGCATGATCCTTTTGATGACACAAAGATTTTTATTTTAACATGTGAAGCGGTTAAATGGGGTAGTCATTGAGGGCGAGAATACGATAAAACTGGTTGTAACCGGACTTGATGTCAATCAGGTTCGGCCAAGATTGATCGAACAGTTTCTATCGTCATGAGCAGAGTCATCGGCTGCAAAGGCGATTCCACAAAGCCGCGTGACAGGTAAAACTGCCTCGCCTGGTCAGAAAGAGCATGTACCAGTATGGCGAACACACCGGCATTACCAGCGACGTTGACGGCCCGAATCATTGCATCGCGCAGAAGAGCCTGCCCGATCCCCTGATTGTGGTAGCATCTATCAACGGCAAGCCGGCCGAGCAACAGGATTGGCAACGGATCAGGCATATTGCGCCGCATCGCCTTGGGCGCTGCATCAAGGCTAATCGCACCGGCCGACAGGCTGTAATAACCAATGACGGCCTTACCCGCACACAACACGAAGCAACGTGAAGCACCAGCCGCATGGTTTTTGAACGCTCGCTTTTTTAGCCATTCGTTCAGGGACGATTCGCCACAGTCGAAATTCGTCAGCTCTTGATCAGCTGTGATCGGTGTTGGCGGTGTGAAATCAAGCTCGATCATTTTTCCCAGGGTGCTTTCGTCTTGAGTAAGCGGCGCAGCTTGTCGGTCGACGGCAGCGGGTGATCGAGCAACGCCTGGAATTTGGCAAAAGTTCCCTCATCGACCGTGAAAAAAGCTTGGTCAAGCAGAACATTTTCCGCCTCACGACAGGCAACTTCAAGCATAAAATCAGACCGGCTGCGGCCTAGACGATTTGCGGCTTGGTCGATGAGATCGCGCTGCTTGCTTTTAGCGCGGATGTTGATGGAAACCGCTTCTTTGGTTTGTGTTTGTGGCATGGTTAAACTCCTTAATATATACGCAATCAATGTACATTATTGTATAGAACAATGCAATACAAAAGTACATCCCCTGGCGTTTTCAGAGGATAAGGCGCGGGCGGCCCTGCGGGCCGATGAAAAAAAAGCAAAAAAAATAAAGGGTAAAAGGATAAAGTGCAAAAGGTTAGTCCTGGGCAAGACGGAAACCAATGCTATGGTAGCTAGAGTCCCTGCCCCATTCTTGACGGGAGACCGAAAAACCTAATCCATCCGGAGTGTTTCTCAAGGAACCCCCACGCAATACGCGTTCGCCACATCCTGTTTCGTCGTCGTTTTGATAAAAACAACCTTTCATCCATTCCTCCACATTGCCAATGGTATCATGAAGGCCAAATCCATAAGCCGGAAAAGAACCTACCGGCGCAGTACTTTTGCCATCCCAGTCACCACCACAGCCGGTACAATTAGCCTTATTTTTACCAAGTTCGTCGCCCCATGGATAAAGAGTTGGGGGATCTTGATTACCTCTGGCTGCATATTCCCACTGCTGCTCACTTGGTAAATTATAATTTTTACCAGTCTTCTCTTTTAACCACTCGGCATATTCTTTAGCTTCATTCCAGTTGACATTAATTACCGGCCTATCCCCGCGCCCCCAACCTTCATCGGAAAATTTTGAATAGCCTTTAATCACCCGGAACACATCGTATTGATCGAAAGTGACTTCATATTTACCCATCTTGAAAGCCTCGACGGCAACAGGCTCAGGCGGATGCTTAAAGTCTTTTTCTGTACTCTTGTCCCAGCCCGGCCTGAAACTTCCTGCCGGTATAGCCACCATTTCAGGTTCAGCCGGTTGATAGATGTGCATAGTAGCCAGTATCACCCATAAGCCGGCTTTGCTGCTGATGTCGTATTTTTCTGTAAAAATTTGAAAATTAATCAGCGCGATAAAACAGACTATGGCAAAAGCAATGCCACCGCGAACCCAGCGTTTTAAGGACAGGCAGGCTGCAAGAAATTCCCTGGCTGTTTCCGGTATGCTGGCGGCATGTTGATAGCGTTGGAGTATGGCCCCGGACGGCAAACCGCTCCAGCGCGGCTTGCCGGATCGCTGCCAGGCCTGGGCAGCCGCTTCCAGGTCGCTACGGGCGCTGAGCGTTTCGCGGTTCAGGTTCAACCAATCATGCAGTTGCGGCCAGCTTTCCAGCAAGGATTCATGGGCAATCTCTACCTGGGCATCCGGCAATTCGCTGGTGACCAATAAGCGGGCATCGATCAGCTTGGCAAGCACTGTTTTTAACGAATCAACCTGTTCAAAGGGAGCCCAATCGGCCCTTTTGCGTGTGGCTATGCCGTTTTGATCAAAGTTGACCAAGGCCGGAAAAATTTTATCCAGCAGTTTGTCGCTGTCTTTTCCCAAGCCTTTGAAAGCATCGTCCGCGCGTTTTTTTATCGCCCCTTTAACTTTCCCTATTGCCTGATAATGGGCAAAGGTCAATTGATGTGCATCCTTGCCTGGTCTTTGGCTTTCTTTGAACAATTCGCTCAAGGCAAACGCCATCAACGGCAGTACGCCGGGGGCGGTGCCGGTATCGTCCAGAATTGCGCTGGCCAGCCCTCTTTCCATTTGTAACCCGGCAATGCGTGCCGGCCCTTCGATCATTTCCAGTAACGCCCCGGCACCTGGAGCCGCCAGCGGAAAAGTACCGGTGGCACGCATCAGTTCCACAAGTGGGCCATATTTCAAAGTGCCTGGATAAAATTCAGCTCGCATTGTTAATACGATACGAACCTTGTCCGTTTTAGCGGCATTTGCCAAAAAATCGATAAAGTCTTGCCGCCCTTCTTCAGTCACCGGCGTACTAAACAGCTCTTCAAACTGATCACAAAACAGCAATAGTTCGGTTTCCCGGGGCTGGCCTTCGAGGTGCTTTGGCAGGTTATTGGATAAATAATGGTGGTCTGCCGCTAATGTCTGCGCAAAGTCCGCCTCGCGTTCTCCCTCGCCCATACCCAAGGTTTTCAACCCTGCTGCCAATGCTACAAACGGATCGTTACCTTTTTCGGTGGGAGAAAGCCGCACAAACTGCCAGTTGGCACTTCCCGGCAAAGCGCCGCCTTGCAAGCGAGGCCAAAGCCCCGCCGAGACCAGCGAGGATTTGCCGGAACCGGAAGCGCCGACGACCGCTACAAAACGAACATCGGATTGAGAAAATAACTTAATCAGTTGGTCGGTTTCTGCGCCGCGACCGAAATAAATCGCCGACTGATCCGGCGAGAATGCTTCCAATCCCGGATACGGTGTTCCTTTCCATATCTCCGTTTGGATCACTTCAGCGTCTTGTTGTGGCAACGATGTTGGAATGACGGGTTCTGCCGAGACCAATTGGCTTAAGCGGTCACGTAAATGCTGTTCCCAGAGGCGCTGAAACTGGTCGGGGGATTCGTACGGATTGACGCCGCCGTTGATTGATTCGTCTTCGTTATTAAAGCCGTCAAAAAACCTTTGCAATTTTTCCCATTGTTCGCGTTTTTGATCTAAATCCTTATCATCGAGCCTGGAAGCCGGAGGTGGAGAGCGCCGGTAAACCCAAATCACGGGGCTTTTCTTGTCTTTGGCGGCAGCCAGCGCGTCACAAAATTCCCATTCCGTGCCCGACAAATAGCGTTCGCCGTTGGCTTTGGTATAGTCAGGCGGCAAGAGGGTTCCGATCCTGGACCACAGCAGCACAATCACGATGTCGCATTCCGAGGGTTTGGGCAAGCCTGATTCGATGGCCTTTTGGGGTGTCATGGCACCATCCATCGGGACTTCTACACCCGGCTGATCCCACGCAATCACTTGTAAATCGACCTTGCCGCGAAACAGCCGCTCGCCCCGGATACGGTCAATTACCTGTTTCGCCAGATTGCGTTCGTCGCAGACGTCACCCGGTGAAGCGATAAAGATTTTTTGGATTAGCATGTGTTATTTATCCTGCTCTTGAAAATGAGGCCGATTAATCCCATCACCCTATTGATTATTACAAGGCAACAAGGAGTTTTAATCAGAAAGCCATTCTGCAAATTCCGCTACAGTGAGAATCGGGATGCCGTCAAGCTGATGTTTCACTGCATGGATGTCTTTGTCTCCGCTAATTAGCGCGTCTGCCTTTGCAGTAACTGCAAGCTTCAGAAACATAACATCGTCTGGGTCTCGAAGCGCAGGTAGTCCGCTGGGAGTCTCAGTGACTTGTACAATCTCAGCGTAGGGTAAAAAATCGGCCAGTAAAATTTCCTGCTCGGCCTTATTCAGTTTAAATTTTGGATAGGCAAGGACTCGAATCAATTCTTCAACCGTGTCACGACTGGCTAAAGGTGTAAAGCGCTCGCTCTGCCACGCGTCTCTAAGCCACGACACCTTTCCGTTGGAAAACAGTAACGCTGAAATCAGACAATTCGTATCAAGCACCACGCGTGGTGGCTTATTCATCGCTGATTTCTTGCCCACTTGATTGCATCCGGCACATCGCCTTCAGTGATACCCAATTCGGCAAGCTTCGTGCGAACTGCATCGGCTTTCTGAATGCGAACCGGTGTAAGAATGATACGACCGTTTTCAGTGGAGACATCATAGTAATCGGCATCCCCTACTGCTTGAACAATAGCTTTGGGTAACGTCACTTGATTTTTGGCGGTTCGCTTTGCCAGCATAATACTTTCCGAAGTAATGAAGTAAGGAATTCTTATTGTATGCGCTGAATGAGCGATTACCTAAAATAAAGTAACCTATCCAGACTGACTCTTTGCTAAATTCAGATGAACATTCTAAAAAATGCCGGAATTTGCAAGTCCCCCTCTTTGAAAAAGAGGGGTTAGGGGAGATTCTTTAAATTAATCCCCCTCAATCCCCCTTTTTCAAAGGGGGAGGTATAGTTTCCACAACCGAAGTCATACGCGGTGTATTTCAGGATTTACCAAGCCGCGCATAATAAAAGCCGTCCATTGCCGATTCACCGGTCATAATCTGCCGGCCATGGCTGCCGGCGATGCCCCAGGCTGCATCAATAGGCAATTCGGCCGCATCGGGATGTTCCGCTAAAAAAGCATCGATTTGCTGTTCATTTTCCTGCTTCAGGATGGAGCAGGTGGCGTAGAGCATGATGCCACCGGGCGCTAACAGCGGCCAGACAGCATGCAGGATGTTAAGCTGCAAAGCCTGCAAGGGCTTGATGTCCTCGGCCCGGCGTAATAATTTGATATCGGGATGACGGCGGATGACGCCTAATGCTGAACAGGGCGCATCCAGTAAAATGCGGTCAAAAAGTTGACCGTCCCACCAGTCTTGAGGATTTGCCGCATCGCCCACCACCAGCTTGGCTGGCTAGCTTTAAACGTTGCAGAGTGTCGTTGACTCGCTGCAATCGGGATTCGTCTATATCAACGGCGACTAATTCTTTTAGTTGCGGTTGAGATTCAAGAATATGCGCGGTTTTACCGCCAGGCGCGGCACAGACATCCAATACCCGATGCTCCGGCTTGCACGTCTAACAATCCGGCCGCCAATTGCGCGGCAGTATCCTGAACGGAAACCAGCCCTTCAGCAAAACCAGGCAGTAAGTCAACCGCTACCGGTTTATCCAGAATAATCGCCGAAGGACAAAAGCTGACGGTTAGCCGCCTCTATGCCCTGCTCGCTTAACTGTTGCAAATACTGATCCCGGCTAATGCGCGCCAGATTAACGCGTAAAACCATGGGCGGTTGCTGGTTGTTTTCATGGAGGATTTGTTGCGCCTGCTGCGGCCAATCCTCCTGAATTTGCTTGATCAGCCAATCAGGATGACTCACTGCGGCAGATTGCACGTTATCGGCTTTCTGCTCAAGGCTATCCTGTTCTCTCAGATAACTTCGAAGCAATGCGTTAATGAGCGCTTTAGCCCATGGTTTTTTACGGGCTGCCAGCACAGTTTCGGAGACTGCCGCATGCGGCTTAACTCTCATGTACTTAAGCTGATATAAACCCACTAAAGCCAAGGCTTTAACATCCTGGTCTTTAAGTGGTTTATCCAGTAATTCACTTAAGATAAAATCCAGCCGATGATAGGTTCTGCAAACGCCATAGCATAGCGCTTGAATGAAAGCCCTGTCTTTGCCGGATTCAACCGTCTGTAAAGCAGATTCCAGGGCATTTGTTAATGACTGTCCGTCCTGCAAAACGCGTGACAAAACCCGTGATGCGATTAATCGTGTATTCAACCGAGTTTTACGCCATTCACGTTATGAGCATTCAAAAACGCCTGAGCAGTCATGCGTTTCCCCCCTGGAAGCTGAACTTCATGCAAACGTAACAGCCCTTTTCCGGTTGCCACATCGATATTTTTATTTTGGCTGTTCACGATCCCCGGTTCTAAATCAGTCTCTATCGCTAGCGCTTCAGCCCGCCAGATGCGTAATACATTGTCTTGATAAAGCGTCTGAGCCACAGGCCAGGCATTTAAACCTCTGATTTTCAGGGCGATGGTGTTCGCTGGTTGTGCCCAGTCTATGATTGCCTCGCTTTTTGTTAATTTTTCGGCGTACGTCACCAAACTTTCATCTTGCGGCTCTATATGAAGAGAGCCAGTTTCGATTTGTGCCAGCACTTTACTCAGGCCTATTGCGCCCAGTTCGGCCAATTTATCATGTAAATCGCCGGCTGTATCGTTGTCGCCAATAACATATTCTTCCTTATGCAACATACTACCCGCATCCAGTTTACGGACTATCTGCATAATAGTGACACCGGTTTTTTCATCACCTGCCATTAATGCCCGTTGAATAGGTGCTGCTCCACGCCAACGCGGTAACAAGGAGCCATGTACATTGATACAACCTAGCTTGGGGGTATCCAGTACAGCTTGCGTTAAAATCATGCCGTAGGCGACCACCACCATCAAATCAGCATTAAATAAGGTTAACTGCTGTAAGTCCTCATCAGTCTTCAATGTAAGCGGCTGAAATACGGGGATTGAATGCTTTAAAGCCAGCTCTTTAACCGGACTGATGTGATTGTGCCGTCCTCTTCCCGCCGGGCGATCGGGTTGTGTATAGACGGCACAGACTTCGTGTTTTGAAGCCAGCAGCATTTGCAAACTGGGTACGGCGAAGTCCGGGGTTCCTGCAAAAATAATCTTCATGATCAGTTTTTTTCCATTTTATGAATTTTTTCCAACTTCTTCTTGATTCTCTGTCTTTTCAATGACGAAATATAATCAACAAATAACTTTCCATTCAAGTGATCCATTTCATGCTGTACGCAAACGGCCAGCAAATCCCTTGCCTCAAATTCAAAAGGCTTTCCTTCTCTGTTAAGTGCTTTTACTCTGACATGTTCAGCCCTGTTTACCTTTTCATAAAAACCAGGCACTGATAGACAGCCTTCTTCGGACTCTTTGATGCCGTCCTTTTCAAGGATTTCAGGATTTATTAAAAACAAGGGATCGTCTTTTTCTTCACTGACATCAATGACTATAATTCGTTGATGCACATCCACCTGGGTAGCAGCCAATCCTACGCCTTTCGATTCATACATTGTTTCAAGCATATCATCGACTAACTTTTTGATTTTATCATCGACCGTTTTAACGACTGCGGCTTTTTTACGCAATCGTTCGTCCGGAAACTCGAGAATAGTTAAAATACTCAACAAACTCACCACTAAAAATAATTCAATACTGGAATTCTATATGAATTCATATAAACTTTGAATGCAAACCGACTAAAAAAGACTCCTCAGGAATCAATATGGCTTTTCGAACACTTTTTGTACTTATGGTTTCTTTCTTCATCAGTATAAATACATGGGCAGAAGAAATACAAATAAACCCTGCTCATCCGAATCAGTATACCGTTGTCAAAGGGGATACCTTATGGGATATTTCGGGTAAATTTTTAAACCATCCCTGGCAGTGGCCTGAATTATGGAGCAACAACTCTCAAATCAAAAATCCGAACCTGATTTATCCGGGCGATACTATTTATTTTGCCATTGTAAACGGAAGGCCGCAGCTTAGCTTGTCCAGAAATCAACAGCAAGTCCAATACCCAACTGATTCTCCTTGCGTTCTCAATGAGGAAGATGTTAAAAAAGGTCGAACCGACTTTGCTGTTTCCGAAGATGGGAAGCTATTACCCTGTATTCGGGAAACGCTTATCAAACAGGCGATTGAATTAATTCCTAGCGGGTCTATAGCTCAATTCTTAACCTCACCCAAAGTTGTGGGTGAAAATGAACTCAACAACGCACCTTATGTTCTTGAAATTGCAGGAGAACATCTCGTTGCTGGTGCGGGTGACAAAGTTTATGTGCGCTCGATAACCCAACCTGAAAACCTATCCTATACTATTTACCGGTCGGGAGATGCCTATATCGACCCTGAAACCGGAGAAATCCTGGGGTATGAAGCGGAATTTATTGCTGACACCACATTGCAACAGACCGGTGACCCGGCAACATTACTCATCAACAAATCAGACAGTGAGATTCGCAAAGGTGACCGGGTAATGCCCAAAACTGAAGAAGATATTACCTTGAATTATTTCCCAAGGCCACCGGAAAAAAGCATAAAGGGCAGCATTATCAGCGTTCTTGGCGGAGTTTCTCAAATAGGAACGTATAACGTCGTGGTGATAGACAAAGGCACTAAAGACGGCATCCTGACGGGACATGAGCTAACCATATACCAAAACGGCAAGAGTATTAATGACCCATACAGCGCTATTAAAAACGATGTCGTTAAACTTCCCGATGAAACTGCCGGCACCCTGATGGTTTTTCGTCCCTTTGAGCGTGTCAGTTACGCTCTGGTTATGAAAGCGACTCAGGCCATTCACATTTTAGATAAAGTTCAAACCCCCTGAATATAACCACGCAACCAACTGATAACGACTTAAAATACTGGCTTGCGTTATTACGCACGCCGGGAGTCGGCTGTCGAACATTTCTTAACCTGCTGCAAACACATACACCATTGCAGTTATTTGCAGAATCGACAGCAGCACTTTCGGCTTTAGGCTTAAAAAGTGATATTATCCGTGTCATCAAAAATCCGGACTGGGCAATGATAGACTATGATATGTCCTGGCTGGAACAACAAAATAATAGTGTCATCACCTATAACGATACACATTATCCAGCGCAATTAAAGGAAATTGCTGACCCGCCGCCCGTTTTGTTTGTACGAGGTAACCCCGACCTTTTGTCGTTACCCCAAATTGCCATAGTAGGAAGTCGCAACCCATCGGCCTTAGGAGAAGAAACTGCCTTCAACTTTGCCAAAGCACTAAGCCTTTACGGCTTTGTCATCACCAGTGGATTGGCTTTAGGCATAGATGGCGCAAGTCATCGAGGCGCATTAAATGCCCTGGTTATACCGTTGCAGTTGCAGGAACAGGACTGGATCGCGTTTATCCAGCCCGGCATAAAGAATTGGCCACTGAAATTGTTAATACCGGTGTCATGATTTCAGAGTTTCCGCCCGGGACTAACGCCAAAGCGAATCATTTCCCGAGGCGCAACCGCATAATAAGCGGACTGTGCCAGGGTTTACTGGTTGTTGAAGCCGCCAAACAAAGTGGTTCATTAATTACAGCTCGAATGGCTTTGGAACAAAACCGCGAAGTTTTTGCTATCCCCGGCTCTATTCATAATCCTCTGGCACGAGGTTGCAATGCACTAATCCGTGAAGGCGCAAAGCTTGTCGAAACCACCCAGGATATCCTGGAAGAATTAAATCAATATTATCAACAAGATGAAAAATTAATACCATTCACTTTGCAATCAACACTTGACCTGGAGCAACAAACATTATTGAATCGTGTCATGTTTAGCCCAACTTCTATTGATCATCTGGTTGAAAATACCGGCGAATCCGTAGAAGTTATTTCCTCCATGCTACTGATTCTGGAACTGCAAGGTTACCTGGAAGCAACCGCTGGCGGTTGCTATGTAAGAGTAAAATAATCTAAAACCAGCAAACACACTATGAAAGAAAATATTTTTGATGTCCTGATGTATTTATTTGAAAACTATATGGAAGATGAAATTGAAATGCTTCCTGATAGCGATGTCATCAGAACAGAATTACTGGAAGCAGGTTTTGAATCTTGCGAGGTTAACAAAGCGTTCGACTGGCTTGACTCACTTAGCCTGCAACGAACCATCAAGCCTACCGTTGCTCCCGCATTTCGCATTTTCTGCGCTGAGGAAATAGCAAAGCTTGACCTTGAATGCCGCAATCTTATTATGTTTCTTGAACAAAGCGGCATTTTAAATTCAGCCAACCGGGAAATTGTCATTGATCGGGCAATGGCATTGGAAAATGAAGACATTTCAATGGAAAAATTGAAATGGATCGTGTTAATGGTCTTATTAAGCCAGCCCGATGAAGAAATTGCTTTTTCCAGAATGGAGGATATTGTCTATGATCTCGTCCCTACTTATTTACATTAAAGGTTCAAGGGAAAAGGTTCAAGGTTAAAAATACCTACCTTAAACCCTAAACCTTTCACCTTGAACCTTTCACCTTGAACCTTAAATGAGTAAGAATCTTGTCATTGTAGAATCGCCTGCAAAAGCAAAAACCATAGAAAAATATTTAGGCAAAGACTTTCAGGTTTTAGCCTCTTATGGACACGTTCGCGACCTTATTCCTAAAGAAGGAGCCGTTGACCCGGAAAATGACTTCGCTATGAAATATGAAGTCATTGAACGCAATCAACGTCACGTTCAGGCTATCAGTAAAGCGCTTAAATCAGCAGACACTTTATATCTGGCAACCGACCCTGATAGAGAAGGTGAAGCCATTTCCTGGCATTTGTATGAGTTATTGAAAGAAAAAAAATTACTCAAAGACAAGCCTGTGCATCGAGTAGTCTTTCATGAAATTACCAAGAAAGCGGTCACTGAAGCGATTGCCAACCCGGAACAGTTGGCCATCAATTTAATCAATGCCCAGCAGGCACGTCGTGCCCTGGATTATCTGGTAGGCTTTAATCTATCGCCGTTATTATGGAAAAAAATTCGCAGAGGCCTTTCGGCCGGCCGCGTACAAAGTCCTGCATTACGCATGATAGTTGAGCGAGAACTGGAAATTGAAGCCTTTAAAACCCGTGAATACTGGACTATTGACGCGGCATTAACGGCAGAAGGTCAAGCCTTTAAAGCTAAATTGACGCATTTTGATGGCGAAAAGCTCAATCAATTCAGCATAACCCATGAAGAACTGGCAGATAAAACCAAACAAACGCTACTAGCCGCAGCAGACGGTCAGTTACTGGTTGCCAAACTTGAAAAGAAACAGCAAAAACGCAATCCTGCTCCGCCTTTCATAACCTCGACTCTGCAACAGGAAGCTTCACGTAAATTGGGCTTTACGACCAAACGCACCATGATAGTTGCCCAACAACTGTATGAAGGGATTGATATAGGCGGGGAAACAGCCGGCTTGATCACCTACATGCGTACGGATTCGGTTAACTTATCAGTAGAAGCGGTCGAGGAAATGCGTGCCCTGATTACTGAAACCTATGGTGCCAAGAATGTACCCAAAGAACCCAGACTGTTTAAAACCAAATCAAAAAATGCTCAGGAAGCACACGAAGCGATACGTCCAACTTACCCGAGACATTTACCTAACCAGATAAAAAGTTACCTGAGTGTTGAACAGTACAAACTGTACGATCTGATCTGGAAGCGCACCATAGCCTGCCAGATGATTCATGCTACCCTTAATATGGTCGCCGTTGACTTAACCTGCGGCGAAGGCAAACACACATTCAGAGCAACTGGTTCTACCATTGCCACCCCCGGATTTATGGCCGTTTATCTGGAAGGAAAGGATGACAGCAAGGAAAGTGATGATAAGGAAAGTTTTTTGCCACCACTGGAAGAAGGCCGTCCAGTACCTCTCAATGACATCATTACAGGCCAGCATTTTACCGAACCACCTCCACGTTACGGCGAAGCCAGCCTGGTAAAATCCCTGGAAGAACACGGGATAGGCCGGCCTTCAACTTATGCTTCGATTATTTCGACCCTGCAAAACCGTGAGTATGTCACCCTGGAGAATAAACGCTTTTACCCCACCGATGTCGGCAGAATCGTCAATAAATTTCTGACTGAGCACTTTACCAAATACGTCGATTATGATTTTACGGCTAATTTGGAAGATGAACTGGATGCGGTTTCCCGGGGCGAAAAAGACTGGATTCCATTAATGCACGAATTCTGGAAGCCATTTAACTCAATGATTCTAGAAAAAGATGCAAGCGTCCAGCGTAAAGATGTTACTCAGGAAGCCATTGATGAAAAATGTCCTGAATGTGGCAGCCCACTATCAATTCGCTTGGGAAGAAATGGCCGATTTATAGGCTGCACCAATTATCCTGAATGCTCCTATACTCGAAATTTGAATGATGACGCCGGCGCTACCGATGAACCCGAAACTGTAGAAGGTCGAGTTTGTCCTCAATGCGAATCGCCCTTAGTTTTCAAAACGGGTCGCTATGGTAAATTCATCGGTTGTAGCGCTTATCCAAAATGCCGCCATATTGAGCCTTTAGAAAAACCCATGGACACTGGAGTTGAATGCCCTCAATGCAAAAAAGGCACCATCCTTAAGCGCAAATCACGCAATGGCAAAATATTTTACTCCTGCTCGGGCTATCCAAAATGTGATTATGCACTCTGGAATACACCGATTAAAGAAAGCTGTCCTCAATGTAATTGGCCTATTTTGACGATAAAAGAAACCAAAAGACGTGGCGTCGAAAAAGTCTGTCCACAAAAAGAATGCAGCTATGCAACCCCCTACGAAGGTGATCCGGCAGATGTACAAGGACCTAAAGAAGCGGCTACTTAAAGTGGTAAAACACAAAATACCCCCCGTCAAAATTGCCACGGACTCACAGATTATAAATAAATTTAATCTGTGAATCTGTGGCGGTTTATTTTTGCGAGTTACCTTATTGAGGATTCAAGGTTACAATGACAATATGAATACTCAACTTACGCCTTTTTCAGCATTAACCCCCGATATTATTTTAAGCGCTCTGGACAGTGTTGGCTTGCACAGTGATGGTCGACTGCTCGCACTTAATAGCTATGAAAACCGCGTTTATCAGGTTGGTATCGAGAACACAACGACTGTTGTGACAAAGTTCTACAGACCCAACCGCTGGACAACTGCGGCGATCCTTGAAGAACATTCTTTTATTCAGGATTTGGCAGAAAATGAAATACCCGTAGTACCGCCTTTGCAATTTGAGGAAAACAAGACGCTAAATCATATCGACGGCTTTAGGTTTTCCGTGTTTCCCAGACAAGGTGGACGTGTGCCGGAAATTGAAGGTCGTGAAAAGCTGGAATGGATGGGGCGTTTTATTGGCCGTATCCATGCAATTGGCGCTTTAAAACCCTTTAAGGAACGCCCGACCCTGAATATTACAAATTTTGGCAACGAACCCAGAGATTACCTGCTAAAGCATGATTTTATTCCAGCTGATTTGTTCAGTGCTTACAGCAGTGTTAGTGCTTACGCATTGGACTCAGTGAGACGTTGTTTCGAACGTGCAGGTAAGGTAAAAACCTTAAGACTGCATGGCGATTGCTATCCAGGGAATATTTTATGGACCGATGACGGCCCCCATTTCGTTGATTTTGATGACAGCCGAATGGGACCGGCGATACAGGATTTGTGGATGTTGCTTTCAGGTGATCGTGCCGAAATGACGTTGCAACTCAACTATCTACTCACAGGTTACCAAACTTTTTACGATTTCAACACAAGGGAATTACATCTCCTGGAAGCCTTACGCACCTTACGCTTGATTCATTATTCCGCCTGGATTGCAAAACGTTGGGATGATCCTGCATTTCCCATGGCGTTCCCATGGTTCAATACACCCCGCTATTGGCAAGATCGTATTATTGAGCTACGCGAACAGATTGCATTAATGGATGAAGAACCTCTAGGCTCAAGTTGAGTAATTACCTGTTTTGTTCTTTGCTGACTCAGCATAGTTTTTACAGGATTAAATGTTTTTCTGTGTATCGGTAAAATACCGAACTGTTCAATCTCGGCCAAATGCTGTTGAGTGCCATAGCCTTTATGCAGATGAAACGAAAAATCAGGATATTTTTTATGATAATCAACCATGATTCTATCCCGCTCAACTTTTGCCAATATAGAAGCTGCGCTAATCGCTTTCACTTTACTGTCGCCTTTAATAATGGCCTGGGCAGGAATAAGCAAACTGGGTACCCGATTGCCATCTATTAAAACCTTTTCGGGTTGAATCGCTAATCCATTTACAGCACGCTGCATGGCAAGCAGTGTTGCCTGAAGAATATTGAACTCATCGATCTCTTCAACACTGGCGACTCCGACTGACCAGCTTAAAACGACAGTCTTAATTATCTCAAAAAGGCTGTCCCGCTTACGCTCGCTGAGTATTTTGGAATCGGCCAAACCATCAATAGGCCTAAGGGGATCAAGGATAACGGCTGCCGCAAACACCGGACCTGCAAGCGGGCCACGACCGGCTTCATCAACACCGGCAACCAGGAAGTTTTGTGTGGTTTTGATTAAATGGTAGTCATCCATAACAACAATGCCTTAACGCAATATACCCCTGCGTACATTACGCAAAAAGCCAATCATATCAGATAATTGTTTACTATCTCTTGCAAGATCTTCCATTTGTTCTATGGCATCTTCCAATCGTAAATTCATTTTATAGATTATTTTATAAGCATTTCTGATTAATCTGATATCTTCGGCTGATATGCCATTACGTTCCATACCGACTGAATTTATGCCATGGGGGCGAGTGGGCTTGCCGCCGACCATAATAAAAGGAGGAATATCCTGGGTAATCGCACTGCCCATAGCCGCAAAGCTGTATTGCCCTATTTGGGTAAACTGATGAACCAAAGTAAATCCGCCCAAAATAGCATGACTATTCAGATGGACATGCCCGGCTAATGATGCTCCATTCGCCATAATAACATGATCGCCAATAATGCAATCATGGGCTACATGGGTGTAAGCCATAAACAGATTATCATTGCCTATCTGAGTAACACTATTATCCTGCCGGGTTCCTCTGTGCATAGAGGTAAATTCTCGAATGGTATTTCTATCACCGATTTCAAGCCGTGTTACCTCAGACGCATACTTTTTGTCTTGCGGGTCTTCGCCGATTGAAGTGAATTGATAGATACGATTCTCCTTCCCAAGGGAAGTAGGCCCCTTAATAACAACATGAGGACCTATAACCGTACCGGCATCAATTTTTACATCAGCTCCGATGACAGAAAAAGCGCCAACGGACACATCATCGGCCAATTCAGCATGACTATCAATTTTGGCTGTTGGATCGATCAAAATTAATCTACCACCGCTGCACATCTGATTTCGGCACTTGCCACAAATTCGCCGTCAACTTCCGCACGGCATTCGAATGCCCAGATATTACGCTTACTTTTAATAAATTTTGCTTCCAACATCAATTGATCTCCAGGCACAACAGGCCTTTTAAACTTGGCTTTATCAATACCCACCAAATAATAGATCATACCTGCCAATTCGTCCCCGGCTGTTTCCGAGGCTAATAAGCCGGTGGATTGTGCCAAAGCTTCCAAAATCAGCACGCCGGGCATAATGGGTTTTTGTGGAAAATGACCTTGAAAAAAAGGTTCGTTATAAGTGACGTTTTTCACTCCTAACAGCCTAATCCCAGGCTCGCACTCAATCACCTTGTCAACCAATAGAAAAGGATATCGATGTGGCAAGAATGCTTGTATTTGTAAAATATCTAATGTAATAGACATGATTTAGAGTGCTTCGTTTAGGGTTAGTGTGCGTATAGTTAAATAGCGTTCGTTACTTACTCAGGCATTGTTGATAGCTTTGTCTGAACCTGAGACGTTATATCAAACTCAGGTTTAGCATAAATAACGCCATCAGTAAGCAACAAATCATACTCTTCATTTTTAGCTATTTCTCGAACCGCTTCAACGATGCGACGTTGCAATTTACCCAATTCTTCATTACGGCTTGCATTAAAATCTTCACTAAATTCCTGTTGCGCTCTTTTTGCATCCCTTTTTTTATTTAATATATCTCTTTCAAGATTAGATTTCTCAGAATCACTCATCACCGAAGCATCCTTGTTCAATTTCTCTTCCATACTTTGGATTTCTTTGCCTTGAGCAACCAATTGCTTATCTCGCGGTGAAAACTTTTGTTCCAAACGTTTTTTAGCTTTTTCAGCTTGGGGCGCTTTTTCAAGAACTGCGGGTATATTAACAAAGCCAATTTTTAAGTCAGCATAACTGACATTCGCAACAAACAACAGGCCTAAAAATAAAGCAATTTTCTTTTTCATTGTTAAATCGATCTCCGGGTTATAGTAAAATTAAAATGTAAATAAAAAGTGAATGTTATTTTAGTAAATTATAGGGGATAAGCCCGTTAAACCAAAACAACTTCTCAAAAGTTTTGACCAAAATTGAATTGAAAGTATTGTGTTTGATCATTTCCAGTAACGTTTCCAACGAAAGGATTAAAGTAAGTGTATGTTCCTTTATTTATCGGGTATGCCGCACTAACCGATAATGCGCCAAATGGTGACAACCATTCACCCGAAATGCCGGCAGAATATTTCATGCCATCTATTGAAAAGCTATCATTAAGTGCCCCGGCGTCAATAAAGGTTCCCAATCTGACCGACTTTGTCTCAGACATAAAAGGCACAGGAAAAAACAATTCTGCATTAGCAAGTATTTTACTTGAACCTCCAAATGGATTTCCTCTGGAATCTCTGGGCCCCAGCGTATTATTTTTAAAGCCGCGTACCGAACCTGTGCCGCCCATAAAGTAATTATCAAAAAAGGGTAATCCATCAGTACCTCCATAACTTCCTCCGTAGGCGACTTCACCATTGAGCTTGAAGGTAAAGTCCTTGGCCAAAGGAAAATAATGCTGATGCCTGTAACCGACTTTATAATATTCCAGATCACTACCGGGAATCATCACTAATCCGGATAAGCGTTGCTGCCCGCCTTTATTTGGGAATATTGCCCGGTTAAGCGTATCGTGAGACCAACTCACAGCCTGACCAAAAGTCCAAAACTTGGTGCCTTCATCTCTCGTAAACTGCCGAATTTGTTCCGAGGTATAATTACAATTACCCAAAAAATTTTCATCATAATTAGCATTACAATCATTAGTCTTTAAAGTCGTATGTTTTACATCCGTATCAAAACGTATCTGGTCGAATTCATTCAAGGGTATTCCAAAATTGATACCGGCATTGAAAATATCAGTAGAATAGTTGGCAATATTGATCGCGCCTGCATTTCGCTCTGCGTAACCAATATTATAGCCTTGGCTAATTCCATCCACAGTAAAATAGGGATTAAAAAAACCAAATTGATAATTCGTCAAATAATCACTGTTGTTAAAGGCAAGATTTACCCGCTTGCCCGAACCAAAAACGTTATCCTGGGAAATGTTGGCATTTAATACGATACCTTGAACCTGAGAAAAGCCTATACCCGCCGACAAATTACCCGAAGCCTTTTCTACCACGGTAAAATTGGCATCCATCTGATCGGCAGTGCCAACAACCGGAGGCGTTTCTACATTGACGGTTTCAAAATAACCCAAGCGCTCAAGACGTGTTTTTGAGCGCTCTATTTTTGAACTCGAAGCCCAACTGGCTTCCATTTGGCGCATTTCACGACGTATGACTTCATCGCGGGTTTTAGCGTTACCTTTCACATTAATACGATGAACATAAACACGTTTACCTGGATCGACAAAAAAAGCTATATCAACGGTTTTTTGGGCTTCGTTGATTTCAGGTACCATATTAACGTTTGCAAAAGCATAACCTTCATCACCCAATCGATCCTGAATGGCTTTTGAGGTTTCAGTTGCATTTTTTCTGGAAAATATCTCCCCTGGACCGACACTGACCAGTTTAATCAGTTCGTCAGGTGGCACCACCAAATTACCCGCCAGCTTTACTTTGGACAGCTTGTAAACATCACCTTCTTTAACATTGACAGTGACATAAATATCTTTTTTATCGGGCGTAATGGCTACCTGAGTGGACTCAACTGAAAAGTTAATATAACCCCGATCCAGATAATAAGACCTCAAAGTCTCCAGGTCGCCAGATAATTTTTGTTTGGAATACTGGTCATTTTTAGTGTAAAACGATAACAAATTGGAGGTGCTTAATTCAAATTTACCCAACAGTGTTTTATCATCAAAAGCATTATTACCGACAATATTAATTTCCTTGATCTTGGTGACTCTGCCCTCGGAAATTGTAATATGAATACCGACACGATTCCGTGACAAGTTAGCCACGTCTGTTTTAATCTTTAAGCCATATTTACCATGACTGAGGTATTGGCGTGTTAATTCCTGCTCTACTTTGTCCAGCACTTGCCGGTCAAATATTTTACCTTCAGACAAACCAATTTTATCTAACGCTTTTGTCAGATCCTCTTTGCTGAGATCTTTATTGCCTTCAAAAATGATTTTTGCTATGGATGGACGCTCAACCACATTAACAATCAACGTTGAACCTTCTCTTTCCAGTGACACATCTTTAAAAAAACCTGTTTTGAATAAGGCCTTGATGGCAGGAGATACATTATCTAAAGAAAATCTTTCACCGACATTAACCGGAAGATAGTTGTATACAGTACCCAAAGAGATACGCTGCAGACCTTTGACCTGAATATCCCTAACAACGAATTCTTCGGCACCTTTAACCCCGTTCGACACAAGCAGACCCAGCAATAACAAGCAAGAAAAAGTATTTGATTTCATGTAGGCGGCTAAAAATAAAACATCATGGTCTAAACAGTTAAAAATCGCGAAATTATAACACAGGAAATATTGAACCAGCTTAAGCTATATGCACAGGAAAATTAAGCACATCATCAATGGATTCACAGTTTGCCAACAGCATCAACAAACGATCCAAACCTATGGCCATGCCCGAACATTCCGGAAGCCCTGCTTCCAGCGCCGCAATAAGATGTTTATCCTTAACAGCAACGGGGCGTTTCCTTTGCTGTCTGATGGCAATTTCCTTATCAAATCGCCTGCCCTGCTCTTTAGCATCGGTCAATTCATAATAGCCATTACCTAGTTCAATACCATTCATAAAAACTTCGACACGATCCGTGATTTGTGAATTGTCTTCATTAATACGTGCTAATGAGGACTGACAGGCGGGATAACCATAAACCATGCACACTGCGTTTTCACCCAAGTGTGGCTGAACGCTATGACTGAAAATAAAATCCAGCCATAAGGCGTGATCCTGTCCGCAAATACTGACTGCTTCGGGCAGGTCATTATTCCGTGCGTAAGCACTGTAATCCTGATAAGAAAACTCTAGGGGATTCAAACCCGTATAACGTTGAAATATCGCCTGATAACTAAACCGTTGTGCCGGGTTTAATACCCTGCGACCGTAAAATACGACCTCTATCAATTCGGCGATTTCATCCATTAATTGAGGCTAATGTAAAGCCAACCCGATACCATTCCAGCAGGGTAAATTCAGGATTATGAAAACGTCCTGATTCACCATTCCTGAAGGCTTTGCCTATTTGAAATATAGAGCCGCTACCCGCAGCAAGCAGCCGTTTCATGGCAAACTCAGGCGATGTTTGCAGAAACAAGGTGCGCTGCAATGGCGGCGAACAATACTCAGTCGTAAAAAAATCCAGCTGCGGATCTGTTCCACTGCTAAACCCTAGCAGTGGCGTTTCTACCTCAAGCACGGCTCTTGCTGAAAAAAAACGCCGTATGTTATCTAATACTTGCGCCCTTAAACGCAAATTCTCTATCGAACATGCCGGTCGCCACTCATTTGGCACTATTCTTTTACGCGCGAGATATATTCACCGGTACGGGTATCAACCTTAATGACTTCGCCCTGCTGCACGAATAACGGCACTCTAACCACCGCGCCAGTCTCCAAAGTAGCTGGTTTACCACCACCACCGGAAGTATCACCCCGCACACCCGGATCAGTTTCAACAATAGCCAGCTCAACAAAATTGGCCGGTGAGACTGACAAAGGCGCATCATTCCATAATGTTACGGTGCAAGAATCCTGATCTTTAAGCCACTTACTTGCGTCCCCAACGGCTTTTTCATCACACTGATATTGCTCAAATGTATCCGGCACCATAAAGTGCCTGAATTCACCGTCGTTATAGAGATATTGCATCGCAACATCAACCACATCAGCGCCTTCAAGAGAGTCACCTGATTTAAACGTTCTCTCAATCACCCGGCCTGTTTTAAGATTCCTGATTTTTACCCGATTAAAGGCTTGACCCTTACCCGGCTTTACAAATTCATTTTCAATAATTGCACAGGGGTCATTATCCAACATGACTTTTAACCCGGCTTTAAATTCATTGGTACTGTAACTGGCCATTTTATCCTCAAGATGACAAACAAACTAAAACTAAACCATTATAATGGAGGCAACAATCGATAGAAACTTTAAATAACTACTTTCATGCCGGAACAACTAAACGAAACCCTGCACTTTACTAAAAACTGGCAACAACAACTTACCGAAGCCTTTAATAATATTGAAGACCTATGCCATTATCTGCGCTTGTCAATTAATGACTTACCCGTTTCTGTTGCGGCTGCCAAGGATTTCCCATTACGCGTTCCCTTAAGCTTTGCTGCCGGCATGCAAAAAGGCAATCCGAACGATCCTTTATTACGGCAAGTATTGCCGGTAAAAGATGAACTATTTGCTTACCATGGCTTTAGTAACGACCCGGTTGGTGATCTTCCCTCGGCTACTCAAACAGGTGTTTTGCACAAATATCATGGCCGGGTTCTGTTTATCAACACCGGCAGTTGCGCTATTAACTGCCGGTATTGTTTCCGCCGCAATTTTCCCTATTCCGACCTTCAACTTGGCAAACAAAACGAAAACGCCGGCATCCAAACTATTCAGGAAAATCCGGACATCTCGGAAGTTATTTTAAGCGGGGGTGATCCGTTACTACTTAGCGATGCAAGACTAGCAAAACTCTTTACACAATTAAGCGCTATCAAGCATTTAAAGCGCATCAGAATACACACCCGCTTACCTATCGTGCTACCGGCCAGAATCACCGATGAACTCCTTAATACCTTGACTCAATGCCCCAAACAAATAGTGATAGTCGTCCACTGCAACCATGCCAATGAAATCAATCCCCGCGTCATTACCGCCTGCAAACTACTCAGAAATAGCGGCATTACCTTATTTAACCAGTCGGTATTATTGAAAGGGGTTAATGATAACGTAACGGTGCTATGCGAATTGAGTGAACAACTTTTCAAACACGGCATCATCCCTTATTATCTACATTTATTGGATAAGGCCACAGGGACAGGACATTTTGAAGTATCTGAAACCACAGCAGTAAGCCTTATCAAGCAGGTTCAAGCCACCCTGCCCGGCTACCTTGTACCTAAATTGGTTAAAGAACAGGCGGGGGCACTATCCAAACAAACCATTCTATAAACCTACCTACCCAGCCCCAAACTAATCCAAGGATAACCCATGTCTGAATCACTCAGTTACGCTTCTGAAAAATCCGGTTTACCGCCCGGTTCGCTGGTGCATGTCGGTGAAGTTCATACACACGAGCATAAAATCTCTGTGGTTAATTACAATAAATCTACCCTGGAAAAGCACACCGTCAAATCTATTGAAGAACTTCTACCCTACAAAACGACCGATACCGTAACCTGGGTGATTGTTGACGGATTAAAAGACGTAGGCATTATTGATGCCATAGGGCAACATTTTGATATACACGTACTGGTGCTGGAAGATATTCTCAACACCCATCAACGGCCTAAATTCGAGGAATTTAATGATTATTTGTATATTGTTATTAAAGCCATTTCCTTAGGAAACGAAGCTTTTAATGTCGAATATGAACAAATCAGCTTATTGATATTAAAAAACTTTGTTTTTACCTTCATGGAAAAACCCGATGCGCTCTTTGATCCTATCCTGAACCGGCTTGATAACGATAAGAGTCAAATCAGAAACCTGGGCGCCGATTATCTCGCTTATATCATTATGGATACTGTTGTGGATGAATATTTTGCTTTACAAGACGCCTTCGATGAACTGATTGAATCCGTTGAGGATAAATTATTATCCGACCCATCATCAGAAACACTGTCCATAATCCAGAAAATCAAGCGAGAACTCATCTTTTTGCGCAGATCGGTATCCCCTTTGCGCGAATTACTTGCCGCCATTCAACGCAGTGAGTCACCTTTACTCAATGAGAAGACAAAACGTTATTTCGGCGATATTTATGATCATGCCATACGCATTATTGAAGCAATAGAATCGTACCGGGATTTAATAGCGGGTATGCTGGATATTTACTTATCCAGCGTCAGCAACAAAATGAATGAAACCATGAAAGTTCTGACCGTGTTTGCCTCGATATTTATCCCACTAACCTTTATCGCGGGCGTTTATGGTATGAACTTCGAGTATATGCCGGAATTAAAATGGCGATGGGGTTACCCGGCGTTATGGTTTATTTTTATCAGTGTATCAGTGTTCTTACTGGGATATTTCAAGAAAAAGAAATGGCTGTAGAGTGATCTCGCTTCAGCGAACAGGGCTCTCCCTCCTGGAAAGCCCGAACAAGGATTCAATATCATTAGCCTTAATTGCGGCAAACTGCCTTACAACGCCGGCGCTTCCAAAAGCAACTTCCCAAGCGGAAGACAAGTAGGTACAGGAGAAAATGGCATAACTGCGATTGTCATACCGCTTCATGGCAGAGTTCCCGGCATTGCACCAGCAGCTATTTGATAAACAACATCTCCTGATAAGTTGGATAAGGCCACAATTCATCGGCCACTTCGCCTTCTAGAATATCTGCGTAATGTCGAACCTCATCCATGAGTGGACGGATGGTTTTTGCGCAGAACTGCATGTGTTCTTCCGGAGTTGAAAAATCATGTTGACCGATAGCGGCACCGAGTTTATAGGCTGTTTCCATCATTGATGTCAGCAGCGCCGCTATCTGGATTAATCGTTCATTGCCCAGATCGACGCCGGTGCTTTTAAGGCTGTTGATCGTAGAGGAAAGATCGGACAAGTATTTGACAACGGCCGGATAAATACCGGTTTTTGCCATACTGACCACCAGTTTGGCCTCCACTTCAATAGCGAGTATGTATTGCTCGGCATAGATTTCGAAGCGGCTGGCGAGTTCAACAGGCGATAAGACACCCAGCTTGTCAAATAGCTCTTCAACATAAGCTTCTTTCAAAACCGGTAAGGCATCAGCGGCAGTTCTAAGATTGGCTAAACCGCGTTCTTCAACGGCCATTTTATGCCATTCGGCGGAATAACCGTTGCCGCCAAAAACGACAGCGCCATGTTGGTCAATTATTTCCTTTAGCGTATTGAGTATTGCGGTATCGAGATCAGCGCCTTGCGTCAAATTGCTTTGCAGGGTATCGGCGACCCAGTTAAGCGAATCAGCCAGCATCGTGTTCATTGTCACCAGCGGACCTGCCACCGATTGCCCGGAACCGACAGCGCGGAATTCAAAACGGTTGCCGGTAAATGCAAAAGGAGAGGTGCGGTTTCTGTCACCGGCATCCTTACTAAAAACGGGCAGGGTATTAATGCCCAGATCCATAACACCGGCATTTAGCGAGCCGGTTATTTTTCCGTTACTGATTTGCTCGAAGACATTGTCGAGCTGCGAGCCCAGATAAACCGACATGATGGCCGGTGGCGCTTCATTCGCACCCAGGCGGTGATCATTACTTGCCGTAGCAATAGCTGCGCGTAACAACGGGCCGTATTTGTGAACGCCGCGAATAACCGCGCCGCAGAACAGCAGAAATTGGGTATTCGAATGCGGTGTATTACCCGGATCCAGTAAATTGCCCTGGGTTGCATTACCGACTGACCAGTTGACATGTTTGCCTGATCCGTTAATACCTTTAAAGGGTTTTTCATGCAGCAGACAGACCAGGCCGTGTTTTTTAGCGGTATTTTTCAAGACCGTCATCAGCAGTTGCTGATGGTCGGTCGCTACGTTTGCCGATTCAAAAAAAGGCGCAATCTCGAATTGTCCGGGCGCCACTTCGTTATGCCGGGTTTTGGCCGGGATGCCCAGGCGGTATAACTGTTCTTCAACATCCTGCATATACACCTGGATGCGTTCAGGTATTGCCCCGAAATAATGATCATCAAATTGCTGGCCTTTGGCTGCGGATGCACCAAACAAGGTTCTGCCGGACAGCAGCAAGTCCGGACGGCTATTGACAAAATTGGCATCGACCAGAAAATATTCCTGTTCAGCGCCGCAACTGGAATTGACGGGAGCAATGTCCGTATGACCCAGCAGTGACAAGACTCTTTGGGCTGCCTTGTTCATCGCGGCATTGGCACGCAGCAACGGTGTTTTCTTATCCAGCGCCTCCCCGGTCCAGGAAACAAAAACGGTAGGAATACAGAGTGTGGCGCCGTTATCGGTAGTCATAATATAGGCAGGACTGGTGACATCCCATGCCGTATAACCGCGTGCTTCAAAAGTGGAACGTATGCCGCCGTTAGGGAAGGACGAGCCATCGGGTTCGCCCTGCACCAGCACTTTGCCGCTGAATTCAGAGATGACAGAACCGTCACTTTGCACGGAGATAAAGCTATCGTGTTTTTCTGCCGTCGCATTGGTTAAAGGATAAAACACATGCGCATAATACAGCGCGCCTTTGGACAGAGCCCAGTCCTTCATTGCCAAGGCAACCACATCAGCAACCGAAACATCAAGCTCTGCACTGGCTTCAATGGTTTTCTTTAACGATTTAAAGACTTCTTTAGGCAGACTTTCCTTCATCTTGCTCAGCGTAAACACATCACTCGCCCATAGACTACTTAGTGATTCCGGTGCTTTGGCAGGCATGGGTTGCCGATTAGTGATGTTTTGTACAGCCTGAACGCGTGCAGTATTTCCAGTCATAGTATTCCCCTGATTTGATAGTGATGATTCATTCAATTCAGTAGAAAGCAATAATTGAACCAACACGGCACTTTAATCACAGGGAGTGCTAAGCGGTAAGATATGAGCGTGAGTTATTGCGAATCGAGCGCTATAGTTACGAGCCTTTTCAGTGCAAAAAATGAATCATTAGCTCAAATTGGTGCAAATTAGATATTACATCACATGACCATACACTGACGAGTTAAAGAACGTGCATGAAATAACTTCAACATTTTACTCCTTCTTCCTCCGGGCATAAGGTCGAGTAGACCACCGATTCCTCTCAATGAAGTCTTCTCTATCCATCTGCTGACACTTTTGTTGGTACGCATCACCGCACGCCGCTACTACGTGATCGCAAACAGTTTTCTGTGCATCATAGATTGTCACCAAGCACCTCACAGAACTGTTCTGGCACTATTAACGCACACGGCTCCTCATTAGAACCGTTTCACAGATTAGAATAGTTTGACCATCATTCGCGGTGTCGGCAAGGGATAGTGTGCTAATAACTTGGCGAATTTCTCCCATCTGTAGCACCCCTCGCTTACCTCTCCGATTCAGCCATTTGTAGAGTATGTGCCCGCACTTCATAGAAGTAGGCACTGACCCACTTGCTGTTGTCGGTGATACCATAGTAGCTATAATGCCCACGCAGTTTGCTTACCGTTTTCTGGATAATTTCCGGTGTAAACAAGCCTCTATTGCTCCTAATCCATATCTTGTAAGCCGTCAACTTGGCTGTCAAGCGTTTGCTGATGGCCTTCCTTTTCATCCGAAACCGTTTGCCATTGCGCGAACGTGAACAGTAGTGAGTAAAGCCCACAAAGTAAAAGGTTGCGGCCTTTTCTCCCCGCGCTTTTGCCCGCTTTATTGCAAACACTCCCTACTCGATACACTGGGTTTTCTCTGGTGCTATCTCTAAACCAAACAGGTTGAGCCGCTCTTCCATGGCTTGCCGGAACCGTTTGTCATCGACTTCTGTTTACAAAATCATCCGCGTAGCGAATGAGTCGAGCGTTACCCATGCAGATTTTGGCAAACCTCCGGGTAAAACACAGATCGAGACTATAGTGCAGATAGATATTATCTAGCAGTGGCGAGATCACGCCATAGACACAAAAGATAAATTTGAATTTGAACGGCAGATTGAATTCAGTCGTTCAAATTTACCAGTTGACATGAGACGTAAAAGGCAATAAATATATGACTCATGACGCGATCCTCAAACACCGACAAAACCCACCGGCTGATGTCGCATTTATCTTGCTGGCACAGGGTTACACATTGGCCGAAGCTGCCGAAGCCTTGACCCAACAGTTCGGCTTGTCTCGCAGACAGGCATACCGATATCTTCACAGGAAGCTCAGGAAATCGATGCGCCAGTCTTGGTCGCTTCACCCTCTATTCCGATCACCATCAAAATACCTGCGGATGTTGTGCAGCGACTTCGGTCACATGCGCAAACCAGTGGGATGACAATTAGCGAGATTGTGGCACATGCCATCGTCAGCTTTCTCGACAAGCTTCACCGTCATGACTAATCGCCATCAGCGAAGTCATGAAATTGAGTTGTAATTTGCTTTTGATCGCCTGCATGTCACTAAACTGGAGCAAGTCTTTGCTATTCTGGTTCCGAACCGGGAACTCCGAATTGATGAATCCACAAGACTAAGGTAATCTCCAGAAATTAATTTACCCATCAGCCAGGTCGAATCAAGATGTCCCATTTGGGTAGGATTGGGTTACGTTCCAGTCTGGCTTCAATCGCCTGCATTGCCACTTTGGACAGAGAAATCCCTTTCTGATAAACCGTCTTGCTGAGGTTGACCACTGGCTGCATCCCTTTCCAGGTCATACTTTTTGCCCATTCCAGCAGGGTTTCGGCAGTCACCAGCTTGGCACCATTCCAGTGCTGCTTCAAAATGCCCCAGCAACATTCAATCGGATTGTACTTGCTATGGTAAAGCGGATAGTACAACAGTTGGACGATTTTACGCGTATGGTCGACGCAATCCACGAGCGCTTAAGGAACTGCGTACGTACGCCACTGCTTTCCGGGCCATTGTCGACCTTGATCGGGATATGCGCAATAGCCGCCCGTTCGTGCGCTGGGATGTTCTCACACCAACCCATCAAGCTATCTGCGATGAAATCGCTGGTCTTGAAGGCGCTTCCAAATGTCAGATATAGAGCCCCTTCGTCCTCGTCTACGATGCCAAAGGGCGTGTATTTTTCTTCACAACCCATGTCATGGTCAGCGGCACGGGCATCGCCACGTGTCTTCCCGCCCCGTGAGTAATCCCCGATATTCACCATGGCTTTGCAGTCGATGCTAAGGCACTTGACCTGCCTATCGCCCATGAAATTCTCGCCTTCCAGGGTGCTCTTATCTTTTTCCTTAATGTTGGCAAAGATGACATCCGTTTCCGGGAGTTTCTTTTGCAGCTTGGCCTTGAGCACCTTGCGTAGACGGTAGCCGTTGCGGTTCAGAACCTCGGCCATGGTGCTTGGCGACGGCACTTGGTCTTCCTGGAAACCTTGGGCACGTAACTGCTTCAATGCTTCCGCTGCAGTCAAGCGGGTAGACGACAGCAAGGTACGGGAAGTCGGATCTTGCTGGCTATGCAATTCCACCAACGCCCAGAGGGCTTGCGCCACCTCAGGATGCTTTTCTTCCCACAACTTGTCTCCGCTGCAAGCCGCTTGTGCTCCTTGGCAAATGACTCCGATGCGGTGTTCGTTTAATCCCAACTGCACGGTTTCGCGGCTTCAACCAAACACTCTTTCCGCCAGACGGGTATTGCCCTGACAATATTTCAATGTCATCGCAGCTTGGAAAGCTCGTAGTGCCAACTAATGCCTGCCTATATTTTTACCAATGCGCCCATTACCAGGCATTATTAAAACCTAAACAAGGTGATTGTTGTGTTTATTGTTCTTATGGAACTATTCCTTGCCCTCCTATACAAGCTGGATATTCTTGTTCCAACTCACATTAGAGAATTATTATGTACGAACACTTAGAAACCGCTGAAAACAGAGAAAACCTGAAATTCGTCGTCGTTGATTCTGTTTCTCGGATCGAAGGACAAGGCAAAGTCACATTATTGCTGGACGCAGATAATAAAGTTAAACAAGCCAGGCTGCATATTGTTGAATTTCTTGACTTTGAGCGCTTTATTTAAGGCCGGCTGTATTGGGAGTTGCCGGTTTTGGTGCAGCGTTTATGCGGCATTTGTCCCGTCAGCCATCATTTAGCCGCTGCTAAAGCCATAGACCAACTGGTTGGTATTGATACTTAAAATTTACCGGTTTCAGCAGACAAATTAAGACGTCTGCTCCATTTTGGGGAAGTTCTGCAATCCCATTCTCTGCATTTCTTTCATTTATCCAGCCCTTATTTATTATTTGGTTTTGAAAGCGACATCAGCAATCATTCGATTATTGCCGTGTACTGGTCATCAACGTGCGCTTTTTTCACTCATTCTCGCCTACCTTTTGTATGATAGACACCATCTTAAACTAATTTCCAGATTTTGGGGTCCACTATAGGCTTTAGTACACAAGCTGAAAATAATCTGGAACAAGCCTGCCAGTTTGCGAGGACAATTATTGCAAAACCCTGATAGTAAAGTCTGGCTGCAACAAGCAAATACCAAAATTAAAACACTACCCCTAATTTGATAATGACACGATTAAGTAACACTAAAAAACCTTTAATCGCCCATGTATTATTTCGCTTGGGAACAGGTGGCCTGGAAAACGGGGTAGTCAATTTAATCAACACCATGCCGGATGAAAAATACCGGCATGTATCATTTGCATGACAGACTATACCGATTTTCGAAATAGAATAAAAAAAGACGATGTACAGGTATATTGCCTGAACAAAAAACCAGGAAAAGATTTTGCCGTTTATTTCCGGTTATGGAAACTGCTGCGAGAAATAAAACCGGATATATTGCACACGCGTAATCTATCAGCCCTGGAAGCTCAACTTTCGGGTCTTCTGGCGGGTATAAAATACAGGGTGCATGGTGAACACGGCAGAGATATTGATGACGTAGATGGAACAAATCCGCGCTATGTCTTGTTACGTCGTTTATTTCGACCGGTAATTCAGCGTTATATTCCTATGTCTAAAGATCTCGAAACATGGCTGATTAATCAAATAAAAGTGCCGACAAAAAAAATCACGCAGATATACAACGGGGTAGATTTAAGCCGTTTTAAGATAAACGTCGATAAGCCTGTCGATCTATTGCCACCCGATTTTCGTTTGCCCGACCTGATATTGATCGGAACCGTGGGCAGACTCGCCCCGGTAAAAGATCAAATAACCCTGGTGCAAGCATTTATCCATCTGGTCAAAACCTACCCCGCTGTAAAAAATAACGTAAGACTGGTTTTGGTTGGTGCCGGTTTATTGCAGCCAAAACTGCGAGAATTAAGCCTGAAAGAAGGCATTGATGACCTGATTTGGTTCGCCGGCGAAAGAAATGATGTGGCTGATTTAATGCAAAATCTGGATTTATTTGTGTTGCCTTCTATTAACGAAGGTATATCCAATACTATTCTTGAAGCCATGGCGACAGCATTACCGGTAATAGCTACCGATGTCGGTGGAAATCCGGAATTGGTTATCAACAACCAAACCGGCTATCTGGTTCCAAAACAGAATCCCATAGCGATGGCGGAAGCATTTAAACACTATCTGGATAATCCCGGTCTCTTGGCAATTCATGGCAAAGCCGGGAGAGCAAGATGTGAATCAACGTTCAGCCTGAATAGAATGATCACAGATTATATAAACGTCTATGAACGCTTACTGTGAAAAGCTAAAATCCAAGTAATGGTATACTTTGAACGGCCACATAATGGTAAATCAATGTAAAAGCATAATAAATGACCTTGATTTTTAAATTCGTAATTTACCAACCTATATTTGCAGACGAAGATAATTATATGACTCTAAAAAAGACTCAACCCAATAAAGACAAACTAAACCAGATCGTTACCGATGCTCGGCGCAATCAGGAACTTAGAGAGCAATCTTATCGCGGTCAGGCCCTTAAGCTGTATCCATGGATATGCGGTCGTTGCGCTCGTGAATTTACGCATACCAATCTGACTGAATTGACGGTTCATCATAAAAACCATAACCACGATGACAATCCTTCCGATGGGAGTAACTGGGAATTATTATGCCTATATTGTCACGATAATGAACATTCACGCTATGAGGAAACCCGCTTTGGCAATTCGCAATCAAGTAGAACCAGCGTATCGGTTGCCACCCATAATCCCTTTGCAGACTTAAAAAACTTGCTGGGTAGTAAAAAATAATTTGCGAGTTAACTTGTGCCTGATTAATTCAATGAATCAATGCCAAGATTGGCCAAAGCATCGGCTCTGTCATTACCTGTATCACCAGAATGACCTTTTACCCACTTCCACTCAACCTTATGTTTGGCTATGACAGCATCCAGCCTACGCCACAAATCTTCATTTTTAACCGGTGTTTTGGCAGCCGTTAACCAGCCCCTTTTTTTCCAGTTGGGCATCCAGTCGGTAATACCTTTCAAAACATAACTTGAGTCGCTATTAAGCCGGACTGAACAGGGCTTAGTTAAAGTTTCCAACGCTTGTATAGCGGCCATCAGTTCCATACGATTATTGGTAGTGTGCTTTTCTGCACCATAAAGTTCCTTGATTTTCCCTTTATAGTTAAGTATCACTCCCCACCCACCAGGCCCAGGATTACCCCGACAAGCCCCATCGGTATAAATAATTACAGTATCAGTCATGTTTTTTTATCCGTGCTGATGGATTAAGTGTATTGACCAGAACCAAACGAGGACTCTCGTTTTTCACAGGCGTTAACGGGATTATATTGTAACGGCGCTTTATCGCCTTAATGGCATAAGCAGTAGAAAAAAATGAATGTCCCTGGGCGATAAATTTCCCGTGTTTAGAATTGACTGAATCCAGATTAAACTCTGATGAAACGGTCACTTCAAAATTCAATAATTTCAACCAATCCAGGATTCTTGATCGAGAAATAAAGTGCCCGCCCCAGGAATCAGCCATTTTTTTATCCCACAAATACTGATACCTGACCCATAAGCTCCAGGGATTAAAATTTAACACGACTAATAGCCCTTCGGGCTTTAATACACGCTCTACTTCTCTCATAGTCTGAAATCGATGGGTATCAAACTCCAATAAATGCGGTACTATAATCATATCTATACTGTCGCTTTGCAAAGGCAAACTATAGGCTTTGGCCTGAATTTTTCTTGTCTCATCGCAACCCAGGCCTTTGGCATCAAGTACGGTATAATTTTTGTATAAAGTACAATCAATAAATTCATCCTCCCAACCCAAGCCACCGATTTGCAAAATAATTTGCTGACAACTGACGGTAATGGATCGTTGTAAATAGCCTGCTTCAAGCTCTTTTAACAACTTACCTCTTGGGGTTTGATACCAGGCAAACAAGAAATTTCGTTTCATCAATCACACTCAATACGGCAACACGTTAAGGATTTTCATTAAAAAATATGCTATAATTTATAAGATAATAATAACTATTCACATAGGCTTAAAGATGATACGTAATAATTTTAACAGGTCGGTTAATTTTTTATTAATTTCAATATCTTTAATAGTTACCGGTTGCTCGGATACACCAAAAGAACCTCTGAGTATTAAGGATCAAGCGCCTGTCAATTTAACTCAGGATGAAAGCTATGTGTACCATCCTTACCGCACTCTGCGCAAACATAAATTCAACAAAACAGCATCAACGCACAAAAATACCGTTTGGGAGCGGTTATTATCGTTATATTCATTACCTGACATTCAAAATCCACGCATAGACCGTGAATTATACTGGTACTTGGAGCATCCCGCTTCTCTTGCGATACTTCAACAACGAGCAGAGCCTTATCTGAGCCATATTCTCGATGAAATCGAAGCCAAAAATATGCCGGGCGAACTGGCTTTATTGCCCGTTGTTGAAAGTGCTTTTGTGCCCGATGCCTATTCAAAAGCTGACGCTTCAGGACTTTGGCAGTTTGTACCCGCCACAGGTAAAGAGTATGGTCTTCAACAAAATGACTGGTATGACGGCCGTCGTGATATTTATGCCTCAACAAAAGCAGCAACCACTTATCTAAAAGAACTGAGTGAAACTTTTGATGGCGACTGGCTGCTTGCGCTTGCTTCCTATAATTGCGGAAAAGGCCGAGTAAAAAAATCCATTGAACGAAATGAGTATCGCAATCTGCCAACTGATTATTGGTCACTAGACCTCCCTGAAGAAACCGAAGACTATGTGCCTCGGTTACTGGCTATAGCCAAATTATTTGCTCATGCTGACGAATACAATGTTCATTTACAACACATTCCCAATAGACCTTACTTTGAAGTCGTTGACATTAAATCCCCGATAGATTTGCACAAAGCGGCAAAGCTGGCCAACACGCCTTTGTATGCATTTTTAAAATTAAATCCCGGCTTTAACCGCTCAAGCACGGCTCCTCAAGGCCCGCATCGCTTGTTAGTTCCTGTTGCCCAAGCGAAAGAATTCAAAAAAAATCTGGCTATGCTTCCGTACTCAGAAAGGGTAACCATAAAACAATATGGTGAAGAGCGAGTCGCTAAAATTAGCCCGCAAGAAAAGCGTGAAGAAAAACTGGCACAGCTTCGCCAGGACATAGCCAAGACAACAAACCTCACTCAATACAATGTTAAATCAGCAGGAAAACCTCACATCCTTCGCCAATAGAAATAATACTACGATTAAATCACTCCGTCAGGCTAACTATTTAGCCGGCAATTCCGTGCGTTCAGGCATGCGTTTACAGACTCCATCAGAAGCAAAATCAAATAGTATTCAGTTGCTTGCCAAAGCCCCTAAAACTAAATCAGCAAACGCTCAAGTCTATGCAATCAAAAAAGGCGATACTTTCTTCAATATTTCTCAACGTTTTTCTGTTACCCCCAAAGACATCGCCAATTGGAACAATATCACGTTAAAAACAGCATTAATACCCGGCCGTAAGCTCACAATCAAGAGTGTCAATCCGCAACTTGCCAGCGCATCGCCTTCAATCCGCTTGATAAGCTACACAGTTGGTAAAGGCGACTCGCTGACTCAAATTTCAAGAAAATTTAATGTGTCGGTTGAAGACTTGCGTAAATCCAATGCCGCCACGCTTGTTAGAGGCCTTCAGCCTGGTCAAAAACTGAAAGTGATTATTGATAACAATCAGTCCTCAAGCTAAACTTTTGTTGAAATTACTTTCGCTTAGCGTATTGCCATGCAAATCAGTCACTGCGCTGTCTGCCACACCGTATACTTTAATATTATTTTTTATAGTACCGGCATAATTTTCATGAAGATGTCCATGAAAAATATTTGTCACTCCCATCGCTGCGGCTAATTCACCAATTACCTTAAAACCATGCCGATGAGACCCCGGAGCTTCATGTGACACCAGAATATCCGCTTTCAGTGTTTTTAATGCCTCAAATTCGTCATGCCAAATCGCTGATTTGTATTTTAATGACATACCGGAACGCTTGATGGTAGCAGACTGGTTATGCAAATAATGCTGCTTACCCAGCCATTTTGGCGGTTGCGGAGGATACCATACCCTGCCAAGAAAAATCCCACCCAATCCGGCAATTCTAAGCCCCGCTATCTCAGTAACTTTCAGGTGTAAATCCCTATCAGAAAAGGCTGAGTTAAATAGATTATTGTATTTTCCTGGCGATTCAAAATCATGATTTCCAGCAATCCACCATATTTCAGTTAAGCCGACGATTTCCTCTAAACAGCTTTCTAAGGGCATTTCCAGATCATAATCACCGAGTAAAATAACAGCTTCGGGTTGGTATTTATGAGCCGCAGCTATCAGCGGCTTAAAATTTCCATGCGGATCACCAGCAAATAAAATTCTGTTATGTTGGTTCATTTTAATACCCTCCCTACTCTTCATATTGACCGGAAATCGACCTCGCACCTCAAGTAACCTTAATTTATATGCGCAAAAAATAGATGAGGAATTTAAAAAACACAAATCGTGACGATCCGGCATATCGAGACTGGCAATCTCTCCCTGAATTACGCTATATCCCTGGCTTTGTTAAAAGCCGCTCTAAAATCAAGATATAAAGGCTTGTCAGTTTTCAACATTAATTTTAACATTTCATTCTGAAGTTGATATTTAACATTACCAACGGCTAAAGCACCAACACCCACCGCGCCTTGCGCATTGATTGCATGAATTAAGGGGATACCTGAATCACCGCGCTTGACACCTTCAATACCCAAAGGCGGAACAGCATTAACATCACCGGCCACTTTTAATTGCCTCGCTTCCTTCAAAACAGACGAACTTAGCACCTGAATACCGGCTTTAGCGGCGCAAAAGATAATATCAACGTCTACTACCAGTTGAGCTTTATCGGCTTCAGAACCGGCACACGCGCCTTTTAGCGTGCAGCCAAATCGACGATTGTAGGCTTTAGCAACATCCGAGGCGGTATCAATCGATAGATGGTCAACTAATGCTGTCTCTGCACCCGCTAATGAAGCAATAATTCCAGTAGCAATACCGACAGGCCCTGTTCCGCCGAAAACCAGCGCATTACACTCTTTCAATTCTTTGCCGTGTTTTTCTTTTAGCTCTTTCTCTACGCAAGCAACCAATGCAGCCGCTGTAGTAAAAGCACCACTTGGGTCAGCAAAAACAGACACTTCAAAAGGCGGAACCATTGCTTGTTGACAGGCATCCAACATGTCCATCGCTAAGCTTAAATCCCGGCCACCAATAAAGATTCCAGTGCGTTTTACACCTGCAGGTCCACGGGAAAAAATAGCATCCTGAGTGAGCCTGTAAACACTGTCTAATTTGACATTACTATAAGGCATAAGCACATCGAACCCTGCATCCATAGCCATATTAATATCAAATGGGCTATTGTTTGGCATGGGGTCAAGCATGTGAAGAATGCTGCGTTTTACCATTAGATATCCTCGTTATAATTTAGTGCGGGTTGTGAAGAATAAGTTTAAGCGTTTGACTTAATATACTCTCTGGCTACTTCAAAGGCGTGTTCAAAATGCAGATAAACAGGCCTGTCGCTGTCAATCATTTTTTTCAACAAACGATTCTGTGCATGATATTTAATATTACCGATAGCCAAAGCGCCTATGCCGACAGCGCCGCTGTTCGAACCATGAATAGGCGTACCATTATGAAAAGCATCAACGCCTGCAATACCTGAAGGCGGTACAGCATTAACATCGGCAGCAACTTTCAGATGCGGAGCTGAGGCAATAAGTTCTGCGCTCAATAGTTCAATACCTGCGGCACCTGTTGCAAAAACAACGTCAGCGGTTTTCATGTATTCAGCTTTATCAGCATCTGCGCCGGCGGTAATGGTAATTTTACCGTCACCCAATTCATTGCTACACATATCGGCAATATGTTGTGCTTTATCTATTTGCCTACCTATGATTCTTACGTTCGCACCTGCTTGAGCAGCAATAACTGCCGCCGCTTGACCCACGGGCCCGGTTCCACCTAACGCAAGAATATTTTTTCCTTCCAGCGTCGTATTGAATTTTGCGATTAACTCATGCTCCACAGCGGCAACCAAACCAGCAGCCGTTGTAAATGCGCCGCTAGGATCAGCAAAAACAGACACCTCAAAAGGCGGAACCATTGAACGTTTAGCCGTTTTCAACATATCCATTGCCTGTTTGGTATCGCGCCCACCAATAAAGATGCCTGTGCGTTTTAAATTTTTTGCGCTGCGAGAAAAGATGGCATCTTGAACCAACCCCTGAATTTCACTGGCTTCAACGTTGGTATAAGGTAGTGCCGAAACCCAGCCAGCATCCATCGCCATGTTGACGTCAAAAGGACTTAAGTTTTTAGCGGTGGTTAGCATGTGTAAAATGAATGGTTTTTCCATGATAGCTCCTTGATGTATTTAGACAGCAAGTATAAAAGAAAAAATGACAGAATAACAATGTACTTGCGTTTTTGAACCTAAAAACTGCAAATCAACATTAAGCTTAATCGAATGCAAGGGTATATCAAAATCAGGTAAAAACCTCTTTTACATAGGGCTATAGATAGTTTCTATAGGTATCCAAAATCATCAAATACCTCAGCAAATATTCTCGTTATAAAACTTAAAAATTGATAAGAACTGAGCCATATTCAAGTTATAATCTAAACCATTTAGTTTTATTAAATTTCAATGCCTGATAAACCGGTCACAGCGTATGATGGGTAGACAAATTAATTATAGGAAATAGCAACATTAAATGATTCTAATCACATGAAATCGGGAAAATTTTTAATTTATGAACGACGGTTATTCACTATTTCTCGCCTCATCAAACACACTTACCAAGATTAATGTTGAAGATCTGAAGGTAGGAATGTATGTTTCCAAACTGGATAAACCTTGGCTGGAAAGTAATTTCGTATTTCAAGGTTTTGAGCTAAAAAATCAGACTGACATTAATGCGGTTTGCGAGCAATGTAAATTTGTTTTTATTGATGTTAATAAACAAAAAAAGTCTCAGCTATTAGAATCCAAAGATACACCTTATAGCAAAGGGTGGCTGGATACTAGAACTCCTCCTGATAAACTTTCTTCTTTTGAACAGGAAATTGAGCATGCGGGAGCCGTCTATCAGGAAACAAGTAATCTGGTTAGAAGCTTTATGCAGGAAGTGCGTCTGGGCAAAACTATCAATGTCGAAATTGCCAAAAAAGCGGTGGCTGAATGTGTGGATAGTATTCTTCATGCTCCCGATGCCTTGCTATGGATGACACAATTAAAAAGCAGGGATTTATATACTTCTCAACACAGCATGAACGTGTGCATTTTAGCCATAGCTTTGGGACGCCAGATAAATCTTCCTGTTCAAGAACTTAACAACGTTGGCTTGTGCGGAATGATGCATGATATGGGAAAAATGCGTGTTCCTTTAGAGATTTTAAATAAGCCCGGAAAATTGGAGCCTGACGAATTAAAAATCATGCAAAGCCACGCGGAGTTGGGCTGGAAATTATTGCTATCAAGCACTGGAATGTATGGCGGCGCTATTGACGTTGCACATAGTCATCATGAGCGTCTGGATGGAACAGGGTACCCACGCAAACTAACAGCCGAACAAATTTCCCCATATACTCGTATCGTTGCTATTGTCGATATGTATGATGCTATTACCAGTGATCGCATTTACCAGAATGGAAAAACCCATCTTGATGCGATTAACATCATGACTAAAATGTGTGGAACACATCTTGATTCAGGGCTTACTTATAAATTCATTGAATGTCTCGGCATTTATCCTCCAGGTAGTCTTGTTGAAATGAGTAATGGAGAAATCGCAATAATTGTTGAAGCCAATCAGAAAAAAAAATTAAAACCTAAAATCATACTATTACTGGATGAGGATAAAAATCCCAGAACCTGAGCACATGATTGATTTATCCAAAATTGATTTAGATGAGTAGCGGACAGGAATATAGAATTGTGAAAACATTGTTAAGGCAGATGAGTACGGCATTGACCTGAGTAAATATCACCATAACAATGTAATAGAACGTAGCTTGGCATCAATGTAGTCTGGATTTGCGCTTACTTGGAACGGTTATAAAACTTAGCTAACTTGCAATCAATACCCCTGCAATTTCTTCGCGCCCTTCGTGGTTACACAAATCCCGCAAACCTGATCGTACAGGGTATATTTCATGCCTGTTACTAAGCGACTCCCTTGAGTTCATCAGCGGAAATATCTTCCAGTCGGCGTTTACACGTCTCCACACCGAAGATGGCTACCAGGATGACAGCCAGCGTCATGGGAATTGCCCCAATGAGCGCGACCGTTGACATAGAAGGCACAGTGATCCCGAAGGACACCAGAGAGATAATCACGACACCCCCTGCCTTACTCGCCCCAGCGGCAAAACCCGTGCCCCTCGCACGGATGCGAGTCGGGTAGATTTCTGAACTGTAGACCGAGAGTACAGCAACCACCGAACTGATTCCCCAAATCGGCACCACCAGTAGCGCGTACAGCAGAACACGGTTCTGCACGATCGCGTCCCCAACCATGACAAAACCGAACAAAGCCATCGCAGTAAGTGAGCCGAGAATGATAATGGTTTTCTTGCTGCTCCAGAAGCCATACATCCACGCCACCAGGAACGTTAAAGGAAAGCCGATCATAGCCGCATTTCGGAGTATCGCGTCGGCTTCGGTAAACCCCAACTTGCGAAGGTTGGTCGGAATCCAGAGATTGAAGCCGAACAACACCAGTCCCGATCCAAGGGCGAGGGAACCGACGACCAGGGTAAGTCCCAAGAAATTGCGGGCTTATAAGCTGACTCCACTGCCCCTTCACTACCGATTCGACATCAAATTTGGATTGCTTGTCCAGAGCGACCACGGCTCCGTAGCGCGCCATCACCGCACGCGCCTCGGCTTCCCGTCCGTTGATAAGCAGAAAACGGGGCGATTCGGGAATCCATCGGTTAAGCATGATGAACAGCACCCCGGTAGGCAGGCCGATCAACCAGAGGATTCGCCAGCTATACGTGGGTACCAGTTCTACGGCGATCCAGCTGGTGAGAATATAAGCCCCGGCGATGTCCGCACCGATCAGGATCATCAGCCAACCCCGGTGGCGGGCGGGAATGGTTTCGGCCAACAGCGCGTAGCAGATGGGCAGCATGCCTCCCACTGCAAGGCCCATGAGGAAGCACATCACCAGATTCCAGTAAAAATCAGGCATCGCACCGCAGATTGAAGTACCGATGAAGCCAATGCCTGCATACAGGATCGAGGCGCGCCGTCCAATCTTGTCGCCCAACCATCCCCAGAGGAATGAACCCATAACGGTTCCCATGATACCGGCGAGCGCAACCCATACCGCCGGAAAAGTCCCATTCGGGTTCAAAGGAGACTTAAGTCCGTATTCCAAAGTCATGCCCGGCATGACAAATGCGAGCGCAGTTGGCTTCATAATGTCGATCATCACAGCCATCGCCATCGCCAGCAGCAAGCCGACATGGGTTGCGTTCAGAGGCGCATCGTCAAGGGCGCTGACCCGTATTTTCGATGTCATCCCTGCGTTCACCGCGACTGACCGGGGGTACAAGCCATACAAACTGGCGACGAGACCCACAATGATAGCCGCCATTCCCATCATCATGGGCATGTCCATGGGCATGCCGACGAGCTTGTAGCCGTTGTCCTTGCCCATCAGGTACATAGGAAGGTGGGCAATGACCCCTGCCGTTACCGCTATCACACCGAACCAGAAGGCTACCGGATGAGGAACCGTGACTCCACCCAGGGTTAATAGGGTATGCTGCTTCAAGTTGTTCATTGCTGATTACTCGCTCAATAAATAATATACTCACCAGGGTATAAACCGGGCAGACAAGAACAACGCAAAACCCCGATGACGCAACGCGCCAAATTTATTGTCAGTTGTTATTTATTAGCCCGATGATCAATAATCTCATCAACTACCGCTGGATCAGCCAGTGTGGAAGTATCGCCCAGGTTGTCAAGTTCATTAGCGGCCACTTTACGTAAAATACGGCGCATAATTTTGCCTGAACGGGTTTTTGGTAAGCCGGGCGCCCATTGAATAATATCGGGATTGGCAATGGCGCCGATTTCTTTTCTAACCAGGTCAACCAGTTCTTTTCTCAACTCTTCCGTAGACTCAACGCCTGCATTCAAAGTGACATAAGCATAAATCCCCTGCCCTTTAATATCGTGTGGATAACCGACTACAGCGGCCTCTGCGACATGTTCGTGCAACACCAAAGCACTTTCAATTTCTGCAGTACCCATTCTGTGACCAGACACGTTAATCACATCATCGACACGCCCGGTAATCCAGTAATAACCCTCTTTATCCCGACGTGCGCCATCACCGGCAAAATAATAGCCGGGATAGTTTTTAAAATAGGTATCAATAAAACGCTGGTGATCACCATAAATAGTACGTGCTTGCCCTGGCCAAGGGCGACTGATGACGAGAATACCCTCGGCTACACCTTCCATAATGCGGCCCTGATTGTCCATAATTTCCGGTATGATGCCGAAGAACGGCAAGGTTGCCGATCCCGGTTTTAATGCGGTAACGCCAGGCAAAGGCGTTATCAATATGCCGCCTGTTTCGGTTTGCCACCAGGTGTCCATTAAAGGACACCGCCCGTTGCCGACGACATGGTAATACCACTCCCAGGCTTCCGGGTTTATCGGTTCGCCGACACTGCCAAGAATACGCAGGCTGCTGCGATCGGTACGGGTAACAAAGTCATTCCCCTGAGCCATTAAGGCACGAATTGCCGTCGGCGCGGTATAAAAGATATTCACCTGATGTTTGTCGATAACCCGCCAGAAACGATCAGCTTCAGGATAAGTCGGCACGCCTTCAAACATCAGGGTAGTCGCGCCATTGCACAAGGGGCCGTAAATCATGTAAGAATGACCGGTTACCCAGCCTATATCGGCAGTACACCAGTAAATATCACCATCGTGGTAATCAAACACATACTTATGAGTCATGGCGGCATACAGCAAATAACCGCCGGTGGTATGCAAAACACCCTTAGGTTTGCCTGTTGATCCTGACGTGTACAGGATAAACAAAGGATCCTCTGCATCCATTTCTTCAGCGGGACAATCAGCCGAAGCGTCTGTCATCGCCTCGTGATACCAGATGTCGCGCTGGTCATGCCAATCCACAGGTTTGCCGCTGTTCTTTATAACAATGACTTTTTCAAGCCGGGGGCAAGAGACTGCGGCTTGGTCGACATTGGCCTTAATAGGGATAGTTTTGCCGCCCCGGTAACCTTCGTCGGCGCAAACCACATATCGGCAATCCGAGTCCAGTATGCGGTCTTTTAACGCTTCAGCAGAAAACCCACCAAAAACAATAGAATGCACGGCGCCAATACGGGTACAAGCCAGCATCACCGTTGCCGCCTCGCTAATCATGGGTAAGTAAATACAAACCCGGTCACCTTTTTTAACACCCTGCGTTTTCAGGACATTGGCAAACTTACAGACTTGCTCATGTAATTGCCGGTAAGTGATCTTTTTATCATTCGCCGGATTATCGCCTTCCCAGATAATAGCCACCTGGTCACCGCGTGTTTCAAGATGACGATCAATGCAGTTAACACTGACGTTAAGTTTTCCGCCTTCAAACCAGCGTATGTAACCTTTTGGGTAATCGTAATCCATGACAGTATCCCAGCGTTTGCTCCACACTAAAAAGTGTTCTGCCTGCTGTGCCCAAAAAGCTTCAGGTTCCTCAATCGAACGCTGATACATCGTTGTATAGGTTTCGGCATTAATGTGCGCTAACGCGGCTATGTCCGGTTTTACATCGTAAATTTTAACGTCTGACATTCGTTAATCCTTGGGTCATCTGAAGAGTGTGTGCAAACTTTAATAAATTCCAGGGCTGATTGCACGAGATGTTTTTAGTAGGGGTACACTGTACCCACAATTTGCTTATATTCATTCTTGGAAATCACCTAAGATGGAGGTGTCAGCAATCTATCCGAGTCTAAGCGAGGATTTCGGCTACCTCCACCTCCACGCTCATGATCGGCGATTGGGGGTTAACAGCTTGAAACGAGCCGGATACAGGCGGCACCGATTCAGGATGTCGACTCACGGCCACAGCGATGTAATTGTTACCGACCACTTGGCCTGACGTGGAGTCGAAGCCTTTCCATCCGGCGCCGGGCAGGTAAACTTCCGACCAGGCATGGGTTGCACCCAAGCCCTGCGGCAGCATGGGCGAATACAAGTAACCGCTGACAAAGCGTGCCGCCAAACCCAAAGAACGACAAGCCTCGATAAACAAAGTCGCAAAATCACGACAGGAACCGGCGCAACTGGTCAAAGTGGTCGCTGGTGTCTGAACTCCCGGTTCCTCGCGGTGTTGATAGGTGAATCCGGTCGCGATTGCTTTATTGATCCATTCCAGCAGGAGATAGGTTTCCACTACTTGACCAGACTGCCAGAATTGCAGCAACCACGTACTCAACTGCAGCCGGTCTTGTTCATAGATCGCTGACAGATAAGGCCCCAAATCGGCACGCTCGGCGACATCGTACTGAAAGGGAAACAACACCGCATAATCCGCCACCAGAAAGTCCAGCGGCTGGTCATCATAGTGCTGGATCAGAACACGGCTGCCGATCGAAAGTTGGCTGGCAGGCTTGAGAAAGGTCGCCTGGGCCACGGCATTGTCGTATATGTCACGTTGCCATTGCAGTTGATAAGCAGGAGAAATAATCAGCTCAGCCGATTCGATACGTATGTCGTGTCCTTCGCGAGGACGTAAAAGCAATTTATGTGGGAGCAAGGTTACAGCTTCAGCGTATTGGTAAGTAGTTACATGCTTTATTTGCAAGCGGCGCATCTTTTATCACTCCTTAAGGATCGGGGTTACAACGAGGTCTGATTGACATTCTGGCATAATATTCTAATGAACGTGCAAGAAATAACGATAACATCTTACTCCCTCTCCCTCTGGACATTAAGTGTCTCCACAACTTTTAGTTATAAATTCACTTGTATCCCGCCAACTCAACATAACCCTGACCTGAAATGGGCTTACCGTTTTTTGTGCCATTAACGCTGACCGCGCCTTCCCAATAACGATAACTGACATTGAGTTCCTGATCATTTATTAATGGAACAATTTCAACCTCAAGATTCTGAACAGGAACAGCCAAGTGCCACCGCGATGGATAAGTAATTTTTGAATGGGGACTTTTCCAGCTATCAAGCGTTTTAATCGTGACATCGTCCTTTTTCAGGGCGATTTTGGTGTTGTCTGCCAAAACAAACGAGCCGGAACTATTGCTATCCGGTTGGCCGTCTTTACGCCTTAATTGATAATACATTAATTCGGTATTATCGGATAGCTGCAAGGCAAACCAGTCCCATCCGCTTTGCTCATCCGACAATGCGCTGGTACTCCATTCCCTGTCCATCCAACTGGCGCCGGTCACTGAAAATTCATTCCCTGCTACCGTGACAACGCCTTCAGTTTCCAGACGGGGGTAGGAATAATAATACGAGGCGTTGCCCGGCTCCCGGCTTTTCTGGCTCAAGCCTTGGTCACCTTGCAACACATAACTCTTTCTTGATGTTAATAACAGGTCAATGGCAAAGCCGTCGCTTTTAGCTTTCAGGCGAAGCGGAAAGTCTGCCTCACCCTCCGTTTTTGCCGACCAATCATAAAGCCAAACCTGATATTTTTTATTTGAGGCTCCGGCAAGATCGTTTCCCGCCCGGCTAAATCGTTCATCCGTGTAAAACCGATCCTTCTCTACATCGGTTAAAGTCAAGTGTGCCATATACAATTGATTGTTTCGCCAGGCAGACTTTGATTCCGGCGTCCCGGCCTTGAGAGCAAAACGAAAAAACGTCAGCTCGTAACCAAATTTCCGGCCTTGCGGATTTTTAAGATTACCGGTGAAATACCACCATTCAGACCGGAAGGGATTGTGTGGGCCGTGGTCACTCGGGAATGTAAACTTTTGCGGCTTTAACGCCCGTGCAAAACCCTTTTCATCTTTGGATAAAACATTGCTGAATGCATCATCCTTTTTGGAGAGTGTCGAACTGAAAAAACTATCAGACGTAAGTTTGAAATCAGCTGGAGAAATAAAAGGCTGCCACCAGACAATGACCAATAAGATAAGCGTCAATATGCCAACCATAATTTTGGTTCTCATTCGGTACGCAACGCTTCAGCGGGTTTGGTTCGCGCCATTTTCATGGCAGGAAAAACGCCGGCAAGCAGTGCCGCGACAAAGGCTAAAGCCACACCTTGAAAAAGCACGCCTGAATCGAAATAAAAGGCCATTGTCCAGCCGAAAGAACGTTGGTAAACAACAAAAATCAATACATAAGCCACGATAAAACCGACAGGAATGGCCAATAATCCCGCAACCAGCCCCATCAATCCGGTTTCACTGATTATCAGCATGGTTAATTGCCTGGAGGTTATCCCTATAGCCCGCAAAATACCCAACTGGCGCGTTCGCTCAAACTGTAAAGCCATTAAGGCACTGAACACACCGACAAAAGCAATCGCAGCTGACAGCCAGCGTAACGTTTCAGTAATAGTAAAGGTCTGTTCAAATACGATCATGGACGCTTTATAAATCTCCTGGTTGGATTTTACGGACTGCTGCGCAGTCAGCAGTTGACTGATCCGGCTTTCCAGTTGTTTTATATCGGCCCCTTCCCTGGCATAAACACCAATACCGGAATAACCCAAATCGGGCCAATAGCGCTGGTAATTCTGCCGGCTGATAGCCAGATGACCTTGATCGCCACTGTAATCCGCATAAATCGCTATTACTTCAAAAGGAAGCTCGCCCTGATCGGTTTTCAAGAGAATTTTTTGGCCTATTTTAATAGCATGATGATAAGCATAAGGTTCCGTTACGATGACCGTCTGTTGGTTTTCAAACCTGGTCCAAAGATCTTCAGCCACTTTATGTTTAAAGATAAACCCCTGTCTGGATTTTTCATTTAACTCAAACACCGATATTTTAGTGAGTTGATCATCAACGATTATTTTTGTGTGCAATGCGCTACTCAACATTTGCACACCGTCAAGGTTGGCTATTTTTTCCTTCAAGCGATGATCAGCCAAGGCCTTATCGGTAGTCATTTTCTCACCGGGTAATGATACATAAAGATCGGCAGGCAAGCTGGAATGAATCCATTGCGCAACCGTCTGGCGAAAACTGCCTATCATCAAGTCCATCCCTATGGTCGCCGACACAGCAATCATCAATGCCGCGATTGCGATGCCTGTCCGGCTGATTTCAGCCGAAACCATGCGCACAGGTAAACGCCCCAAAATGCCTAAAAAACGCCCGAATAAACGTTCAATGAGCTTCATAAGCAATAAGGTAAGCACAGGGGTCAGCAAACCAAAGCCAAGCAGTATCAGGAAAATACTGGTCAAACCCAAATTGATGCTTTTACCGGAAAACAACGCCATGGACAAGCCGCCGAGTATCAATACGAAACTGATTAACCCGACTGTTTTAATTAACCGGCGACTGCCCGATTCCAATTGAGATCGAACCAATACCTTAACGGCCGACAAGCGCGTCGCTTCGAAAGCGGGAGGCAATACCGCCAGCAAGGTCGCGCTGATGCCTAACAATACACCTTTGCCGATTTGTAAAGGTGTAATCATTAAAGACGTCGCGTCGATCCGAAAATAAAGGGCGTTAATCGTTCCCGAGATCAAATATAACAAACCTTGTCCCAGCAGCTATGCCGAGTGCGATACCCAGTAACGTGCCGATGATCGCCAACAACAAGGCTTCGCCAATAATCAATTTAAAAATCTGCTGCCGGGTTACGCCCAATAAACGTAAACTGCCGATTAAACGCCGCCGCTGCATGACCAGAAAAGTCATCGTGTTATAGATTAAAAACATGCCCACCAGCAATGAAAGCAGGCCTAAGGCCTTTAAGTTGATGGAAAATGCGCGAGTCATTTCCCTCATGGAGTCCGCCTGACTTTCTATAGATACCAATAAGGCAGAGCCTGGCAATGACTTTTGTATAGCGGCCAGGGTTTCAGGCGCTTGCTTTTCGATTAGCACTTCAATGGAACTCAGCCTGCCAAATAATCCCAATAACTCCTGGGCTGTGGCTATGTCGGTAATGATTAGCTTATCCATCACCTGTTCTGAAACGGCGTCGTTATTGGTAAGCAAGCCGACGATTTTTAATGGTTGCAGGCCCTGGTCAGTAACAACCTTTAATTGATCATTGATTTGCAGATGCAGGCGCTGGGCAGTTTTTTCGCTCAGCAGCACTGTATTGGGTTCGGTCATTAACCGGGTTAACTTATCCTGGGAAGCACTTTCTTTTTGCTCGTTTTGCCAGCCCGAATGTAACGATTTTTCAATGAATGGATCGATACCGATCAATTTAAAACTCTCTTCCTCCGGCTGCGCCAACTTGACGTAACCGGTTACCACCGGTGATAAATGTGCTATGCCCTGCTCTACTCTTAATCGGGTATACAGCTTTTCATCAAGCCCGCCATCACTGGCAACAATGCGATGGGTTGCAGTCCCGGAAAAGGCCTTACCCGCTTCATTAAATGATTTAAGCGAACTTTCTATCGCCAAATCAATGGCAATGACTACGGCCACACCCAGAGCAATCCCCACGATAGCCAGCACCAGTTGCCACGGATGCTGCCATAAAAAATTGCGGCTGGCGCGGTTAAGAATCGAATTCATGAGCTATGTAATAACTTGTTACGGATGGATAAAACCCGGTCGGCCTTACCGATGACTTCCTGGCTATGAGTTGCCATAATCATGGTTTTACCGGCTTTCCTGACCAGAATATCCAACAACTCCAATACCTGTTCCGCAGTATCCAGATCCAGATTTCCGGTGGGTTCATCGGCAAGTATCACATCCGGGTCATGAATCAGAGCGCGGGCTATCGCAACCCTTTGTTGTTCACCGCCGGATAAACGATCCGGATAACTGTCCAGCCGGTCGGATAACTTTAATTTTTCCAGCAATTCGGCGACACTACTCACGATCCTTACGGGTCACTCGCTTGATTAATTCCAAGGGCAACAGAAGATTTTCCGCAACCGTCAAAGTAGGGATCAAATTATAGGACTGGAATACAAAACCAATATGATGACGGCGAAACAGGGTGCGATCATGTTCGGAAAGCCCGGTAATATCGGTGCCATTAATGATAATTTTGCCGCTGTCGGGTGGATCAATACCGCTGATAAGATTCAGGAAAGTAGACTTGCCCGAGCCGCTACGGCCCAATAAAACAATAAACTCGCCCCGACTGACCTGCAAATGCAATCCACTGAAAATTGCATGCTGCTGCCCCGACTCCTGGTAACTTTTGCTTAACTGTTGAATGGATATTGCTGTTTCTGTAGTCATAAAACCTAATATAACACGAGTTTGTAAACATGAAAGATTTCGGTTTTATATCGGATATTTGCGTTCCAGCAAGTCGGCCAATGTCACGGGCAAGATTATTACTCTATCCTTGGCGCCTTTACCTGATTTTCCGTTGAGGCCGCAACTCTCCCTGCCACCGCCAGATGTATCAAAAGCGCCTCCACTTCCGCCGCGCCCATTTCGGCCGGATGACTGTTTGTTATTAATAATTTTGGGGCTTTTACTTTAGTCGAGTTATTTCAGTTGTGATGTGATCATTAATGCTTTTAGGGGGTAAATAAAATACTTGCTTTGTATGACTTGTAATGATGGTTTCAAATACGAAAAAGCAGGAGCTTGTTGAAGTATATTTTATCAATGGAAAAGACCATGAGCGAGATTATGTCATTAATAACACTAATAAAACTGTATTTGTAATTGCACAGTATTTTGCGTGGATAAAAATCGTCAGAAAAGAAATACGATTTATTGATCTCCAAAATTCTGAAAAAACAAAGCAATTTTAGGAGTTCAATTTGCTTTCAACAAAATTAATTACGCTCCCGACTGTTTCAAATATCGACGCATCTAACTCATCGTCATCCACTACAAAATCAAACTCTGCTTCCAATGCGGTAACCACAGAAATAACCGCCATGGAATCAAATTCAGGTATTGCACCAATCAGCGCACTCTCTTTATTGAGAGCGCAACGTTTTTTGTCAAGTTGCAAAGTATCAACAACTAAATCAATAACTTTCTCATCAATTGACATTGGTAAATCCCCTATTACTCATAAATACATTCCTAAAATAATACATAGGTGGTTTGCGAAAAAATCTTCGAATTAAAAACTTAAACAAATATACTGCTAATTGACGCTTGCTTAAAATCGATTAGATTAGATTTTTAGCATCTGCTTGTTCATCTGCACAGATATATTCCTTTCTGGCGATAACAACATGTTGATCAGCCACATAAGCAAATAGTTTCTCTGCCCAAGGGCTAAATTGATAATAAAGTCGACCCATTAACGATTCTGCCGCAGGGTTTGAACGCCTGGAAAGGATTTCGAAGCTGCTGAAATTTTTTGACATCAAAAGTCTTAATTCACTTAAAGAAACCAATCTTTTACCAATATAAGAGCCCTTGCCTAACAATCTACACACCGGATCGATCCAAGGCCTGGGAAGAAATGTAAGCCCCCAAATCCCAACGTGGGGCTCAGGACAAACTAAAGAATATCGATTCGGAGAATTCAATAACACCTTACCATCTTGACTTAAAATGCGATAAATTTCATCCAGATATCGGCCCTGATCGGATACATGCTCAATAACGTCTGGCGAATAAACAAAATCAAAATAGTCACTACAAAACGGCATAGCCTCAGCGCAAGCGGCAACCAAACAAGCAGAGATGCCCGCTTCTTCCAGAAGCTTTTGCGCAAGCTTCAGTTCAGTGAGCGAAATATCCATACCGATAACTGATTGCCCCCCAAGATCGATTAACCTTGCTATTGCCTCTCCTGATCCACAACCCAGATCAAGTATTTTACCGCTTGGCTTTAAACCATTTCCTTGCGCCAGTAATTGACCTAATCGATTGGGTGAACGCTCGCGCAATGCCAAGCGATGAGTAATACCTTTAGCAATTTTTTGCTCATCCCTATTACCAAGCAAGTTAGCCTCAAAATATTCCACCATTTGCTTATAGTCCATTTTCTTGGAGGCTTCGTGGAGCTTTTCAGTGATTTGCAATTCTTCTGCCCGACTCATATAAGGGGGATCGAAAAGTCTTAAATCGGGTATACCAAACACTATCGGGTATCTATAACCTCCTTGTTGAGAAACTAAATAGCCTTCTTCAAGTTGTAACTCGCTTCCTGTATGAGGACACCGAAGAAAATCCAGCCAATTAACCATCATTTATAAACCTCCACTGTGTTTGTTCTGTATTAAAAATCGTGGCTTCCAGCATTAGGGCGTCAGCAAAAAATTTACCGGCCCAATTAGGATATTGCCACGGATGATAGCCGCCATTTATTGGATGGGAGCCTTTAATTCCGCCCCGCTCTTCGCTATCGCCTTCTAGTTTTTGGGTCGATTTAAGAAATTGGAGTATACACTTAACAGCCTGACGATATTTTTCATCACCCGTCAATTGATATAATCGGCTCCAGTTTATGGCGATCTGTGCATCGCCGGTCAAACAAGACCATTTTACTGTGGGTGCCCAACGACAATTAAAACGACCCGGCATAAAACCATTACTGGGTAAAGCAAGCAGTAATGCATCACCCATCCGAATCGATTGTTCAATAAAATCTTGTCTTTCTGTATAAGCTCCTATTTCCATAATGCCACGCATGGCATAAGCAATGGTATGAAGGAAAGGCTGTGTGTCATCTTGTAAACAATTTTGAGATAACCAGCCATTGTCAAGGGATTGTTTCATTGACCATTCAACATTTTTTATAGCGCACGTTAAAAACCGCTGTTCTTTAGTAATTTGATAAGCACGCAACAAACCCCATGCGGAACGGGTATTGTAAGTGCTAATGGACTTGCTGGTCATTGGCGATCCAAATTGCCGCCAGCAACCATCATCGTCCTGTACGTTACATAGCCAAGTAGCGGCCTTAACAGCAGCTTCACGATAGCGTTCATCACCTTCTTCTTCAAATGCTCGTACCCAGCCAAATAGTACTTGTCCGGTGTTGAAAATAGTGGGCTGGTCGGAATCACCCAGCGCACCTGCCAAAACACCACCACAAGGGGTTTGCACCTCACATTCCCAATCTGCCATGCGTCGAGCTCTGATTCTTATATCGTCGCGATCCATCAGATTTGAATAGCTATAAAAAGTGGGTATGATGTAACCCGTTGTTTCCGGGTAAGAGTTAGCCCAGCGATGGCTACGCACCAAATAGGTCTGAGAAACACCATCATCAACAGTGATATCCTGCGCATAACATAACCATTCGACTACAGCATCCAAATGGATATGAATGTCTTGTACAACTGTTCTTCCAAAACCGGCTCTCTCTTGAAGAGCTCTAAGCCTTTCGTTCAAATTCATAAGATAATATTTTCAAGTTTTAACTATAAAGTATTGTAGTTCAATGACTAACTTAATCAACCCATAGGTTCAGGTACGTCAAAAAATAGCATTCCCCGCCGAACCATCTCGTCTACACACTCAGTCATCTCACAACAATCAATCAGCATTAGCTGTGTATTACCTATTCTTTTGCGTTTAATCAATTTTTTCTTCTCCATTTCAGCAACTAATTTTTGCTCCCTTCGCATTCGATTCGCTACTTCACTAAGAACTTTGACTGTACCTTTCGGGTATTATTATCAAGATCAACCACTGTACCGGATAACAATTCATCGTCATACAAGGCAAAGGGCAAAAAAGATGCTATTCTATCTTCTAAAAAATGTGTATAGGTAATAGTAGAAAAAGAGGCATCAATAGTAAGAATTTTGCCTTTCGAATGCATCAATTTTTCAAAAGGCGAACCTTCACCGAAGGGACTTATTGCTTTCTCGTGTCCGGAAACAAACCATTCTGCTTTTTCACCCAAGCCAAAATTGGATGGGTTGGACTTATGTTGCGATTTACGTTCTTGCCACGACGAAAAACTTCAGACAATAATCCCATTTTAGAAGCTGAACGTTTAACATCCATGATCTGATTACGCATTAAAAAAGCTTTGGAGCTTTCATTTTGGTAAGTTAAGGAGGGCATAATGATTAAACCCGATGGAGTCACGACTTCCTTCAAAGCATTAATCATATCTACAGGACGCCCTTTAAAGCCATTACGCGGCAACCAGGATGAATGAACCATAATCGAGTCACTAGCAGAAATACCCAGCTGTTCAAGCGTAAGGCAAAAAGCTTTATCGTTGTAGCTCAGGAAATAATCAACCAATAGTGATTTTATTTTATTTTTATACATTAAAGTTTATTACAGCGTAAAAGTTTATTAGGGATTTAAAAATACACACAATGTCCGAACTCAGAAAATCGTTACTCATCTCATTTCTTAATAAATATAGCATACTAGTGATCCGCGTCATAAGCAGTATGATTATTGCTCTCATATTAACGCCAGAAGAGTTGCTTCGCGGGCAGTCGCTATTTTTGCGAAAGATTTTATCCGGGCATCCTGCTAGGAAAAATCAGCAAAAAATGTACGTGACTGCTTACGCCTGTCTTTTGCACGGATTTGCTCCTTTACTCCGCCGACTGAAAGGGGTCGAAGACATAGACTCCAAATGACTTGATGCCGTGTCGCGATGCCTTGCAGTTTTACTCCGCAAGCTACGTAAAACCGCCCGGCGCTACGGCTTATCGGGACTAAAAATCTTCACTCTCGCTATCGCTCCGTTTCCAAGATTTTCAGCGAACGAAGGACGTATAAGCTAATCCAAGCCTGGATGACGGATTAGCTGCCCCCCCTTAGTCAATAAAGAAAAAATGATCAACATGAGCTTCCTCAATTTATCTTTTTATTTTCGTTAAGGCATAATTATGAATGTTAGTAAAATAGAGGTTCGCTTATTTTTTCGTTATCGGAGAACTACAGTACAACAGCAATACAATTTTTTACTTCAATTATTCTCGCAAGAATATTATCGCCAGAGGAAATTGGAATCTACTCGGTCGGCATTGTAATAATTGGTTTTGCTCATACTTAAGGGATTTCGGGATCACAAATTATTTAATTCAGGCTAAAAGTATTACAAAGGAAGATGTGTCGACTTCCTTCACCATAACATTATTAATGGCTTGGCTGTTAGCTGGAATTCTCGTTCTCTGCTCTGGATACATTTCCCAGTTTTATAAACAACCAGGAATTAAACAAATAATTTATGTTATTTCAATAAATTTTTTATTCCTGCCCATTGGCTCGACAGTGCTTGCCTTGCTAAGGCGACAATTAAATTTTCGCACAATCTTTAAAATTAATTTAATAGGAGCACTAGCAAATAACGTCGCTACCTTAATGCTTGCTCTTAATAATTATGGCTTTATGAGTATGGCTTGGGATCCCTTATTGGGACAATTGTACTATTGTGCTCGCAATCAAATTCTATCCACAAATCCTTAGAACATCGATTGCCTTGCAGTCTTTTAAAAAAGTTTTTAAATTTGGCAGTGCATCCACTCTTGCATCAATAATTACTGATATTGGATTGAATACACCCGATCTTATCATAGGTAAATTATTGGGATTTAGCAGTGTTGGCTATTATTCTCGAGGCATGGGTTTAACTAATATTTTCAATCAAATTGTACCGCGCCATAAGTCCGGTAATTTTGCCGGTATTTTCGGCTAAAAACAGATCTGGCGAGGACATAAAAACAGCATATTCTAAAAGTTTCTGCTTATATAACCGCCATTGCATGGCCTTGCTACGCTTTTTTGGCTATTTTCGCGCAACCAATAATACGTGTCTTATATGGTAATCAATGGGATAATGCAGTAACAGTATCCCAAATTTTATGCCTTGCATTTAGTGTACGGCTTTTAAATGCATTTGATGGGCAGATATTGATTTCCTTGGGCAAAGTCAACCAACAATTACTTAGCCAAATTCTATTACAACCTATCCGGTTTATTGCAGCAGTAATTGCTTGTAACGATGGTTTGGTTGCTGCCGCATCTGTCCAAGTACTATTTTACATCCTATCTTTTTTTGTCTCTCATATCTTACTCCACAAGCCCATAAAAATTAAAATTCGAAATATCTTATTTTAATAATTAAAAGCTTATTGATTACCTGCTTTTGTATTATCGCACTATATATTTTCTATAAAAACATCACTTACACACAAGAAACACAATTGATTTATTTATTGATGAGCAGTATGTTATTTATAATTTCTTGGCTATTCTCTGTTTACCTTACAAACCATATATTGAAGCAAGAAATACAAGATGTTGATTCGAAAAATTTTTCTAACTATTAAAATAAGGAAAGATAAGTGTTTACAACAAACATCCTAATAACAATAACTATTTTTTTACTAGCAGCTTTACTTTATAAAGTAATAAAAGTTCACGTATTTTCAATATACCTTATTGACAACGCTTGAAAATCAAAACAAGCATTTTCTTCAGCTTTTTCATCAAATTCAAGCACTTAATGGATTAAACCAAGAACTTGATTTGCATAATTCTCTACCTCCTCTTGGGGGCTGGGCGGCTTCCAGCTGATTTCCTGTTAGTTCTTTCAGAGCACGCAAAAAAACCAAGCCTACGGTTGTATTGGAATGTAGTTCAGGAGCATCAACGATTGTATTAGCCAGATGTATGCAGCTTAACGCTAGAGGCCATGTTTACAGTCTCGAGCATGACCCAGAATACGCTGAAAAAACACGTAAAGAATTACAAAAACACAATCTTGATGAATGGGCTACGATAATTGATGCGCCATTAATGAAATATACGATAGAAAATAGAGCTTACGAGTGGTATACGTTTTCCCAACAACTTGCCGTTGAATATAGACATGCTGGTTATTGATGGCCCACCTGGTAATCTTGGAAGCCTAGCACGTTATCCCGCTGGCCCATTACTTATGTCTAAACTTAATAATCCGTTCACTTGCTTCGTTGATGACGCAAACCGTACTGACGAGCTTGAAATAGTCAACAAATGGGCTTCCGAAATGCCTGCACTAGAAATTGCATATCCAACATGTGAAAAAGGTTGTGCAAAAATCACTAAGAACCTAAGCTAATTAATAAAGAATATGCCGAACGTTACTGTCCTAATTGCAAGCTACAATAGATCCAAATTTATTATCGAATCGCTTGAAAGCATACTTAACCAAACGAAACCTCCCAAACAAATAATTATAATTAATGATGGCTCCACAGATGACACAAAAAATGTGCTAGAACATTATCTCAACAAGATTGTCTATTTGGAAAAGGAAAATGGAGGAAAATCAACTGCATTAAATTATGCATTGCCTTATATTAGAGGTGAGTATGTATGGATATTTGATGATGATGACGTTGCAATGCCTGATGCTCTCGAACGTCATCTTCAGGTTTTGGAAAAAGATCAGACAATTGATTTTACTTACAGCACTTATTGCCGGGGTACTACCGGTGATGACTTCAAGCTAATGCCTGGTCCCGATGTTAAGACGCCTAACATTGCGTCAGATGAAGCATTCATTAAAATGCTGGAAAATTGCTTTATGATTCAGCAATCCATGTTAGTACGACGTAATGCATTTCTTGACGTTGCTCCCTATGATGCAGAATTAATCAGATCTCAAGATTATGATTTTTTACTTCGGCTGAATAAAAAATATCGAGGGGCGATGATTGAAGGGCCCACCTTTTATCGTAGATATCATTCAGGCACAAGAGGCAGTAATAACGATATCATACACACTACTGACATTGATAAAAAATGGTATGAGTATGAAAAAATAGCCATAAGAAAACAATATGCCACGTTAGAGCTGAAAGATTATCTGTATAAGGGATGTCAATATTCCCCATCAGTTGAGCGACTTGCCCTGATTCAAAGGGCCAGTGTAATGGCGATAAAAGGCTTATGGGATGAATTTCTTCTTGATCTCAATAAGATGATTTCATCACAGTCAGGTGACTTTTTCATACCACTGGGCAAAAAAGAAATAGCCTTATGTCAAAATGCACTTACAAATCCGCTTGCTATAATTGATTTATTAAATGATAAACAACGCTATAGGTCTTTCCTGAATTGCATGCAAGCCCTACAAATACCTGACTTGAAAGTTGAATTAGCAAAAGGATTGTATCATAACTTACTAAAAAATAAGGGTCATTACAGTATCGAACAATTTGTTAAATCCAGTATTTTACTGTTTAAAATATTAGGGTTAAAAACACTTGCCAAAACCGCTATAGTGAGTATTTCGCGGTAATATAACAAATTATAAAACGCGTATTCATCATGTCACCATTTTCTCCGTTTAAGTGATATTATTGTTAATAACAGCCCTAAATTTACTACTTAACAGAAAACGCCATGCCTGCAAAAAAAATTCATGTATTACAAGTAACTATATTACGTTACCCTGAAATTGTGGGTGGCGTTGATACGATGGTGTCAATGTTAATTAATGCACTTTTGCCACATGCAAATTGTAGTGTATTGGTTCCAGGAAGTTGGGAGGATACCGAACTCTCAGTAAAGCAATCCGGCGAAGTTACTGTTTATTCGATCAGATTCAGAATGCCCTTCGATAAAAAACACCCTGTTAAAAATTTTCTGGCCTGGTTAGTTGAATGTCCCAGAACATTAATCACATTAAGCAATATCGTTAAAAATGGTCATATTGATATAATCCACCTTCATCTCTTACAAAGCTTTCACTACTATTTTAGATTACTAAAGTGGTTATCCAAAACACCCTACATCGTAACGTTACATAGATCGGATGTCGTTGAGTTTGATAAATTATCGTTATCTGACAAACTATTGGCCAAGTTCGCCCTGGCTGGAAGCTCTTATGTCAATGCGGTATCAGCAGGCCTCGCTTCATTGGCGAATGAAAGGTTCAGCACACAAAAAAAAATCGTCCCCATCTATAACGGTCTTAATCTGGACTATATCGAAAATATTTATGCTCAGTCACAATATAATCGATTCACCTATCCTTATTTTGTAATGATTGGCTCTTTTGATCCCTACAAAGACCATTTAACAGCGATTAAAGCCTGGGCGTACTTAAAGAAAACTCATCCGCATGTTCATCTTATTATTGCTGGCGAAGGAGATTTACAACCTCAGTACGAATCATGCATTAAAGAGGGTAATTGTCAAGACACAGTACATATCATTGGACAAGTTTCTCATGCAGAAGTCATTGGCTTACTAAAATATGCGCTTGGCATGGTATTTCCATCAATTAACGAGGGGTTAGGGTATGTCTTACTTGAAGCAGGTGCAATAGGAACACCTGTGATTTGCTCAAACATAGAACCTTTTATTGAAATAGTCGAACATGAAAGAAATGGCTTACTTTTTCCAGTTCAGGATAGTCAAGCGATAGCTGATGCTGTCGTTCGTATTATTGATAACCCCGATTGGGCTAAACAACTCGGGATGGAATTAAAAACAAAAATACACCAAAATTTTTCAGCCGAAAAAATGGCAAGTAATTATTTAGAGGTATATCAATCCATACTGAATTAATTTATAACCGTCTAAAACGCATGTCCGTTAAACCAATACTTGCTCAGCTTCCGGCTGACTCAAAAATTGATGTGGGCTGGCGGTATATCCATAAGCACCAGACTGATAAATAACCACCAAATCGCCAATATCTGCGGCCGGTAACTCCATTCTTATCGGCGAGAATATCCAGCGGAGTACATAATGGCCCCACTATATTCACGGTTTCTTTTTCCCGGCCATTCATTTTGTTGCCTATGGCAACGGGATAATTTTTTCGGATGACTTGTCCGAAGTTACCGGATGCAGCCAGATGATGATGCAATCCGCCGTTAACTACCAGGAAAATTTGTCCCCGCGATATTTTTTTGTCTAGCACCTGACAGACATAAATGCCTGCCTCACCGACTAAATAGCGCCCCAGTTCAATGATCACTTCGGCTTGCGGATTGGTTGTCTTGAATTTGTCCATGGCTCCGGCCAGCGCATCACCTACTTGCTGGGTATCTAATGGTGTTTCACCAGGAAAATAAGGAATACCGTAACCGCCACCAATATTGAGTGTTTTAATCGGCGTCGGGCAATATTCTGACAGATTGATGGCTAAATCAATGCTTTTTTGTTGGGCTTCGATAATGGATTCAGCTTTAAGGTTTTGTGAACCGCTGTAGATGTGAAAGCCTTTAAAATCCAAACCCAATTCTTTAATCCGCTTTAATACGTCAGGCAGCAATTCCTCATCAATACCGAATTGTTTGGGGCCGCCCCCCATTTTCATTCCGGAAGCCTTCAGCTCAAAAGCAGGATTAATGCGAACGGCTACTTGGGCTTGAATACCGCTTTGTTCAGACAATTGCGCAATGGTTTCCAGTTCATGCAAGGATTCCAGCATTGATGGTGATGCCTGCGGCAATGGCCTGCATTAATTCTTGCGGGCGCTTTCCGGGCCCTGCCATGCTGATATGCTCTGCCGGCATGGTCGTGTCAAGAGCAACTTTCATTTCCCCCGCTGAAGCCAGGTCGAACCCATCAACCAAACCCGCCATATGCTGGACAACTGCAGGCATCGGATTGGCTTTCATCGCATAATGAATTTTCAGGTCGGGGGGCATTTGCTGCCGCAGTTCGGTTACCCGATCGGTGATTAATTGGCGATCATAGGCATAAAACGGCGTTTTTCCTACTCGAGCCGCTAATCGGGTCAGTTCGATACCGCCGATGATCAGATTATTACCCTTGACAGGAAACTGAGTCATGGGATGGTGTTGTGGAACTGTTTTTATCATGATGTGCGTTGGAAAATAGTTGCAAATTGTTGGGCAAGCGCTTTACGGTCTATTTTTCCGTTCGGATTTTTGGGCAAACTCGCTAAAACTTCGATTTTGGCCGGCACCATAAAATTAGGTAATTGCGCTTTGCATAAATTGACGAGTGCCTGTTCATTAAACTTGTCGCTATCTTCTACACTAACAACAACGAGAATTGCCTGTCCCAATTCCTCATGCTCGATACCGATCGCAGCAGCTTCCTTGACCATGCCGGATACATAAATGACTTCTTCGATTTCCGTAGGGCTGACGCGATAACCGGATGTTTTAATCATGTCGTCCTTGCGCCCGACAAAATACAAATAACCTTCTTCATCCATTGTCACCGTGTCGCCCGACCAGACCGCAATTTCTGTCAGAGGTAATTCCTTTAACTGCCCTGGTGCCGGTTTAAAACGTTCAGCGGTTTTTGCCGGATCGTTCCAGTAACCCATCGCCACCAAGGAGCCCCGGTGCACCAATTCGCCCGGCTCGTGAGCAGCGCAAGGCGTTCCATCTTCCCGGACGACCAGAATTTCGGCATTAGGTATCGCTTTGCCCATCGAATCAGGTCGCTCATCAATCTGCTCTGGCGGCAAATACGTTGAGCGGAATGCTTCAGTCAAGCCATACATGAGAAAAAATTGATTATCAGGTACTTTTTCTCGTAGGGCGCTTAATACCGATTTAGGCATTTTTCCGCCTGAATTCGTCATGTAGCGCAGATGATTGTTAATGGTTTCCGGCCATTCCAGGTTTGCAAGCTGCGCCCAAAGGGGCGGAACAGCGGCAAGACCGGTAATATTTTCCGCTACGAGAGCATTGATGACATCTCGCGGCAACAGATAATCCAGTAACACACAGCAAGCACCTTTAAGTAAAGAGGTCGTTAACTGGTTTAAGCCATAATCAAAACTAAAGGGCAGTACCGCCAATAAGCGATCTGTTGAGGAAATATTTAAATATTCGCTGACACTTTTTGCCCCGGTAACAATATTACGATGCGACAGTACAACGCCTTTAGGTTTACCGGTACTGCCCGATGTATAAAGAATGGCAGCCATATCTGTATCTATTGTTGATGGCTTTATGGGATTCTGAATGGCAGAAGAAAGAAAATCCTGCCAAGTTAAAATAGTTTGAGAAACATTAAATTCTTCCGGATCACTGTCATTTTCAACCAGAATAATCGTGTGAAGATCCGAGCAGTTTTCAAGAACAGGTGCCAGACTTTGTAAACGGCTTTTGGAAGTAATTAAAATTTGTACATTACAGTCGATTAGAATATAACCAACCTGGGCTGCTTTTAAAACGGGATTGACCGGCACAAAAACGCCTCCGGCTTTAGAAATCGATAAAAAGCTGGTGACAGTTTCAATTTGTTTAGGCAAATAAACAGCAACCCGTTGTTGCGGTTTTAAATGAATCCCTTGCAGAGCACACGCCTGATGCTGCACAAGCTGATCAAGTTGTTGATAAGTCCATGTATTTTTTTTATGCACAATGGCTGGGGAATCTCCATGTTGCTTGGCGGACTCAGATAATAAATGATGGAGTAATGTTGGCATAATAGTTTTTTGATCAAAATAACTTATACTGAGATGTGGTGATTAAATTCAAGACTTACACAGCATAGCGCAGGATCTGCCAATAGCGCCAATTTAAAACCAAAAATTTGACCGTTTGTAGTGTACCAGGATAAGGTAATCAGTATTAAGCCCATAGTTCTTTTCTTAAAGAGATTATTAATTTAGAGAAAGTGAACTAAATCTAACAATTGAAATATTTTTTATTACATGACAAATCAATCTAAAATTCGTTGTTTACTTGTAACCAGTATTTTTCCGCCAACGCATGGAGGTTCAGCTGTAGTATATGAAAATTTATGTAGATATGCACCAACAGATTCTTTATCTGTACTTACACCTTGGCGTAATTATGCTACCGGTAAAGTTATAGAAGGCTGGGAAGAATTTGATAAAAAAGCACCTTATTTCATTGAAAGAGTTGAATTGTTAAGACCCTTCTCGATTCAATCCAAATCTCGTTTCCATTCACTGTGGTTACTTTTTACCCAAGATCTTCCTCTTAAATTCAATATTCTTTTAAAGACAATTAAGATTATTCGCTCCAAAAAAATTAATATTATTTGCGTTGGCGAACTAAACTCCGGAAGTTGGCTTGGATTGGCCTGTCGATTATTATTGGGATGTAAAGTCATTAACTATATTCATGGTGAAGAAGTGACAACAACGACTCATTATCTTTTTTATGGTAAAGGTCGAAAATTCTATCTTAAACCAAGCCGATGCCGTGGTAGCTGTGAGCGAATTTACACGTAACGCTTTAATTGACATTATGGCGGTTTCGCCAGATAAAATAAAAGTTATACATAACGGCGTTGATACCCATAAGTTTTTCCCTGGACTGAAAGATCAGCAAATCATTCAAAAACATAAATTAACAGACAAAATAGTCGTATTAACCGTTGGACGCTTGGTTGAACGAAAAGGAATTGACAAAACACTTTATGCATTACCAGAAATCATCAAGCTTATCCCTAATATTCATTATCTTATTGTCGGCGAAGGAGAATATCGTCAATCTCTTGACAACATAGTTATTGAACTGCAATTGCAATCCTATGTAACTTTTGTTGGCCGAATATCCGATGAAGATTTAGTCAAGTATTATCAAACCTGCGATCTTTTTGTGATGCCCAATAGAGAGCTTGCTGATCATGATACTGAAGGTTTTGGCTTGGTATTTATAGAGGCCAATGCTTGCGAGAAAGCTGTGATTGGTGGACGAGCAGGTGGCGCTATAGAAGCTATTAACCATGAACAAACAGGGTTATTAGTAGACGGAAACAACTCAGTCGAAATTAGCGATGCTATTATTCAAGCTATTAACCGATAACGAATATAGACAGGAAATAGAAAAAAAAGGGCTTGAAGCTGCACTCAATGCTAGCTGTGAAATACAAGCGGCTTGTTTTCTTGACCTTTGCGAACAATTAGTTAAAGGATCATAACGAATGAGTGCCCCATTAAACTCTAAAAAGGTACTGATTGTTGCGGGGGAATTCCCCCCTATTAAAACAATAGGTCGAATAAGAACCGCAAAATTTACTCAACACCTTCGAAATTATGGTTGGACACCCATTATTCTTTCCATTGAACCCACGGTAGAAACTTATGATTCATCATTAGAAAATGAAATTGCCACAGGGATTCAAGTTTATAGGGTACCCAAACCCGACATAGAAAAATTTCTAGTTACATAAAATTAAAAAAATACTAGGTAAAACGGAAAAGAATAAAGCCCTTAACACCTCAGCCACTATCACTGATTTAAAGTTACATCCAACAAACCCCGAAAATCAAGGTTCTTCAAATAAGTTATTTAACGTATGTCTAAATTTATTTAAAAACCTGCTCAAATATATTATATATATTCCCGATGACTATAACGTATGGGCATACAATGCCAATAAAATAGCCGACCAAATTTGCAAGGAACATAATATAAGCATTGTCTATACCAGCCTACCTCCGTTTAGTGCTTGTCATATTGGCTATAAAATCAAAAAGAAGCATAACATTCCCTGGGTTGTCGATTATCGAGACCTATGGTATGGAGACGTTTTGCGTGAATGGATTCCATTAGTTAGACAAAAATTGGAATTAATACTTGAAAAATTCTATATGCGCCAGGCTGATGTCATCATATCGGTATCGGAGCAAAAAACTGAATACCTTAAGAAACTACACCCAACAACCAAAGCAAGATGGGAAACTGTTACCAACGGATATGACACGGAAATATTCGAACCACTGCTTGCCCTACCCAGAAAGAAAGACCAGTACATCAATTTTGTTTATACCGGCCGATTATTTAAGAATCGGCGAGGCTATGCTTTCGCTGAGGCGTTAGGTCAACTCTGTTTAGAAGATTCTTCATTAAAAGACCGCGTCCGTGTACACATACTGGGTGGTGTTTCACCTGAAATTAAAGCAAGGTACGACGAAATATTAACGTCCTATGACATCAAAATGACCTATATTTTTACGGGAGATATCGGTTATCAACAATCTATGGAAGCCCAGGTCAATGCAGACTATCTGTTATTAATCGTTGATACAGGAATAACATCAGATGGTGTTATTCCCGGCAAGCTTTTTGAGTATATCGCTTCACGCCGTCCAATATTTGCCTTAACCGATCCAGGCGCAACTCAGGAAATCATAGAAAAAGCCAATGTTGGGGTTGTTGTACCTGCTGAATCGACTGAACAATGTAAAATAAAACTCAAAGCCATTTTGCAGAGTGACCCACCTGAAACTGTACAAGCCGATGAAAATTATTTGCAGCAATTCGATAGAAAAAAACTGAGTGAAAAACTGGCAGATATATTTAATAACACAATGAATTTGAGAGAATAATTACTTAAACTCCATGTTTCTGGTTGAATAAAAAATTGTTTTCCTTATTGCCATAGTTAACTTGTATCGGGGCCGCCTTGCGCGGTAGATTTTTAAAACACTTACTAAACAATGTTTAAAGGATTTTTTTAAATGAATTTGATCGGTTTGCGGAGATTTATTCTGGGATCTTTTGATCTATTAGTTCTCGTAGGCGTAGTAGTGCCTTTACTGTTAGGTATACGGTTAAAGCTCCATGCCTTGCCGGAGTTAATTGCTGACGGCCCTCTTGCTTTTGGTTCAGCCCTATCTTGGGGCTTTATCGCAGTTGTCCCAATATTATTCACGTTATATCTAGCGGGAAGAAAAACTGAGCCAAAAGGCTATTATATTTTTATTTTGGCGATTATCGCAGTGCTTCTGCGCCTCGTTTTTGTATTGGGGATAAACGATGAGTTTTTTAGTGATTATCTCACTATGTGGAATTTTGCCCTCTCTGTAACTCAAGGTGAAAAAGAGCTTCTTGCTACAACAATTCCAGGAAATACGTACGCTTCCTTATCTGTTACCCGTTGCAATGCTATCGGCTGGCAGGGCGTCTTGGATTTGAAATTGCCAATATACTCTTTACAGTAGGTTCTTCCCTTATCGTCTATATGCTGGCGAGGACTATCGCTGGAAAAAGGGCGGGGATTGTCGCTTTTAGTCTTTCTGCATTTGCACCTGAGCCTTGGTTCGCGTGTGAAGTTCCAAATCACAATATACCCGGAACATTTTATACATTGGGTGGAATAACCGCATTAGTCATTGGATTTAAACGCTGGGAAAAAAATGAATCCTCCTTCGGCAGCATTGCCTTGCTAGCCGTTTTGGGTGGTATATTGATTGGATTAGCTGATATTCAAAGATGAACGGGGATTTTTTTGTACATGGGGTTGATTGCATTATTGGTTATTTGGTTGTGTTCGATGGCAAAAGAACAATTTCAGACACCCAAAATTGCTCAGGCAATTCTGTTATTCCTATTGATACCCATTCTTACCGCCAGCCTCGTTCGTGAGGGAGTATGGTCCCACTATGTTGATGAAAGCTGTGGCGGCGAAAAACTATAAGTTCAATACTTGGGGATGGATTGCAAGTTATTCAGATCCTGATAGCACAGGAAATTATAGTGAATACCATAGTTTGCAGCCGTATTTAAAAAATTTGGATATTGATGAATTGCCAAGGTTCGCATTTAGTAAGGTTGTGTCTGAATATGGTGAAAATCCTATAGGCGTAGTCCGGCATTATGTCGAGAAAGCATCAAGACTTTATAATCTTGGCCGTCAAGGAGGAGAGTATTATGGAAACTTAACCCCATCGCTTTTAGTAGCAACAGACCGTGATGCACAAGTAGTTAAACAAGTACTGGATGCCTATACGGGTGTTTACGCAATACTCTTTGCGATTCTTTCTATTGGTGCATTAACAATTCTTTTGTTTAAAAGTCCAATTTGTCCGTCTGAATGGCTGCCGATATTGTTTCTTGCTATCATGTCAGCAGCATTAATTGCTATTGGGGAAATACAATCTAGCTATGTTTTTCCGGCTTGGTTTATATTGCCGATTTATGTCGGAATGTCTATAGAGAATTTCTCACTGAATCGATTTAGCATCCAGGACTTTCGTACTCGCTTATCTGGCATGGCAATGCCCACCATTCTGGTAGGCGGCCTCTTGATTTTGTTCTTATCTTGGGCAAAATTTGGATACGAGTACGCAGCTGGCCGTTTTATTTCATCGCGACTATTTAAGCAAAGTGATCAATTGACAGCAATCAACCCATGGAGTGTTAATGTAAAAGTGCCGAACGGTGATAATGTAATCGAAGTGCTTCAGAGCGAATTGCCTTTGCGCAAGGGTGAGAGTTATCAAGTCAATTTTTTTCTCACGGGACAAAGCAATCAACACGATCCATCGTGCGTTGTTTGGCTGAAGCTTTTGTGGGGAAGCCAAGTAATTAATTCAAAGGTAAAATTGGCGGCAGGTCACAATCCTATTGCTGTTGTTTTTCCTGCACTGATTGCTCAGTATTATACTGTATCTTTTAAGCTTGAAGTTGAAAGTAAAAACCAAACTGAATTTGTCGCCCAATGTTCAGATCTACAATTTGATTATATGCGATTACAACAATGAAAAATTGTTTTACTTAAATTTTATATATCTTTTTCTGTTTACTACTCATAAATGGCCGTTCAAAGTAATGATAAAAAACAGCACAAATAAAAATCGTCCCAACTATAACCATTATTGGATTTATAAAATTTCCGGTGGGAACAATTTGCCGTACAAACATAGACACCAGATTTAATATTTTTCCATGAAGCAGATATAATGAATACGAGATAACACCCATAAATGCCGATGCTTTAATAATGTTTCTAGAAATAATATTCCCTCTATTTTTTAAGCTAAAAAGAATTGACTCTAAAGGCATAGAAAACCATAAAATAAAAGCAGAGCAGATAGCAAAACCAAGGGCAGTAGAAGAAAAAACACGCTGTAGTATTTCTCCCAATTGATCAAGGTATGCAAAAAAAACTATAAGAAAAATTGAACATAAAGTTAACAGGCATCCAATCACCTTGCCGCCCTGAGGTAATAATTTCTCTATAGTTATACCTTTTTCTATAAGATAATACAAAAGGATGCCTACAGAAAACATAGGCCAAAAATGAACAAACAGTCCGCTATTAATTGGTAGAGGTACAATAAGAATAAATATACTAAATAAAGTAATGAGTAATAACAACAAATGGAAGTGGCTTCGAAATAAAAGTGCTACATATACATAAAGATAAAACTGAAACTCTATCGCTAACGTCCAATATACGCTATTTAAAAGATTAAACTCGCCCTGAAGATCACCATTTTTAGACATGAATACTTTTGTCAAAGTAGCTAATTGCATCCAGTCTGGCAATGTTAATAAATGATAACGTGGGCTTGGCCAAATAAAATATCCCGTCTTTAACGATGAAATAGCTTCCATAACGTAGGGGAGTAAAACAACTACAATAATCGAAATCCAAAACGGCGGATAAATGCGCAGAAATCGTCTTTTCAAAAAGAGCCGGCACTTTTTGAATGGCGTATGGCCGCTTCTGCTGAGGCAGTAATTACATAGCCAGAGATAACGAAAAACAAAGGAACTCCCAAACTTCCGTACTTTGCCATTCGGGCTAGTAAAGGTATGGATGACTCAAAGCTACTAACACCCATATGAAAGATAAATACGCTGAGCGCAGCTATTCCTCTGGCTATATCCAGGATTAAATACATATAAAAAATTTAGTCATATAATGATAAAAACGATTCTAATGATTTACTTAACGATCATAAAAACAGGTTGTCATCCCTAAAGATGAAAGATGTGCTTTCATAGTAACTGGACAATTGCCATGAGTATTACGTAGCGCAGGGAAACGGCGTTACTAAGTTGCCCACATTTGAACACAGGGGGGCACAAAAACGTGCCTAACATACCTAATTTCTTGGTTATTTGATCTTTCCTTGCTTAACATTAGTGATTTATTGCCTTATTTTGCAAATAACGCCGTAATAAATCCAGTGCCAATAACGCCGCTTGATTTTGCTTGCGTTTGATAGGGCCAGCTATTGAATGATTAGTTTGATAAAAGTTATCTCCAGCCAAAAGGGTGTTATACAGGACAATAGACTTATCTTTGTCATGCAATGTTTTATTATCCCCCGCATAAAGCTGAACGAGAACAAAATCAGCCCGGCTGGTTTTTTGCATATCAAGTGCGATTGCTTTTGCTGATTGTCATCAAGTTTTCCGTATCAGTTTCCTGCAATCAGATTTTGTCCTAATCTGGCTGTGGATTGTTCATAGCTTGCACTGAGTAACCACTCCGAACCCACACACTTTGCGGCCAGCAAACCTTGGCTGGCCGTTTCTACTACGGCTAAAGTATACTTTCCACTAGTCATCAGCTTATCTATTTCAAAAACCAGATCGCCTGTTATTTCGCCAAGCCCATCAATAGCAAACACATAATCACCTAATTGTTCGGCAAATCTGGCGACTAACGCTGACATTGCAGCTTCTGGATAATCAAACGGAAACAATAGCTTGGTTTGCACTTCGTCGGCCCCTGCACGAAAACCTAACTGCACCTGCGCGGGTATTTCAATTGGGTTTATGCGCTCCTGAATGGCGGATTCTCCTAACCCCAGAGTTTTGATAGTGATTAGTTGACCGGGCTGTAATAAAAATCGGCTAGACAGCTTGGGCTGGATGCGCTCCTGAAATAAATGCTTCATTTCCATCGGAACACCGGGCAAAAAAGCAAACCAGCAGCGACCGTACTTTAATGAAAAACCCGGTGCGGTTCCCCATTCATTATCTATGCGTTCGGCTCCTTGAGGCAACATGGCCTGTTTTCGGTTTGATTCGGGCATCGTTCTGTTTCTGTGCGCAAAAAAACGACTGATTTGTTCAAAAGCAATATCATCAAACTCTAGCGGTAGATTAAAGGCTATGGCAACGGCTTCGGCGGTCAAATCATCACTGGTAGGCCCCAGACCGCCGGTACAAATACAACAATCGGCTCGTTGTGATATATCCTGTAGCAAAGCAACAAGGTCATCCAGTTTGTCGCCAACGGCGGTATGCCGCGTTACTGTAAAGCCGCAAGCGACCGCTTTTTGTGACAACCAGGCAGCATTAGTATCCACTGTTTGTCCGGTTACAATTTCTTCGCCTTGGGAGAAAATTTCCAGGGTAGGATTCATTTTAAAAATTCATTAATCAGTACGTTATGCCAAAACGGCAGGGTAATTAAACTTAATGCGGTTGTTACGGTGACGGTCATGGCATAAAGCGCGCTATCCAGTCGATAGCGATCACAAAAAACCACACCCAGAACCATGCTCGGCATCGCCATATCCAGTACGGCTGCCGCTTTATACTTGCCTTCCATAGGCAAATAACTCACCAGGACAATTGCGAACAAAGGCATTAATAGCATTTTTATCAGAATAACGGGCATCACATAAGGTATATTTCGGGCAGTGACCGCTTTCCAGTTCAATGCCAGCCCCAAGGAAACCAGCATCAGCGGTACCACTGCGGCGGATAGTTTTTGTAACACGCCGGCAAACCATACCGGCGCAACAAGTCCGTTAAGATTTAAAATTACCGCAATCGCCGCCGCCCAAAATGGCGGTGCATTAAGAAATAACAGCGCTGACTTCGGCTTTGTTGTCGTATCTTCACCGTAATGCCGTGCTATCATAATCCCTAAAGTAAACACTATCGGCGAAGCGGCAAACAGATCTATCTGTATAACAACAGACCGCGCCCAGCTACCAAAAGTCTGTTCTAAAACGGGTAAGCCCAGATAAGTGACATTAGGCACGCGCAGCCAGCATTATCGCTCCCAGGCGTTTATCTTCAAATTTAAAAAGTATTCCGATAATCCAGGTACAGAACATGGCAAGAACAATACAGCCAACACCGAGTATCGTATATTGAAAGGATTGCACACCTATATCTGCCGTCCATAACACCTCTAAAACCATGGCCGGCAACAGCAAATAATAAACAAAAGTAGTCAACACCAACCGGGTTTGCTCTGCTGTCAGCCCGCCAGGCCTAAGTATTCGCCAACCCACTCCGCAAGCCATTAACAAGGTCATTTGAATCAGTGTTGAGTTCATAAGCGAAGTGTATTATCGATTTACTAATTTTAATATTCACTGTTAAAACAAGTTCCGGTAACATAGTGCGAATAAAGCCGTAACTGCGGATTTGTAAATGTCATAAGAACTGAATTGTAAGGATTACTGATAATATCATTTTTCCGCACACCGGCTCAGTCCATTATTCAACTACAAAGATTTATCTCACCTTTCATATTATGCCTATGTCATTCATATCAACCAAACCCATCCCCGTCCGTGAACGCTTGATTATGGCGCTGGATGTTTCCAGTATTCCTGAAGCCCAGGCATTAGTGGAAGAGCTCGGCGATTCTGTGATCTTTTACAAAGTCGGCATGGAACTGTTTATGTCGGGTGATTATTTTGGTTTTATTGAATGGCTGAAGCAACATAATAAAAAAGTGTTTGTTGATCTGAAGTTTTTTGATGTTCCGGCTACCGTAGGTCGAGCTATCAAGGCCTTAAGCAGCAAAGGCGTCGACCTTGCCACCATTCATGGAAACGACGCTATTATGGAAGCAGCAGCTAAAGAAAAAGGCGAACTTAAAGTGTTGGCAGTTACCGCCTTAACCAGTCTGGATCGCGGTGATCTTGATGATTTAGGCTTTCAATGTGATGTACGTGAACTGGTATTATCCCGCGCTAAACGAGCCTTGCAAATCGGCTGTGACGGCATTGTTTCATCCGGGCTTGAAGTATCCATGCTCAGGGAACAACTCGATCATAAACTATTGGTAATCACGCCCGGCATCCGGCCTGTTGATAATCGCGAAGAGGATGATCAAAAACGCGTGGTCAGTGTAGAAATGGCTTTCCAGAATGGCGCAGATTATATTGTTGTAGGCCGTCCTATTCGTGATGCTGAAAATCGAAAAGCGATGGCTGAAAAAATCCAGGCCCAGATTCTTGCGCAATTTTCAGGTAATCAAGTAATGCAAGATACATAGTGAACACACTTGTATCTTGGCGAATTTTACCTTGAACCTTTAGCCTATATTCATATGCCATTTGATCCCGCTTTTACTTCCTCCTTTCTCGTTGCTTTTCTAATGGGATTATTCAGTAGCATGCACTGCATAGGCATGTGCGGCTCGATTATTGGAACGTTAACCCTAAGTCTTAGCCCGAATATACGTAATAATAAAAAACTACTCTTACCTTTTGTATTTAATTATAACTTTGGCCGGATTACCAGTTACACGATAGCCGGCGGATTAGCAGGTATTATTGAGGCTTTATTGACCATGCACCTCGGTGAAACTCATGGACATAGACTACTGCAATTACTTTCGGCAGCCATCATGGCAAGTGCAGGCCTTTATATAGCCGGCTGGTTTCCCCGATTTGCTTATATTGAAAAAGCGGGTACATCTATCTGGAAAATATTAGAACCCTACGGACGGAAACTTATACCTGTAAAAAATCACACCCAAGCCTATCTTTTTGGGATGGTCTGGGGCTGGTTGCCTTGTGGACTGGTATATGCCGCTTTAACACTCGCAGCTACCGCAGGGGACGTTACCAAGAGCGCATTGACCATGCTGGCTTTTGGATTAGGGACTTTACCAGCGGTCATGGGAGTAGGTATAATGACACACGTATTAACCAGGTTATCCAGAATTCAGCGTTTCAAACAGGCCATTGGCCTGTTTATGATAGTTCTGGCCCTGTTAGCCGCTCTGCCATGGCTAAATCCCATGGCACTTACAACAACACACATAGCAATACATTAAAGAGGCTACTATGGGACATTTTAAGTCGATCATTGGTCAATCTCCCGCATTGGATTCCTTAATTCGTAGCGCCAGAATGGTTGCGGCTACCGACGTAACGGTATTACTTAAAGGTGAAACCGGTACCGGCAAGGAAGTATTCGCTAATGCTATTCAAAAAGAAAGTGCCCGCGCTGATAAAGCCTTTATTACCCTGAACTGTGCCGCATTACCTGAAAGCCTGATTGAATCGGAATTGTTTGGCCATAGAAAAGGCTCTTTTACAGGTGCGACCGCCAATACCCAAGGTCTTTTTCAAGCAGCTGACGGCGGCACCTTGTTTCTCGACGAAATAAACTCATTGCCTATCTCAATTCAAGCAAAATTATTGCGCTTCCTGGAGTCTGGGGAATGCCTTGCTGTGGGCGATATCAAGCCTTATAACGTCGATGTCCGCATTATCGCAGCGACAAACTCGGATCTGAACAAACAGGTTGCCACGGGTGAATTCAGGCAGGATTTATATTACCGGCTCAACGTTGTACCTCTGGAACTTCCACCATTGGCTCAACGTACTGATGACATTGAGCATCTCATTATGCACTTTCTGCTTATGATGGCGGAAACTCATTCCATAGACGCACCCAAATTCAGTAAACAGGCTTTGAAAGTTCTGAAAGATTACGCATGGCCTGGTAATATCCGTGAGTTACGTAACCTGTGCGAAAGACTCAGTATTTTATTAGCGGGCAGAACCATTGAACCTGAAAATCTCCCCCATGAATTTGTCACCTACAGCAGTATGCCTAAGGCAGAAGATTTTACCTTGCCTGAAAAGGGTATACATCTTGACTCTTTAGAAGCCAACTTGATTCATCAAGCGCTCAATCGCACTAAAGGCAATCGCAGCAAATCTGCTAAACTACTGGGTCTTTCCAGAGATACCCTGCTTTACCGCATGCAAAAACACGGCTTATCAACGCATTAAGTGATATCCAAGAATGAATGCATCCAAATCATGCAAAATTATTATAGTTCCTTTACGCCGTCTGATACTGCAAAGCCGCTCTCACACAACGCAAAACACCGTAACTGTACTGACCGTCAAACAGCTCATATACAGGCTTGAGCGCATTCTGTTGTTCTTCCGGCAAACTCAAAATGGCTTCTTCTATCCGCTTGATGTCTTGTTCCGGCAATTCCACGACATCATTCAACGCCAGCATTCCCTGCTCCAGCGCTTGCGAGAGATGATTATAAATAGTGTCTTCTTTATAGCCTCGTTTTTGGGCAATCTGCTGCACGCTGTAACCCAGCTTGAACATATCCGCCGAATCTGACCACCGTATCCGGCACTGTGTGGTCATCGGTATATTCACTAATAACCGCTAAAAATTGATCAGCATAAAGTTTGAGTTTTTGTTCACCCACACCCGACAATAAAGCCATTTGTTGGCGATTGGCCGGCTTGGCTTCCAACATAGCCATCAGGGTTGCGTCATGAAAAATAATGTAGGGCGGGACATCCTGTGCATCGGCAATCTCACGACGCTTGGTACGTAAAGCGTCCCATAGCGCGGCGTTGATCTCGCTAACTGATTTGCTTCTGGCGGTTTTTTTACCAGGTTTGATTTTTTCAGGTTTTAGGTCTTTGCGTAATACCAATTGTTGTTCGCCGCGCAAAATAGGACGGCACGCGTCAGTGAGTTGCAACACGCCAAAATGGTCAAAATTGACAGTCAACCAGGCCGCGTGCGACCAACTGTCTAAATACTGAAGACCATTGTTGTTCATCCAATTCTTTGCCTATACCAAAAGTGGATTGTTTATCATGACCAAAACTGACGATGCGCTCGCTTGACTTGCCGCGTAAAACCTCAATCAAATAGCCCACACCAAAGCGTTGGCCGGTACGATAAATACAGGATAACGCTTGTTGTGCCACCAATGTGCCATCCCAGGTTTCCACAGTTTCCAGGCAGGTATCGCAATTATTGCAAGGTTGCTCAAGATGATCGCCAAAATAATGTAATAAAGCCTGCCGCCGGCAATGCACTTGTTCACACAAGGCCAGCATAGCATCAAGTTTGTGCATTTCCAGGCGTTTATGGGCTTCATCGGCATTAGAATCCGCCAGCATTCGCCGCAGGGTGATGACATCTTGCAAGCCATAAGCCATCCAGGCATTAGAAGGTAAACCATCACGCCCTGCCCTGCCGGTTTCCTGATAATAAGCTTCAACGCTTTTAGGCAAATCCAGATGGGCAACAAAACGCACATTGGGTTTATCAATGCCCATACCAAAAGCAATGGTGGCAACAATCACCACACCGTCTTCCATTAAAAACCGGTGTTGATGCTGATACCGCAAATTTCCATCCATACCTGCGTGATAAGCCAAGGCATTGACACCTTTGGTTCTCAGCCATTCGGCAGTTTCATCCACTTTTTTACGCGATAAACAATAAACGATGCCGGCGTCCCCGGCATGTTCGGCTTGAATAAAATCTATTAATTGTTGCCGGGCATTTTGTTTCTGGACAATCCGGTAACGGATATTGGGACGATCAAAACCACTGAGAAAAAGCGGAGCTTGTTCCAACTGTAAGCGCAGGATAATTTCTTGCCGGGTTTTCTCGTCTGCGGTTGCTGTCAGAGCAATACGCGGAATATCGGGGAATTGCTCATGCAACATGGATAGCTGCAAATAATCCACCCGAAAGTCATGACCCCATTGGGATACGCAATGCGCCTCATCAATGGCAAACAAGGCGATCTGGATGCGATCAAACAAGGCGGCTGTACGTGCTGAGGTCAGCCTTTCCGGCGCGATGTACAGTAAATCCAGCTCGTTATTAAGCAACTGCAACTCAATACGTCGAGCTTCTTCCAGAGATAAAGTGGAATTAAGAAACGCGGCTTTTACGCCCAACTGAAGTAAAGCGCTCACCTGATCCTGCATTAATGCGATCAGCGGAGAAATAACGATACCGACCCCGGGTCTCATTAATGCGGGAATCTGGTAGCACAATGATTTGCCACCGCCTGTCGGCATTAATACCAGGGCATCCTGCCCAGCCAAAAGATGTTCAATCACTTCCTGTTGCTGACCTCTAAAACTATCATAGCCAAAAACAGCTTTGAGTATTTCAATGGGCTTCTTATTCACCGCTTCTCCCGCACTACGATAATATTTCTTCAATCAGTTAAACCCTTTATAATAAACCAATTATACAGGACTGCAGGGAACACACGCCCACTCTATGACCTATTTTACTAATAAGCTTTCGACGCGCCTGGATCAACTTCTGGCAAATGATCATCAACATTTGCTCTGCGGGGGACTCAAAGGCCTTGAAAAAGAAAGTCTGCGTATAGCCCAAGATGGTTTTATTGCCCAAACACCCCACCCCGCCGCTTTAGGTTCGGCATTAACACATCCGTGTATCACCACGGACTATTCTGAAGCGCTGATTGAATTAATTACCCCGCCATTTGCTGATATAACAGATACGCTGGATTATTTGCGTAACATTCACCAGTTTGTTTATGAGCATCTGGATAATGAAATTTTGCTGGGCGCCAGTATGCCCTGCGGTATCAATGGTGATGAAAGTATTCCCATTGCCGAATACGGATCATCTAACATAGGTCGCATGAAGCATGTTTACCGGCACGGTTTATGGCATCGCTACGGAAGAACTATGCAAGCGATTGCCGGCATCCATTTTAATTATTCCGTGCCCGAAACCCTATTGCTCGCGTTACATCAACAAGAGAACAGTCAACTCAGTCTGCAACAATTCACCGACGATGCTTACTTCGGTTTAATTAGAAACTTTCAGCGACTGGGCTGGTTAATCCTGTATTTATTCGGTGCATCACCGGCCATCTGTAAAAACTTCTTTAAGAGCCGTCCTGCATTGATGGCACAATTTGAGGAATTCGATCAGGGTACGCTCTATCATCCTTACGCAACCTCGTTACGCATGAGCGATATAGGGTATAAAAGTAAAAATCAGGCTAATCTGAAAATTGATTACAATTCCTTGTCCGGCTACGTCGATAGTCTGGGCAAAGCCATTGAAACACCCTACCCTGATTATGAAGAAATCGGTGTTGTTGTTGACGGCGAATACCGTCAACTTAACAGCAATATCCTGCAAATTGAAAACGAGTTTTATAGCACGATCCGGCCCAAGCAAATTATCAACTCTGGCGAAAAACCGACGCTGGCTCTTAAACGCCGTGGCGTCCGCTATATAGAAATGCGCTCCCTTGACCTGGATTTGTTTAATCCCATCGGCATAGACGAAGCTAAAGCCCGTTTTATAGAAGCGCTTTTACTCACCTGCTTGTTTAAAGATAGCCCAAAAATTTCAGACGGAGATCACCAAATCAATAATGCCAATCAGTTGGCGGTTGCAAATTTTGGCAGAAAGCCAGGCCTGGAACTGGATAAAGGCAATCAAAAGATTTCTCTGCAAGACTGGGCCACGGAAATTCTTGAATCCATGCAGCCGGTCTGTGCAATTCTTGATAAAGAGGATACTGATAAACCATATAGCTCTGCCTTGGCCCAGCAGCAGTTGTTAATCCAAAATCCGGATTTAACCGCATCGGCAAGAATATTGGATAGCATGACTCAAAACCAACAACCCTTTAGTCGTTTCGCGTTAAATAAGTCAGCCGAACACGCCCGGTATTTTAGTCTCAATAAACTGGATAATACCCTTACACAAAAGTTTACTGACATGGCTGAGCTTTCGCTTGCCAAACAGAAAGAAGTTGAAAGCAAAGAGCAAATCCCTTTCGATAATTTCTTGAAACAGTATTTTTCACAACAATAACACTTTATCACCACAGAGACACTAAGAACACAGAGAACCAAGGAATCCATATCATCATGAATCTCTTCAATATTCAACAATTACAAGCCGAGTTGGCCCATAAAAACCCGCGCACTGTCCTTAAAAAAGCGTTGGAATTGTTTGATCACATTGCAATCTCTTTCAGCGGGGCGGAAGATGTTGTACTGATCGATATGGCTTTAACTATCAGAAAAGACATTCAAGTTTTCTCTTTGGATACCGGACGCTTACATCCCGAAACTTATCGCTTCATAGAAAAAGTCAGAAAACATTACCAGATAGATATTGAATTATTAACACCAGACAGAGATGTCCTGGATAATTTTATAAAAACTAAAGGCTTGTTCAGCTTTTATGAGGATGGTCATCAGGAATGTTGCGGCATTCGTAAAGTTGAACCGTTAAAACGCAAACTGGCAAATGTCGATGCCTGGATTACCGGTCAACGCAAAGATCAAAGTCTGGATACCCGTCAGGACATTCCTGAAGTGCAACTAGACACTGCATTTTCCACGGCCGAACATCCGCTAATCAAATTTAACCCCTTGATAAACTGGAGTTCAGCGCAAGTTTGGGATTATATCGAAGCCTATCAGGTTCCTTATAATGAATTACATGAAAAAGGCTTTATCAGCATAGGCTGCGAACCCTGCACCCGCGCTATTCTACCCAATCAACATGAACGAGCGGGGCGCTGGTGGTGGGAATCGGGAGCTAAAAAAGAATGTGGACTGCATGCTGGAAACTTAAAAGAATCCTGATTATTGCAGAAAACCATCAATCTTATCTAGCAGTGTATCCAGAACTTTGTCGCTCTCCGTATTAATCGTTATTAAACAAGCCTGTTCTTCCGCAGACAGTGGTTGCTCTGATTGCAGCTGATGTCGGAACACATCAAGGGTCGCTTCTGAAGCATCGTTCTGCCGTTGCTTTATACGTCTGCATAATTCTTCATCGGATGCTTGAAAATCAATGATAAGAAATTGCACGCCGCATTCGGTTGCAAGCTGTCGAAACAGGTTACGCTGCTCGGTTTTAAGAAAAGCCGCATCAATAATTGCAGAGAAACCGGCTTCAATTACAACTTTTGCACATTCTGCAAGATACAGATAAGTTCTTCGGCCTGCCTCCTGTGTATAAAGTCCGCTGTCAAGACCGCTACCGCTATCCTCTTGAGCACGGTATCCAAATAGCCGTTTGCGTTCAACATCTGAACGTATCTGCAAGGCGCCCATTTTTTCGGCAAGCTGACCTGCAAAAGTGGATTTACCTGAACCCGAATAACCATGGGTAATAATTAATAATGCCCGGCTAACTTGAGTAAAATGCTCGGCAAGATTCGCAAACTCAGTATATTTCAGGCAGACCTGATTACTAAACAGCATCATTTAGCTGCTGCACATGGCGCAACAGCGAAACTTTAGCGCACACCAGCGCACGATAAACCAGGTAGTAACGCAACAAAGCCATTCCCTGGTAATCGCCAGTACGATGAAGATAATGATTGAGCAAACGGTAAGCATAGCAATGATAACCAAAGTGCAGCAGATCAATAACCAGGAAAGCAATTTCACTGATGACATCAATCCAGCGCAGCTTCGGATTAAACTCGATACAATCAAACAGGGTAACCTTGCCGTTGATGAGGGTCATATTGCTCAAATGCAGATCACCGTGGCATTCGCGCACATAACCTTGCTGTTTGCGCAACTGCATCAATCCGGCCTTACTATTCCATTCGTCATTACCCCAGGCCTGAATTGCTTGAAGTTGCTGCTTTTGCTTATCATCGACCAGCAAGGGTCTGATATGGTCAAAATTCTCGACAAACCAATGCTTGATGCACTCACTATCCCCATAAGGAGAATCTTCGCCAGCCTTTTCAACAGTTTCATGAAAATCGGCAATAATATCGATGATCTGATCAATTTCATCTGAACCCAACTGCCCGCATTCAGCACGCTCACTCAGTGTATATCCCGCAGGAAACTGAATCATCTTGACGGCGTATTCGATAGCCTCCCCTGCTCCATCCATTTTGGGCTGATCGGGTTTTCCTGTTATCGGCACTACATCAAGATAGATGTCCGCAGCTAAACGCCGGTTAAGCCTTAATTCCTCATGACAAAAAAATCGTCGTTTCTCCAGCGTGGAAAAATCCAGAAAACCAAAGTTAACAGGCTTTTTGATTTTGTAGGCGTACTGTCCGGTCAGCAGCACCCAGGAAATATGTGTTTCAATGATGCTGACAGCCGCTATTTCATGCTCATAAGCATTGGCTTCAAACAATGCTTTAATCATTGTAGAGCCTGTATCAAGTGCTGTTTTATTACTATCCATATTAAAAGCCAAAAACTATCGCCAATACTCAGCTAAATCCTCATTGATTCCTTCAAGATCGAACAACTCAGGATTAAAGTCCCCGCCCAACCATTCCAGCATATCTTCATGCTCAGGATGCTTGACATTTGAAATCGTTTGAAGGAGTTCTTCATAACCCCAAATGCCACCACAATCTTCTGGTGGGCAAGCGCGTTTACCTTTAATGCAAACAGGCAAGACAGTTTTACCATCGTCGGGAAGTATTTTTTCAAGGAGTATCTTGTGTTCCCAACTATCCCCGAAATCATATTCATAAATAAGTGATTCTTTTTCCTTTTTTAACAATTGAGATAGTTTGTATTTTGTTTCATCTTCCATTTCCATCCCAAAATCATCATCAGGAATTCCATAAAATACCTGATTTGCAATAAATTGGTGTAAGTGGCTATCAGTCCATCCCATTGCAACTTGAATAACGTCGTGGAAAGTTTCTAAATCTATATCGCTAGACACTAAAACAGTCCTCCAAATGGGAGGTTTGGCGCCGATTAATGATATTTTTATTTGATAAATGGATTTTGATTGCTTTGTTGTCATGTTAGTAACCCTCGTTTAGAACGGTATATCGTCATCAAAATCATCATAAGCAGGTGGAGACGGTGGCATTGATCCGGAATTATTTTGCTGCACCGGCGGCTGAGATTGGTATGCAGGCTTGGATGATGGCGCAGAATACCCTGCTGATGGTTGCTCACCGCCAAAGCTCGTAGTGGTACCACCACTACGACTGTCCAGCATGTGCATTTCAGTCGGCAATGATTTCGGTAGTGTAGCGATCCTGTCCATCCTGACCTTGCCATTTACGTGTTTGTAAACGCCCTTCCACATAGACTTGACCACCTTTTTTTAAGTATTCACCCGCTATTTCAGCTAAACGGTTAAAAAACACCACTCTATGCCATTCAGTAGACTCCTTTTCTTTCGCCCGTTTGCTTATCTTTCCACGCCTAAAATTCGTAGCCAATGTTATATTCGCTACAGCGCCACCCGTCGGCATATGAACGAACCTCGGGATCTGCACCCAGTCTTCCAATTAAAGTAACTTTATTAAGCATGTATTCTCCTAAATTTTAATCTGTTTATTGAAAACTATATTTACAGACCTGTTTATTCAAAGTTGTTTTACCGTTCAGGGCCTTGAACCGCAGCAGTCAAGTGCTGTAAAGTACCATCAAAGGTAACTCCTATTATAGTGTATTAAGGTCTTTGCCCCGCACACTATCCCAATATTAATGACAACTCTCAAGCGATTTTTAATCAAAATTAAAATCATCCCTTTCAATCCCTCTTTAAATAACTCTTTTCTTCTTGCAGCTTACAGCAATTCTCATTATGACTTTTAGACATTCATATTGCTCGTCATTCAGGCAGGGATTGCCGAGATACATTCACAAGGGTGTGAAACTTTAGGTTTACAGTTAAGCTAAAGACATTTCCCAATTACCATCCATGGCGCACGATTCCGGCATCCATGCCGGAATGACGGCGAATTTTGTCATCATGTGAATTGCTGTGCAGCTTACCGGCAAAACACTCAGGCACTAAAATCTGATAAAATAGGCAAATTAACTCATACACAAACACATTCAATGGCGCTTAAGTCAACCATCTATAAAGCCGACTGTCAGATAGCCGACATGGACAGAGGCTATTACCAACCCCATAACCTGACTATCGCACTACACCCTTCCGAAACCGAAGAGCGCATGATGGTGCGCTTGCTGGCTTTCGTACTGAATGCCCATGAACACCTGCAATTCTCCAAAGGCCTGAGTACTGATGATGAACCGGATCTTTGGCAACTTAGCCTGACCGATGATATTGAACTGTGGATTGATGTCGGTATGCCCGATGAAAAACGCATCCGCAAAGCATCTAATCGTGCAGACAAAGTCATTATCTACACCTATGGCGGACGCAATACCGTTTGGTGGAAACAAATTCAACCCAAACTGGAACGCTTTAACAATTTGACAGTCATTAACTTACCAAAATCGGCAAGCGATCAACTTGCTCTGCTGATAAAACGCTCCATGCAATTACAAATCAACCGGCAAGACGGGCAAATTTGGGTCAGTGACGACCAACAAACCGCTCATATCGTGCCGGAAATCTGGCTTTCTTAACACATAAGATCCACCACGAAGGACACGAAGTTTTTACCTTCGATTGAAATGGATTCAGAAGGTAGAGCAATGCACGAGCAGCGTAGTGGCGTGCCAAAGCTTTTTCTTCGTGAACTTCGTGTCTTCGTGGTGAATTAATAATCATCTTAGCCCAACAATTTTTCTACTTTTACCCTTCGGAACAATACCTTGATCTCTACAGCAAACATCACCATGCAATTTGGGGCTAAACCCCTGTTTGAAAACGTCTCTGTCAAATTTGGCGACGGCAACCGTTACGGCCTGATTGGCGCGAACGGCTGCGGCAAATCGACATTCATGAAAATATTGAGCGGCGAACTAGAGCCGTCAGCTGGTAACGTCAGCATCAGTCCCAATGAGCGGCTCGGAAATTTACGGCAGGATCAATTCGCCTATGAAGACCAACGTGTGCTGGACGTAGTGATGATGGGACATGCCGAGATGTGGGCGGCCATGTCCGAGCGCGACGCCATCTATGCCAATCTGGAGGCTTCCGAGGACGACTACATGCATGCCGCAGAGCTTGAGGCGGTGTTCGCTGAATACAACGGCTATACCGCCGAATCACGCGCAGGTGAAATACTGCTGGGACTGGATATTCCACTGGAACAACACGGTGGCTTAATGAGTGCCGTTGCTCCCGGCTGGAAATTACGTGTATTGCTGGCACAAGCGCTGTTTGCCAACCCCGATATTATGTTACTGGATGAACCGACCAACAACCTGGACATCAACACCATTCGTTGGCTTGAAGACATACTGAACCAACGCAACTGCACCATGATTATCATCTCGCATGATCGCCATTTTTTAAACAGTGTCTGTACGCACATGGCGGATATGGATTATGGCGAGTTACGTGTATATCCCGGCAACTACGACGAATACATGATTGCGGTAACTGAAGTGCGTGCACGTCTGCTGGCAGGAAATGCCAAGAAAAAAGTCCAGATTGCCGAACTGCAAACCTTCGTCAGCCGCTTCTCCGCGAATGCATCCAAAGCCAAACAAGCCACTTCACGCGCCAAACAATTGGATAAAATCAAACTGGATGAAGTAAAGCCCTCCAGCCGGGTCAATCCATTTCTTCGTTTTGATCAAACCAAAAAACTGCACCGTTTAGCCCTGGAAGTCGAAGGCTTAAGCAAAGGTTATAGCGAACAACCGTTATTCAAAAATCTGAATCTGACAATTGCCGTCGGTGAGCGCGTTGCGGTAATAGGCCCAAACGGCATTGGTAAATCCACCTTATTACGCACATTAGTTAGAGATTTAATGCCCGATACCGGAATAATTAAATGGTCGGAAAATGCTGAAGTCGGCTACTTTGCCCAGGATCATGCCGAAGACTTTGCTGAAAATATATCGCTCATCGAATGGATGGGGCAATGGCGTAAAGAAACCGACGACGATCAAACCATACGCGGCACTCTGGGGCGGTTATTGTTTTCTAACGATGAAATTTATAAATCCGTTAAAGTCATCTCGGGTGGAGAACAGGGACGCATGCTGTTCGGCAAACTGATACTACAAAAAAACAACATCATGGTGCTGGACGAACCCACCAACCATCTCGACATGGAATCCATTGAATCGCTAAATACAGCACTTGAAAATTACCCCGGCACCTTGATTTTTGTCAGCCATGACCGGGAATTTGTCTCTTCACTGGCGACACGGATTATCGAATTAACGCCAACAGGCATCGTTGATTTTAACGGTAATTATGAAGACTATTTGAATAGTCAAGCTTAAGATGCTCAGCTGAATTCAGCGGCTTTATCACCAGGGCAGACTAGAGCCGTCGTATTTTAAAAAACCGCCGCTTTGGCAAGCGTAAACCGGGCAATCACCTGACGCATGCCGGCAACGCTTTCCTTACTGTCTATCAGGCCATTCGGTCCACCCATGTCGGTTTTAACCCAGCCCGGATGCAAAACAAGAACTCCGATGTTCTGGTCTGCAAGATCGATCGCAATACTTTTCATCGCGGCATTAAGCGCCGCTTTGCTGGTGCGGTACACGATGCTGCCGCCGCTACCGTTATCGGCAATACTGCCCATTTGGCTCGAGATCGATACCAGCAGTTTTTTATCGCCCCGTTGCAAGTGCGGTAAAAACGCTTCTGCCATTTTTACCGGCGCTTGCGTATTGATTGTTAATGTTTGCGTCCAGGCCGCATAATCCAGTTGCCCGAAACCGCGCCGGGGACTATCGCCGTAAATACCGGCATTGTTGATAAGAACATCGATGGCGGTATCCTGCAATTGTGCCGCCAGCTTGTCGATTTGCGCGAAATCCGAGACATCCAGCGGAAAAACACGCACTTGAGGAATGTCAGCCAATTTGTCCGCCGTTTCCGGATTTCTGCAACAGGCCAGGACTTGCCAGCCTTCATCCGCATATTGTTTGCAAAACTCTAATCCCAACCCCCGGCTCGCGCCGGTAATCAATACAGTAGCCATTTTCTCGCTCGCTTAATATTCTTCCGGGCAACAACGCCCAGAAGGTTTTACCTTAAAAAGGCTTGCTTTGTAAAGTTGTGATTGTGAAATCGCAATGGATTATTACTTCCGCATTCGCCAGTAAATTTCGCCACTGATTGCAGGAAAAAGAGCACCCCAAAGTAAATTTAAGCGCACCCAGCCTTTATAGCTTTCAAGAAAAAAATTCCGTTTGCGTAGAAAGAAAGTGCCCGACATAAAATCCAGGCTTAGCCCACAACTTTGCGCCATATTTTTCACTCGTTGCGGTGAAAAAGTGCTGACGTGCTCAAAATCTGCGGCGGTCAGACGGATTTTTTTTTGCCGGCATGCTTGTAGAAGTTGCGGCAAGGCTGGAAAGCCACCGATTAAAACGCCACTCGGCACCAATGCGGATGATAGTTTTGTAACCAATTGTTCAGGTTCAAATAAGTGTTCCAGTAAATGCAGTACGATAATTACATCGTATTTTTCAGCCAAACTGAAATCAGGCAAGTCAACATTCGATTGAATCTGTTTGGTATAGCCAGACTCCATGAGTTCAGGTTGTAATTTATAATCTACCGCCTCCCAACAAGCGATGTCAGTAAATCCCGCATCCTGCATGTAACGGCGCATCTGCCCTCTATCAACACCAATTTCACAGACGCGCAAAGGCCGCCCCAGTCGAGCGTACTCATCTTTAATCAAGTGATACATGAACCAGTAGCGTAATAATTTGATTGGGTAGCGTGTACTACTTTTTGAGTCACTTATTTTTTTTACCCAGCTTTGCTCATACAGGGAAGATAAGCTCCAATTCCAGGCAGCTTGTAATGACGTTGTCGGTTGTGTTGTCGTTGGGGTTATTTCTTCTTTCATGAGTGAATAATTTAAAAGTTCAATACAAGTTATTAGCTTAATTGATAAATTTTATCAGAATACACCATTTAACAGCTAACCCAACAATTCCCATACGGGTTTAATATTTTTTGGTAAAGGTGCAAGCCTGCCTAATTCCACCCATTGGTTGACGGCGTTATGGAAGTCAGAGCCCATTGAACCCGCCAATTCAAAACGTGTTGCATAATCCATTACCAGTCTTATCTCATCGGCATTAATCCTGCTCGTTATAACTTCTATTCCTTGACCGCCGGCATCCTTGAATGCAGTGAGTAAGCGTTTCATCCAGTTGGCTGTCAATTTATAGCGTAAAGGATGCGCCAATACCGCAACACCGCCGGATCCGGTAATCCACTTTACCGCCACCTCAAGATCAGCCCAGGCAGTGGACACATAGGCGGGCTTGCCTTTTGCCAGATAACGGTCAAACGCTTCTTGCTGGGTAGACACATGATTTTGTGATAACAGAAAATCGGCAAAATGGGTGCGCGTAATCATGCCATCGCCAGCGGCATTTTTTACCGCTTCCAACGCGCCAGGAATGCGTTTTTTCTCCAACTTTAAGGCAATTTTTTCGGCTCGTTCCAGGCGAGTACTTTGCAAATTATGGGTTGCTTCAGCCAAAGGTGCATAAGCTGGATCAATACCCAATCCCACTATGTGGAAACATTTATCTTGCCAGTTGGTAGAAAGTTCAATGCCGGCTATTAATTTGATGCCTGTTGCAGCAGCAGACAACTGGGCTTCATTAAGTCCGGAAGTGGTGTCGTGATCCGTTAACGCCAGCGAGGTAACACCGTGCTGATGCGCACGTTGCACTAATTCTGTAGGTGATAATGCGCCATCAGAGGCGGTTGAATGAGAATGTAAGTCGTAAAGTTCAGTCATGAATAGTTAGGTTCAAGGTGAAAGGTACAAGGTAAAAGGTTCAAGGAGATAAATTTCTTATCCTTGAACCTTTCACCTGCCTTATTGATATTCGCCATAAAGTTTGGCATAAAGACCCTTTTGGCTAATTAACGTTTCATGACGTCCTTGTTCACAGATTACTCCCTGCTCAAAAACGTAAACATGATCGGCTTGCTTAACAGCACTCAGACGATGAGCAATAATAAGGGTGGTACGGCCTTTTAAAAAAGCAGCAAGGGCTTGATGTAATTTATGCTCAGTTTCGCTATCCAGTGCTGAAGTCGCTTCATCCAATATCACCACTTTAGGATTGGCAATAATCATGCGGGCTATGGCCATTCTTTGCCGTTGACCGCCAGAAAGCCGCATGCCTTGACGACCGACGATAGTATCTAAACCATTTTCAAGATCTTTAACGGCATCTTTTAATTGCGCGATAGTCAGTGCATTCCATAATGCGGCATCGCTAGCGGGTTTACCCAAAGTGAGATTGGCGCGGATAGTATCATTAAAGAGAACAGGGTGTTGCAGCACAGTAACCACATTTTCCCTGACAACCTCCAATCCTATGCGTTCAATGGGAACGTTATCAAAGCAAATCTTGCCTTCACTGGGCAAATAGAGACCGATCAGGGTTTGTATCAAGGTAGATTTGCCGCCTCCGCTAGCACCGACCAGGGCAACCTTTTCACCGGCTTTAATTTTCAACTGAATACCGTTAAGTATTTTTTCTTCACCATAACTAAAGTGCAGATTATCGACGCGAATAGCGACGGTTTTTTTGTTCCTAAACGGATTTTCCAGATGTGGATAATGCGGCTCCTGTTTCAAGGCCGTCAATCTGTTGATACGAAATAATGCCGCTTTAGCCGCATAAAAAGCATATTGAATACCCAGAATTTCCTGTACCGGCGCCATCATAAACCAGAGATAGCCGAATACCGCAAGCATTTGACCGATACTGAGATCAGAATAAAACACCATCAGCATGGCGCAGGCGCGGAAAATGTCAAAGCCGAACAGAAATACCAAAAAACTTAAGCGGGAGGCCGCATCACTTTTCCAGGCAAATGCGGCTGAAAAATCTTTAACCGATCGAGCAGACTCAATCAATTGCCGGCAATAATATTGCTCGCGGTTACTGGCACGAATTTGATGAATCGCTTCCAGTGTTTCAGTTAGCGATTGTTGGAAAACTTCATAAGCAGAATTTTCCCTGGATTTAAGATCTTTAACGCGAGAACCGACCACGCGCGTGAAATAAATTACCACCGGATTTAACAACAGAATAAACAAACCCAACTGCCAATGCATCCATAATAAAATTACCGCAGTACCAATGATGGTCAGGCTGGCAACCAGTAATTTGCTAACGGTAGTGCCGATAAACGTATCAATTGTATCGAGGTCTTTAACCAGATGAGTAACCACCGCACCGGTGCCAAGACTTTCGTATTCAGACATGGAAATGGTTTGTAAATGTCCGATCAGATTTTTGCGGATACGGAAAATAATGTCTTTGGAAATACAGGAAAAGTGTCGAGCCTGAATGATGTTAAAAATGATTGCAATGATTCTCAGGATTAAACTGACAACCAAAATAACAGATATATAAAGAATGGGAAGGTGCCACTCTACAGGGAATAGCTGATTTATGAGACCAATTGCCGCACCTGGTTTATTGAGTAAAACCTCATCGACCAGCAATGGCATCAGTAATGGCACAGGAACACTCGCAATGGTCGCTAAAATAGCAATGAAATGTGAGTAAATCAGTGCTTTTTTGTGTTCTAACGCTATCTGATAAATAGTGTTCCAAGTATAAGAATGTTTAGCCTGTTTTGATTGCACGGGAATAGATCAGGTATATTTTTATAAGCAATAATTGTAGCATCTCAACTCATAATCCTATATTCTCTTTGCCTGATTGCAGACTGGGTGACGAATTAATAGTGAAAAATGCTTTCTACTTTTATTAAGCCAACCACGAACTTCAACCGTTTTACCCAAATAGTCATTAACATCAGGAAATAATGATTGCCATTTGCGTTCAATACGCGCTTCAAACCGGCTGGAAAATACCAGATAAATAGACTTTGGGGTATTACGAATAGCAACAACCGTCCCCACCAGGCGCGTCCAACCGGGATGCCCTGCTTCAGTAAGGGTGTTAACGGGTATTACGGCATACTCCGGCCGGTGCCAAATGCCCAGCTTGTCTCGCTCCGCTTTCTTCTCGGCTGCAAGCAATTCATTGACATACAGCAGATTGGGCGGGTAAATGCTGATTGTCGCCAGACCTGCATTAACCAAAGACAAATTAATATGCTCTTTTGCTTCACTGAACAGATGCGCTAAAGTTCTTCCGTATTTATCGGTCTTCTCAGCATCAACTTCCAGGCGAACCCTGGTGTGTTGCAGTTTACTAATCAACCAGGCCTTGGCATCTTCTCCACCTGCGTCAGCCATTTTCTCTTTATGTTGAACTTCCGGCGTATTGATACCCAACAATCGAATTTTACGGCCATCCTCCAGCACGACTGTATCACCATCGTAAACCGTTTTAACCCTATAAAAGTTATAGCCGGGGTTTATAGTGACCGTTTTTGCATCGGGATGAGATCGATCAGAAAAATGCTCGCTACCTGTTGTATCCTGCCATTGATAGATTTCTGCTTCTACCCACGCAGGTAAACATAGCAATAAAATTAATAAAACTACCATTCCTAAGACTATCTATTTTTCTTTAGCTTCAATGGATTCATTGTGTAAAATAATTTTGGTGAACAATTTTTCCCTCTATTTTCTGTCGTCGTTACATCTATTCGAGATTGTTGTATTATTCTAGCAGCAATGGCTTGAGTATCCCGATTTATCTTAACGGGGATTGCGCCAAAACCTGATGACAGAAAGCACTGTCTTTATTTAGAATATTTCACTTTATTTTTCTTAAAACATAACTATTATGAGCAAATCAAATTTGATACTCCGTTTATTAATAAGTCTTGTGTTAGTTGTTTCGGTTGCCGGTTGTGCAGGCGGCAAAACGTACGAAAGTACGGGTGAATATTTGGATGATTCTGCTATTACCACCAAAGTCAAAACTTCAATATTGGCTGACTCCAAGCTTAAAACACTCCAGATTAGTGTTGAAACTTTCAAGGGCATTGTGCAGATAAGCGGATTTGTTGATTCCCTTGATCAATCCAACAGAGCTGCGGAGGTTACAAGAAAGGTCAAAGGAGTCAAAATGGTTCATAACCACCTCATCGTGAAATAACCACGCAACAATAGGCATTTTCCTATTTTACAAAACAGCTTTTTTCGGCAGACGCTTCCGCTTCTTTAAGGCGCGTCCTCAAATCTTTGGACTGTGCAGGGTCACGAAAAACCGCACCGGCGTCCCCTGTCTGCCCTTTGCTTAGATAAGTAAATGTTTTTGCCGCTTCAAATTCAGTAAACGTCAGTTTTTCTGCAATTTTATCGATCTTACAACCGCAAGCGTATTGAGTGATATAAGTCAGACCGCCATGTTGTGCAACGCAGTTTAAAACATATTCAACCCGATCCCTGGTAGGATAGTCGTTGACCATAGGCGTTGGTTCAACGGACGCTTGGTCACCTGTCGTTGCACAACCGGTAATGGCTGCACACAAGCAAAGGCTTAAAATAGATGATGTGTATTTATTTTTCATTGGTGATACTTATTCCCATAAATTAAGAAAGTGAAAAAAGTTCGTACATTTTAACTGATCAATCCGGTTACGTTTGAAATAATAAAATAACCTATCATTATGAACAATCCAACAAAAATAACCGGTGTAATTCTTGCCGGCGGACTTGCCCGGCGCATGAATAATCAGGACAAAGGCTTGATAACTTATAAAGGCCGCCCGATGGTGAGTTATGCCATAGCCGCCCTCACCGCCGTTGCCGATCAATCGATTATTAATGCCAATCGTAATAAGGAGCAATATAAGGCGTTTGGATTACCTGTAGTTGCCGATCAAACCGACAGTTTTGATGGGCCTTTGGCGGGGGTGTTAACCGCAATGATCTATACGGATGCAGATATTCTGATTGTTATGCCCTGTGATTCACCATTAATTAAAGCTGAACATTTGCAAAAATTGTTAACTACCCGTGCTACAAAGGAATGCCGATGTCGCTGTCGCTTTTGATGGAGAACGCTTGCATCCCGTTTTTTTAGCGATAAAAACGTCGCTAAAATCGGGCCTGCAAAACTATTTGGCTTGTGGTCAACGTAAAATGGATCGCTGGCTGGAACAACAAAAAATGGTAAAAGCGGATTTCAGCAACGAACCGGAGATATTTACTAACATCAATACCCTGACAGAGTTATCTGAACTTGAGGCCAAAGGTGAGTCGACAGCTTAGGTAACGCGCATAAAATAAACCAAACGCCACAGATTCACAGTTAAAGTTAGGTCAATGAATCATCCAGAACACCCCGCCGAACACATTGACCACACGGTAGATAAAGCTGCATTTCTGCGCCAGTTGAGTCAGTTTCTTAAAGCCGGCAATATACTGTCCGCGCCTGAAGCTATGCGGCCTTATGATTGCGATGGTATGTCGGCTTATCAGGTTTTACCATGGCTGGTGGTATTACCGGAAACTGTCGAACAGGCACAAGCAGTGTTGCATTTGTGTCATCAACACGGTGTGCCGGTAGTAGCACGAGGTGCAGGTACCGGGCTTTCCGGCGGTGCGTTGCCCGTGGCTAACGGCGTGCTGTTGAGTCTGGCTAAATTTACCCGTATTTTGGCCATTGACCCCAGTAATCGTAGCGCCTGTGTGCAGCCGGGTGTTCGCAATCTGGCGGTATCAGAAGCGGCGGCACCCTTCGGCTTGTATTATGCGCCTGATCCCTCTTCACAAATCGCCTGCACCATAGGCGGTAATGTGGCGGAAAACGCTGGTGGCGTACATTGTTTGAAGTACGGATTAACTGTGCATAATCTGCTTGCGCTCAAATTGCTGACGGTCGAAGGCGAATTGATTACGCTGGGCGCTTCGGGTCTGGACAGCGCGGGTTATGATTTATTAGCTGTGATAACGGGTTCGGAGGGTTTATTGGGTATTATTGTTGAAGTCACGCTTAAATTATTACCGTTACCGGAAACCGCTTCTACATTGCTGGCGGTATTTGCCGACATCGAGCAAGCGGGTGAAGCCGTAGCAGCCATTATAGGCGCAGGATTAGTGCCTGCCGGTTTGGAAATGATGGATAATCTGGCGATTCGTGCCGCTGAAGCGTTTGTTCACGCGGGTTATCCGGTTGAAGCTGCGGCCCTGGTGCTGTGCGAAATGGATGGTATAGCTGCGCAGGTGACTGCTGATTTGGCTCGGGCGCAAGCTGTTTTATTCGCTAACGGAGCAACTGAAGTGCGCCACGCGCAAAACGAAGCCGAGCGTAAAAAGTTTTGGGCAGGACGCAAGGCCGCTTTTCCGGCAGTCGGGCGCTTGTCGCCGGATTATTATTGTATGGATGGTACGATTCCCAGAAGGCGTTTGGCTGAAGTGCTGCGCGGTATCGCGGGTTTATCGGAGGAGTTCGGTCTTGCCGTGGCTAATGTGTTTCATGCCGGCGATGGCAATTTACATCCCTTGATTTTGTATGATGCCAATCAGCCGGGTGATTTGGCGCGTGCTGAAGCATTCGGCAGTAAAATCTTGCAATTGTGTGTGGCGGCCGGCGGTACGATTACCGGCGAACACGGCGTGGGCATGGAGAAAATCAACCAGATGTGTGTGCAATTTTCCAGCGGCGAATTACGCCAGTTTCATGCGCTTAAGGCGGCATTCGATCCACGCGGCTTGCTGAATCCAGGCAAGGCGATTCCGAGTCTCCCGCGCTGCGCCGAATTTGGTGCGCTGCATGTCCATCATGGTCACACCCCACATCCCGAACTCGACAGGTTTTAAAGCGATGATTGAACCAGGCTGTGACGTCAGTGCGTTATTACGCGAGCAGGTGTTAGCCGCGATTGCCAATAAAACATCTTTAAATATCATAGGTAGCAGTAGCAAAGCGTTTTATGGCCGGCCCGCGCAAGGCGAACCGCTGGTAGTTGCCGATCACCGTGGCATTATCAGTTATGAGCCGACCGAACTGGTTATGACTGCCCGTTGTGGTACACGCCTGGCTGACATCGAGGCGGTTTTGGCTGAACGCGGGCAAATGCTGGCATTTGAACCGCCGCATTTTGGATCGGATGCGACTTTGGGCGGTATCGTGGCGACCGGCTTGTCCGGTTCTCGTAGACCTTACGCAGGTGCGGTGCGCGATGTTGTGCTGGGGGTAAAGTTACTGAATGGTCACGGAGAAATCCTCAAATTTGGCGGCGAGGTGATGAAAAATGTTGCCGGTTTTGATGTGTCGCGTTTGATGGCGGGCGCGCTCGGTACGCTGGGTGTGGTACTGGAGATTTCGATGAAAGTGTTGCCACGGCCGGAAGCTGAAACTACGCTAATATTTCCTATGACCCTTGATGCTGCGCTGGTACAGATGAATCGCTGGGCGGGACAGAATTGGCCGTTATCAGCGGCCTGTTTTGATGGCGAAGCGGTGCGAATTCGGCTATCAGGCGCTCAAACAGCTATTGCAGCTGCGCTGCAAAAGCTCGGTGGCGATGTACTGCCTGATGACGAGGCTACCTCGTTTTGGGCGGATGTGCGCGAGCAAAGACTGGCTTTTTTTCAGGGTGAGACATCGCTCTGGCGTTTGTCGCTGGCTCCGGCGACAACGCAACCCGATTTATCGGGTGCATGGTTTATCGATTGGGGCGGCGCCTTGCGCTGGTTAAAAACTGATCAACCGGCCGAGACGATTTTTCAAACAGCACACGCATTAGGCGGTCATGCCTGCCGGTTTCGTTCACCGCTGGGTGGTGAGTTTCAGCCCTTGTCCACCGGTTTGGAAAAACTGCATCGCAACATTAAACGGGCATTTGATCCGCACGGCATTTTTAATGTTGGGCGTTTATATGAGGGCTGGTAATGCAAACCCGCCCACTGATTGCATTGAGAAAATGCTGACCAAGCCCAGAAAGCCGAAGCCATTCTGCGTGCCTGTGTTCACTGCGGTTTCTGCAATGCCACCTGCCCTACTTATCAACTACTGGGTGATGAACGCGACGGCCCGCGCGGCCGTATTTACCTGATCAAGCAGGTATTGGAAGGGTCTGCGGCCAGCAAAGAAACCCAGCAACATTTAGATCGCTGTCTGACTTGCCGTGCCTGTGAAACCACCTGTCCGTCAGGGGTCAATTATGGGCGTTTGCTGGATATAGGACGTGCTGTCGTTGAGCAACAAGTCCACCGCCCATGGCTGGAGCAGGTTAAACGTCGCGTATTGTGTGCCGTGTTGCCGTATCCGCAACGTTTCGCTTTCTTGCTTCGATGTACACAAATCTTTAAACCCCTGATGCCGGCTCGTTTGCGCGGCAAAATTCCGGCTACGCGCCAGAGTGATTTAATAGCGCCACAAAATACCCGCAGAAGGAAAATGCTGGTATTGGCGGGCTGTGTGCAACCTCAACTCGCACCTGCCATTAATACAGCGGCGGCGCGGGTTTTGGATAGATTGGGAATTAGCCTGCTCATCGCACCAGCGGCGGGTTGCTGCGGCGCGTTAAGTTATCACCTGTCGGCACAGGCGGATGGCCTGGATTTCATGCGCCGCAATATCGATGCGTGGTTGCCTTATTTGGAACAGGGCGTGGAAGCGATTGTGATGACAGCGAGTGGATGTGGCTTGATGGTGAAGGAATATGGCGACATCTTGAAGCAAGATCCTTTATACGCCGATAAAGCACAACGAATTTCAGCCGTAACACGGGATCTGGTTGAGGTTCTGGCAGCTGAAAATTTATCGTTGTTAACACCCAGACGTTAACGGCAAAATTGCTTTTCAATCCCCCTGTACACTGCAACATGGACAACAGTTGGGGGGTAAAGTGGAAACCCTGTTACGTGACCTGGGTTTTGATTTGAGCACAGTGGCTAATCCACATTTGTGCTGTGGTTCGGCCGGCACTTATTCGCTGTTACAGCCGGAATTATCGCATCGATTATTGCAGGATAAAGTCAATGCACTGGAAAGCGCCGAGCCCGATGTTATTGCAACCGCTAATATCGGTTGTCTGACATATATTCAAAGCATGACTTCTATTCCTGTCCGGCATTGGATAGAAATACTGGATACGGCCTTGGGGGATTAAAAACAGGTTTGTATAGACATTCAGTTCACCAGGCATAACATCCCTTTCATATTACGAACCCAAGTTATGTTGACCTATAAAGACAATATGAAGCTTATAAAGCATTTAAGTTGCATAAGCTTATTGGTTGTTATAGACTTATGTCCACACAATTTTGCTTGGCAAATAGTAGTTGCTCTTTGTAAGACTACACGCAACGATAACTTAGCTAGATAAGCAATCTTAACCCTGCTCAATCAACCAATCTAATGGAATCAGTTTTAACGGTAGAATCATGTATAAATTAACGATTGAAGAAAAAACTTATTCTTGCCAACCGGATGAAACAGTACTCGATGCGTTATTACGCGAAAATGTCAATATTTCCTACGCCTGTAAAAAAGGCACCTGTCACAGTTGCATAGTGCGCAGTCCCGATACCATTCCGCCGGAAAGCGCTCAGGCGGGATTGAAGAATACCCTGAAAAGACACAATCATTTCCTTGCCTGTCTTTGTCATCCTGAACAGGACATGGTCATTAAACTACCCGATCAATCGGAATTCTATACCGAAGGAACGGTTATTGTTAATGAGATGCTCAATAGAAATACGTTACTACTGATCATAGCTTTTAAGGATGCGTTCGAATTTAACGCCGGACAATTTGTTAATCTACAGAGAGCTGACGGATTAACGCGCAGCTATTCGATTGCTAATACCCCGCAAGAATCCAATACGCTGGAATTTCATATTCGTCGCTTAACTAGCGGCAGGTTTAGTGAATGGCTGCATGATGAAATCAAGGCGGGGGATACCATTGCCGTATCCGAACCGCGCGGGCATTGCTTTTACCTGCCCGAAAGAAGTGACGAAGGCCTACTTCTGATAGGAACGGGAACAGGCTTGGCGCCACTGGCGGGTATTCTGACCGATGCCCTTGCGCAGGGTCATTCCGGCCCCATTTATCTGTTTCATGGCAGTCGTGAAGTTGAAGATCTTTACCGGATTGATGAGATGCGTGAGCTTGCCGGACAGCATCAAAATTTTCATTACATCCCTTGCATATCCAGCAACCATGTTCCTGAAGGTTTTACCCATGGACGTGCGAATGAAGTCGCGTTAGCCTCGCTTGCTGATTTAAAAGGTTGGCGCGTATTTCTCTGCGGTCATCCTGAAATGGTCAATCAAACGAAAAAAATGGTCTTTCTTAAAGGCGCGTCTATGAAGGATATTTATTCGGATGCTTTTCATTCGACCCCGGTTTGAAAAAAAATTCTCCCAATTTATTTCTGCAAGAGGTATAGTATCGATTCGATATTGTATTTAAGCGATTTTCGCAGAAATGAGTCTGACAGATGCCTAAATTAACGATAATATTTATCCGCTTATGAACATCCAGCAATTTTTTCGTTTTGTTACCGTTGATCCGGTAAATTTAAGTATCAAGGGTAAGCTTCTTTCCGTTATTTCGTGTTTCATTGCTATTTTAATTGTGGCATGGGTATCCCAAAAGTTTGGTGTTAGTGCAGCTTACCCGATTCTAGTCGCCTCGATGGGCGCTTCTGCCGTTATTCTATTCATTATGCCGGGCAGTCCGCTTGCGCAACCCTGGCCATTAGTCGGAGGTCATTTAATATCGGCTATTATCGGTATTACTTGCGCTCAACTGTTTACTGATACGATTTTCGCATCAGCTTACGCCTCCGGAGCAAGTGTTCTTGCCATGCTGTTGCTACGTTGCCTGCATCCTCCCGCCACAGCAACTGCATTAACACCCATCATAGCAGGAGATTCTGTAAATTTTATGAATTACAGTTTTGTGCTGATGCCGGTAGGTATTAATGTAGCGATCATGCTGGTTATGGCGATTGCCATTAATCGGTGGGTATTGCATTACGAGTACCCTAGTATTCCTCATCAGGCTGACAATAAAAAAAATAAACACAGCACTATGCAGCCTTCCCAGCTCACCGGTATTTCAGAGCAGGATCTGGAACAAGCACTGGAAAACATGGATAGGTTTATGGATGTTTCTACGGGAGATTTAAGCAAATTGCTTACCGATGCCCAGACACAAAGTTTTAAACGCTATAGAGGCAATACCACCTGTGCGGATATTATGGTTAAAAATGTACTGACGGTTGAATACGGAACAGAAGTTGAAGAAGCCTGGAAAATTATGCATAGCAAAAAGCTGAAATCGATGCCGGTTATTGATAAGGCAGGACGTGTTATTGGCATTATTACCTGGAATGATTTTTTTAAATTCATTAAAGTGGCAACTAATGAATCATTTCAGAAAAAGTTTCGGGATTTTATCCGCCGTACGCCCAATGTAACAACTGATAAACCGGAATCAGTCGGCCATATTATGACAAGCTCTGTTAGTATTCTGCCGGAAAACACCCATATTGCCGATCTTATTCCTTTGATGTCAAATCAAGGCTACCGGCAAATTCCGATTGTCAATAACGAAAATCGGCTGGTGGGCATGGTGTATCAAGCTAATTTGATTGCCGCACTTTACAACGAAAGCCACGATTATGACAAAAATCAGCCGCTTTTTGTCTAACCATTACGCGCTGGTACCATAATCCGTAAGGTAACTCGAAACAAATCCCCCCTTGTCACAGTTACCTTAAACGCCAGGTTCATCAGCCGGTTGACCAGGATGATAAACAGCGTAGACATAAACCGGGATATCAAGATTGCCTAAACTATGTTCAATTAACGGCCATACATCATCCCAGTCTAAATCACCTACACCGGCCGCCAACCTCGGCAACGCGATTGAAGTAAATTTCTCGACAGCAATCATTTTCACTAACGCACTTAATGCGTGCCTGACATTGTTCAGGGTCGCTTTGCCATGGCGATGATCGTGGCTATCCATACCTTCCTGAGTGATCAGATTCACAATACGGACATTATTTGGCCCGCCCCACATCCAGGCCTCACCCGGCTTGGTATTATGTTGATGGCACCAGCGGTGAAAATCCTTGTGCATGGCAGGATATTTGTTGTGAAACGTCCAGTGCCAAACCTTTGTCCATAGGATCGTTTATCCCTACCCCGTGGGCAATCGCCTGGGCCTTGCTCAATAGAATGTCACCTTCGACTTTGTATATCATAATATCCTCATTAGTACAATTTATTCAGATCATTCAGCCACGTTGGTTTATGTCACAACGCCCAACAAATACAAAGGCTACTCTTTTTTTCTGTTTGTTTAAATCCTTTCTGACTTTTGCCCTAATAAATTAATAACAAGCAAATTGAATTTGACAGACAATTGGACTCAAACAACACATTATTTTCCACACATTTTATATATTATGACTAACCAGTTTCTTTCTAATCGCGATCTTGCCGTTTTATGGCATCCCTGTACGCAAATGAAGGATCATGAAACCTTCCCGATTATTCCCATTAAAAAAGGGCAAGGCGTTTGGCTGGAGGATTTTGACGGTAATCGCTATCTGGATGCCATCAGTTCGTGGTGGGTTAATCTGTTCGGCCATGCCAATCCCACTATCAATGCCGCGCTAAAAGACCAGCTCGATACCCTGGAGCATGTCATTTTTGCCGGGTTCACCCATGAATCCGCGGTCAAATTGGCGGAAAAACTGGTTGAAATCACTCCCGAATGGGTTGAGCCGATGTTTTTATGCCGACAATGGTTCATCTGCGGTGGAAGTCGCGCTCAAAATGAGCTTTCACTATTGGCGCAATCACGGACAAACGCAAAAAACCAAATTTATAACGCTGGAAAACAGTTATCACGGCGAAACCTTAGGTGCGTTAGCCGTCGGCAATGTACCCTTGTATAAGGAAACTTATGCGCCTTTGTTGATGGATGTGATTACCGTGCCGGGGCCGGACTGTTACAACCGTGAACCAGGCGAGTCGTGGGCGGATTATTCCACGCGCCGGTTTGCCCTGATGGAGCAAGTGTTGCAACAACATAGCGAGAGCGTCTGTGCGGTCATTATTGAGCCTTTAGTGCAGTGCGCGGGCAATATGCGTATGTACGATCCGGTTTATTTAATGTTGCTGCGTGCTGCTTGCGATAAATACCATGTACATTTAATCGCCGATGAAATCGCCGTCGGTTTTGGGCGCACGGGGACATTATTTGCTTGTGAGCAAGCCGCCATCAGCCCGGATTTTATGTGTTTGTCCAAAGGCTTGACGGGCGGCTATTTACCGTTGTCGGCGGTATTAACCACTCATCAAGTCTATCAAGCGTTTTATGATGATTATCAAAAGTTGACAGCATTTCTGCATTCGCATAGTTATACGGGTAACGCGTTGGCGTGTAGAGCGGGACTTGCAACCCTGGAAATTTTCCAGCAACACACTGTTATCGAGAACAATAAACAGCTGGCCGGGATTATGGCGAAAGCGGCGGCGCGTTTTAACGAGCACCCGCATGTATCCGAAGTCCGGCAGACGGGTATGATATTGGCCATTGAAATGGTCAAAAACAAACACACGCGCGAGCCGTATCCGTGGCAAGAACGCCGTGGTCTTAAAGTCTATCAATACGCGCTGTCTAAAGGTGTATTATTACGCCCGCTAGGCAATGTTGTTTATTTTATGCCTCCTTACATTATTACTGAGGAGGAACTTTTATTAATCGCTGAAGTGGCTTGGGATGGCATACAGCGGGCGGTTAGGGATTAATATGCGAGTTTCCAGATTATATACACCCATGCATTTGGCTTCAGGCAAACAAGTCGAGCTGGATGATGAGAATGGGCATTATGTCAGAACGGTTTTGCGTTTAAAAAAAGAGGCTGAAATTATTTTATTCAACGGAGCCAGGCGGGGAATATTTGTGTACCGTTGCTGAAGTCAGCCGGAAAAGCGTGGCGATTGCCATTAACAAATGGCTGGATCGTAACGTGGAATCGCCCTTGCTGGTTACTTTGGGCTTGGGCATATCGCGTGGCGACAGAATGGATTTCTCGGTACAAAAAGCGGTGGAGCTCGGCGTTAATTACATCACACCCTTATTAACCGAGCGTTGCGTAGTGCAATTTAAAGGTGAAAAAAAGCCGCAACGCTTGCTGCATTGGCAAAAAATAGTCCAACATGCTGCTGAACAAAGCGGTAGAACAACGGTACCCGAATTGACAGACATAGAACACTTGCAACACTGGGTCGATAAACAACAAGGTTTGAAGGTGTTTCTTGATCCCTATGCAAAAAAAACATTGGCAGATCTAACCCCGACAGACATGCATGTAACTTTACTTACCGGCCCCGAAGGCGGTTTTTCTGATCAGGAGCGCGAAACCGCAAAAGCCGCTGGTTTTATCCCAGTCCGCTTGGGCAATCGCATATTAAGAACTGAAACGGCATCACTCGCTGCCTTGGCCGCCGTGCAGATATTGTGGGGCGATTTTGGAACGCCGGCTTTGCCTGCGCCAAGATCATTGATGGACGTATAACTGATGCGCTACCTTTTTTATACCCTCGTGCCGCTGTTGGTATTGCTGGCCGCTATATCGTTGGCTTGCATCGTGGGCTATTTTATTGTGCAAGGCATAGGCGATGTTGTACCTTTCCGGAAAATCATCAGCAAATCGACACAGCTATTTCTGATTCTGAGTATTTTCCCGGCTATGGCTTATCTGAAAATCAACAAGGAAGAGCTGGGGTTTTCTCCAAGACCGGTATTCTTAAAACAATTATTACAAGGATTCGGGCTGGGCTTGATAACTTTGATGCCCGTATTTATTGCTCAGTATGTGCTTAAAATCAATGTGATCGATGACGCGCACACTTGGTCAGTCGAATGGGTAGTTAGAAATATGGCTATTAGCTTATTGCTTGCGTTGATTATTTCACTGATTGAAGAGCCGCTGTTTCGAGGCATTTTGTTGGTTGGATTAAATAAGAAGATGCCCGTTACAGCGGCCATTTTGTTAAGCTCAACCTATTATGCTGCACTGCATTTTTTAAGCAGCAAAACGGACATACCTGTTCAGGATATTAACTTGTTCAGTGGTTTTAAATTGCTGGGCGAAGCGGTTGGCAACTTGCTGAACCCTAACATTCTATCGGCATTTTTTGCCTTGTTGCTGGTGGGAATATTTTTAGGTGTACTCAGAACGCAGGTAAAGTCCAGTCTGGGGCTTTGTATCGGTTGTCATACCTGCTGGGTATGGCAAATAAAAATGAGCAAACAATTATTTAACACCGATTTTAGCTCGGACTATCTTTATCTGGTCAGCAGCTATGATGGTGTTATCGGGCCGTTAGTGACGGGCTGGCTGATGTTGGCAATTGCGGGTTATTTTGCTTATAAGTTACGAAAAACCAGCACTAAGAGGTAGGCACAATGAATGTAAATGGCAGAAGATATTTAAAATTTCGGGAACTTGTTTTTGTTCAAACAATAGCCCAACGCTTGAGTCGGCGACGAATAAGTCCTAATCAAATCTCAATTGCCAGCATTTTTTTTGCCATGTTGGGCAGTATTTGTTTCCTGCTATTACCGAACGCGGGTTCGACAGGGAGATGGTTGTTACCGATACTTGCGGCGGTGTTTATTCAATGCCGTTTGTTATGCAATTTATTTGATGGCATGGTTGCTATCGAAGGAGGTAAAAAAACGCATTCCGGGGAGCTGTTTAATGATATGCCTGATCGCATTTCCGATGCACTACTCATAGTTAGCGCGGGTTATGCTATTAGTATTATCAGTTGGGGAGAAACGCTAGGATGGTGCGCCGCTTTACTAGCGATAATGACAGCCTATGTTCGAACTTTAGCCGCCAGTTTAGGCGCACCAGTTAATTTTCAAGGTCCCATGGCCAAACAACATCGAATGGCATTACTGACCGCCGCTTGCATTATAACCGCTCTTGAAAACAGCTTTAGCCAGCAAAGTTACGCCTTACTCGCGGCTATGGTAATAATGATTTTGGGGTGTTTAATTACGCTATTATCGCCGTACCCTGTCAGCTTATCGATTTTTAGAAAGCCATGACCTTTCTTAACATTCCCCAAAATTCATTTTATGCCATGCTCGCGGTATTGGGATTATTGATTATAGCATCCTGTACTCGCCTGTTCTTGTCAGCCAAAAATACGGATAAAGACTATACCGAGTTACGCCAACGCATTCAGTCATGGTGGTGGATTATCGCGCTGTTATTTTTGGTATTAGCTGCCAGCCGCACAACTGCCATCGTCTTTTTTGGGTTTTTAAGTTTTTTAGCGCTAAAAGAGTTCTTGTCTATCGTTCCAACACGGCTAACCGATAGACGAGTGATTTTTTGGGCTTATCTTTCTATTCCTGTGCAATATTATTGGGTAAGCATGGGCTGGTATGGGATGTTTATTATTTTTATTCCCGTCTATGTGTTCCTGTTTTTACCGATGCGCATGGTCTTGATAGGTGATACCACGGGCTTTATTCGTTCAGCAGGTATTTTGCACTGGGCGGTGATGTTGATGGTCTTCTCCATTAGTCACATCGCCTATTTACTGACGTTACCCGTTAAAAATATTGATGCGGGCAGTATTGGATTGGTGCTGTTTTTGCTGTTTATGACCCAATTTAATGATGTCTGCCAATATATTTGGGGCAAAATGCTAGGCAAACATAAAATTATTCCTAAAGTCAGCCCCAATAAAACCTGGGAAGGATTTTTAGGGGGATTGGTGACGATAACGATATGCGCTGGTTTCGTAGCTCCATTATTAACACCGTTATCTTTTGAATACGGCCTAGCTGCGGGCGTTATTATTGGTTTGGCAGGGTTTTTCGGGGATGTTGTGCTTTCATCGGTGAAACGGGATTTACGAATAAAAGACAGCGGCAGTTTAATTCCTGGGCATGGCGGAATTCTGGATAGATTAGATAGCATTATCTATACCGCACCGCTGTTTTTCCATTTTCTCTATTATGTTGCCTATCAATCATGAACAGGCTTATCAAAATTCTGTTTTTTGCCCTCATAGTTAAGCCTCTTGTACTGATTGTTTTAGGGATAAATCTTAGAGGCAGGGAAAAACTTCCTTTAAAAGGCCCTGCGATTATCGCCGCTAATCACAACAGCCATTTAGATGCGCTGGTTTTAATGAGCTTGTATCCGCTAGCCAGCTATTCATAAAGTAAGACCCGTCGCTGCCGCTGATTATTTTCTGAGTAACCGTTTGCTGGCTTGGATATCTTTGCATTGTCTGGATATCGTGCCCTTTAACCGGAGCGGTCATGTGGATAAGGAGCAATTGTTTTCGGGCTGTCATCAAGCCCTGGATAACGACGATATCCTGATTCTGTTTCCTGAAGGCAGTCGAGGTTCCCCCGAAAAAATCAGTAAAATTAAGAAAGGTTTATTTTATTTAGCCAGGGAACGTATCGATGTCAAAATAACCCCTGTAGTAATTTACGGCTTGGGTCGTGCCTTACCCAGAGGTGAGGCATTATTCGTACCTTTTAATTGTGATGTTATTGTCGGTGATCCACTGCCCGAGGCAGAAAGCTCAACTGTATTTATAGAAAATATCACCCAAAGCTTTGCCGAACTTTTTACCCAATGTTTAACCCGCCACAGCGATGAATTACTATAATATGAGAGCGAACTAATCCCTGAAATTATCGTATTGCAACGGCATTTCCAGTTTTTCGTCTTTTAGCATTTGAATAACCTCTTGCAGGTCATCGCGTTTTTTGCCGGTCACCCTGACTTTATCGCCTTGAATCGACGCTTGCACTTTTAGTTTTTTGTCTTTAATTAATTTGACGATTTTTTTTGCCAACAGTGTATCCAGGCCTTGTTTCAGGGTGATTTCCTGACGCATCATTTTACCGCTGCCTTTTGCATCACCTACATCCATGCAGGCTACATCGACGCCACGTCGACTGAGTTTTGAACAAACTACACTGAACATTTGTTGTAACTGAAAAGTTGATTCAGAAATCATAACTAATTTGTCCTCAGTCAGTTCAAAGGTCGAATTTGAGCCTTTAAAATCAAAACGGGTGGAAACTTCTTTATTCGCCTGGTCGATAGCGTTTTTAACTTCGTGGGTATCAAATTCAGAAATAATGTCAAAGGAAGGCATAGTTTTAAACTCAGGATTGGTTAAAGGTTACACATTTTATAACGGTTTGTAGGCGGAGATAACTTCAGCCACCGCTTTAATCCGTAAGCGACGAATCGCTTCACCGATCTTCGCGCCTTCAAGTTCGCTGTTCAGAATAGCCGACGTGTCTACCGACGCCGCCGCTTTAGCCGCCAGCTTTATCAAAGCGGCTTGAGCGTAGGCGACGTGTTCAAATCCGGTTCGGCCTTTGGCGTCCGCTTCGCATGCCAATAAAAACTCATGCAGTGTATTGTTTGCTTTAAATGCGCCTAACACGCCCAACATATCGGTTAATGTCGAAGCGCGTAATTCAAACGCTTTATGACAATGTGTGTGATATTGCATGACGTGTATAGCCAGTGCTTTAAATGCGTTAGGTACACGCAAACGGGCGCATAACTTTTCCAGGACTTGTAGGCCTATTTTTTCATGACCATAGTGATGTGGCCAATTTTCTTTGGGAGTTATGCCCTTGCCCAAGTCATGGACTAATGCCGCAAATCTGACTTCAGGGCTAGACGATAAAATAACTGCCTGTTCCAGACAGAGCATACTGTGCAAACCGGTATCAATTTCGGGGTGGTGTTTTTCCGGTTGCGGTACGCCAAACAGGCAGTTTATTTCAGGAAAGATTTTTTCCAGTGCGTTACAGCCCTTTAAGGTATAGAAGAATGCCGAAGGCGTCTGTTCCTTGAGTGCTTTAAATAATTCTGCCCATACTCGCTCAGGCACAAGGTAATCGACTTCTCCGGCTATGACCATAGACTGCATTAGCTCTCTGGTTTCGTCAGCGAGTGTAAAGCCAAGATGTCCGTAGCGTGCCGCAAAACGGGCTACACGCAGGATGCGCACAGGATCTTCAGCGAAAGCAGGTGAAATATGACGAAAAATCCGCTTTTCCAGATCCTGTTGTCCGCCGTAAGGATCAATAAGCTGCCCCTGCGAGGACATCGCTATAGCATTGATGGTCAGGTCGCGTCGTCTTAAATCCTGTTCCAGACTAACATCCGGAGATGCATAAACTGAAAAACCTTTATAGCCGGGCGCGGTTTTTCTTTCTGTTCTGGCCAGCGCGTACTCATCATGGCTTTGAGGGTGCAGAAATACCGGAAAATCTTTTCCAACTAGCCTAAAACCCTCTTTTAACATCGACTCAGGCGTTTCTCCAATCACTACCCAGTCCTTTTCCAGCACCGGAAGTCCAAGTAATGTATCGCGCACCGCACCGCCAACAAGGTATATTTCCATTAACTTGATATAATTTGTTTAAATGTTGAGCCTAGAATAGCACAAGCTTTAACAAAAAAGCGTCATAAGTAGGCCCGGACCGCGGTTGCCCAAGGTATCAAATATAAGTGTCGATTATTTACAATCAAGGTATATTGTGTTGGAAGTTTTTTTGGTGAGTATTTTATTAGGTCTAGTCTCAGGGCTATTGGCCGGACTTTTTGGGATAGGTGGTGGGCTGATTATTGTGCCGGTTTTGGTCATCTTGTTTTCCGCTCAAGGTCTTCCGGCAGAGCTGGTAATGCTGATGGCTGTGGCAACTTCTTTAGCTACCATTATTTTGACGGCAATGGCTTCCGTTTTTGCGCATCATCGTTTAGGTTCAGTGGTATGGTCTAAAGTGTTCCGCTTAAGTCCGGGAATCATGATCGGTGCAGCAGTTGGGGCCGTGGTTGCCAAACAGATAACCGCCGATACTTTACGCTATATCCTGGTTATCTTTTTGATATATGTGGGTATCCAAATGGGTTTGCAAGTAAAGCCAAAACCTGACCGGATAAAGCAATCCAAGTCTTTGGATTTCCTGGTAGCAATCATTATTGGTTTACTGTCGTCCATTGTTGGTATAGGTGGCGGCACACTTACCGTACCTTATTTAGTGCATGGCCAAATGCTTATGCGTAATGCCGTGGCAGTATCGAGCGCCTGCGGTTTACCGATAGCGGTCGCTGGAACAATAAGTTACACACTATTAGGCTGGAATGCCTTGCACTTACCTGAATGGAGTTTAGGCTATGTCTATCTCCCCGCTTTTCTAGGCACAGGCTTAAGTAGTATTGCTACAGCACCAATAGGTGCGAAGTTAGTTCACAAACTGCCTGCGACAAAATTAAAGCGTTATTTTTCCCTGCTGCTTTTCGTCATGGCGGCGAAGTTGATGTGGCATTGAACTTTTGGCGATGCCGTTTTCATCGCGTACAATGAATAGTTTGAATGGCAGGAAAGGGCGTATAACTATGACAGAAAAAAAATACACTAATGATGACCAGTGGCAGGATAAATTAACACCGGAACAATTTAGTATTTGTCGATTAAAAGGCACGGAACCACCTTTTACCGGAAAATATACCGATTGCAAAAAGGTGGGCATCTATCATTGTATTTGTTGCGGTAGCCCCTTATTTGATTCTGAGACCAAGTATAATTCAGGTTCGGGTTGGCCAAGCTTCTGGTCTGATTTACCTGAAGGTAGTGTGAATGAACATGTTGATACCAGTCATAATATGCGTAGAGTAGAAGTGACCTGCAAAGTCTGTGATGCACATTTAGGCCATGTATTTGAAGATGGCCCCGAACCCACCGGGTTGCGTTATTGCATTAACTCCGCCTCCCTGGATTTAAAAGAAAAATCATGAGTGCTCAGCTACAGGTGCAAAATTTACTGGATTTTATTGATGCCAGCCCTAGTCCATGGCATGCGGTTAAAAGCGTCGAAACCCAGCTTACCGCTTTTCAGTTTATAAAACTGGATGAAACAGCAAAGTGGGATTTGCAGCCGGGCGGACGTTATTACGTTATCCGTGATGACTCCTCTATTATTATTTTCGTACAAGGGCAAAAACCGTTGGTTGAAACGGGGTTTAAAATTATCGGCGCACATACCGACTCCCCTGGCTTAAGAATAAAGCCGAATGCAGCCAGTGGGCTGGATGGCTTATTAAGGCTGAGTGTTGAAGTTTATGGTGGGCCTATCATTGCCACATTTACCGATAGGGATTTGAGTCTTGCAGGACGGATCAATTATAAAGATAATCAAAATAAGTTAGCTAGCTTGCTAGTCAACTTTGACCGACCCTTATTACGATTGCCCAATCTGGCAATTCACATGAACAGGACTGTTAATGAAGAGGGCTTAAAGCTGCATAAGCAGAATGAATTACCTTTAATCTTATCGGTATTGGCTGATGAATGTTTGCCACAAGCTTATTTTTCAGAACTCATGCAACAGCAATCAGGTTGTGATGCAGAGCGTATCTTATCTTGGGATCTGGCTGTATACGACACGCAAAAGGGCGTGTTCTGGGGAGGAAATAATGAATTTTATGCAAATAGCCAGCTGGATAATTTAGCCTCTTGTCATGCCGCATTACAGGCCTTGCTAGATAATGCGGTGTTAGAAAACGATAATACTTTAGTTTGTGCCTTCTTCGATCATGAAGAAATTGGCAGTGAAAGCAATAAAGGTGCAGATGGCAGCTTTCTTACCGATGTTCTTCAACGTATTGCTTTAGCATCTGAATCTAACAGAGAAGATTTTGCCCGAGCATTGGCGCAAAGTTTTATGATAAGTGCCGATATGGCACATGCCTATCAACCTAATTTTCCATTAGCCTACGATCCAGACCATAAAGTCACCGTGAATAAAGGGCCTGTGATTAAAGTTAATGCCAACCATCGATACAGCACGGAAAGTATTTCACAGGCCATGTTTGTTGACTGGTGCGAGCAGGCGGGTGTGCCTTATCAGAAATACTCACATCGTAGCGATCTGGCTTGCGGCAGCACTATTGGACCGATAACGTCAGCCAGGCTGGGTATCCGTTCAGTCGATGCCGGCAATCCACTATGGGCCATGCACAGTATCAGGGAAAGTGCAGGGGTAATGGATCATGGCTATATGATAAGAGTGATGAAAATATTTTTTGGCAATTTGGCAGTTTAGCCGTTACAAACTAAGCTTGGATTCATCAATAATAAAAATACAACGGATGCATCATTGGAATTTTTACTTTTTTTTTACAACCTACGCAAAATGAAGAAATGAAACTCATCAGCGTGCCATGGATTTTAGGTTGTTTATTGTTTTCGCAGTTGCTTTACGCTGATGATTCTTCTGTCGAATATAAAATAAAGGCAGGTTATTTATATAACTTTACTAAATTTATTACCTGGACCGCAAATAAAGCTGAAACCTTTAATCTTTGTATCGTAGGGAATGATCCTTTTGGTGAATTAATTAACCCCATTGAAGAGCGCTCAGCGATGGGCCTACCTATTAAATTATCCAGATTTAATAGCCTTGAAGCTATGGATAAAGAATCGCACTGCCATATTCTCTATATAAGTTCCTCTGTCAAAGAAATGCTGGCTGTACGAGACTTTATGAACACATTAGTTGTGGGTGAAGGTGGTGAGTTTTTGAAACAAGGCGGGATGATTGATTTCGTCAACAAGCAGGGTAAAATAAAGCTACAAATTAATCTAAAAACGCTAAAAAATAATGGCTTGAAAGTCAGCGCAAAATTACTGGAAGTCGCTGATGTCGTTAAGGGAACTGACAATGATTAAACTTGTTAATAACTTGTCAATAAAGCGCAAGCTATTACTGACTTTAATTTTTCCCAGTGTAATATCGTTATTATTTGCCGGCTTGTTATTGGTAGTGCTTGAAATTTCAGAGTTTCAGAAAAATACCCGAGATGACTTGTCAACGCTGGCAATTATTATTGGTAATCGAAGTAATGCTGCTTTACTCTTTCAGGACATGGAATTAGCCAACGAAAATCTTGGCGTACTTAATACACTGCCGGCAGTACAAGCTGCCTGCCTTTATGATGCAAAGGGTGCTGTTTTTGCTCAATTATTGAAAAATAACCAAATAGAATTATCATGCCCCCTAACGATTAAAGATGAAAAAAGCCGTTTTGAAAATGTTAATTTGTTTGTAGTTCAGCCGATTATTCAAGATGAAGAAATACTAGGTACTGTTTATATCCATGCTGATTTTACTCAGTCTTATTGGCGAAAAATACAATTTACCGGGCTGCTGTTTCTAGTGTTGGTCGGCGTATCGATCATAACCTTCTTTTTATCAGCACCGCTATTAAGGCTTATTTCATCGCCCATTAAAAAACTGGTAAATACCGTTAAAGCCATCAGTGAAACGAAAGATTATTCGTTGCGAGCTGTTAAAATCAATAATGATGAGTTGGGGGTTCTTGTTGATGCCTTCAATGATTTGATTGGTACAGTTGATGCTCAAAACGAGTCTTTGACACGAGCAAAAGACCGTTATATGGCGCTTTATAATGACAACCCGACCATGATATTTAATCTCGATGAATTTGGCAATATCTTATCGGCTAACCTTACCGGCGCTAAACAGTTGGGCTTAACTGTTGAGGAATTACAGGAGTGCTCGGTCTTTCATTTTATATATCCAGATGATTTGCCACTCATGGAAGGTTTTGTTGATCGCTGTCTGGCGAGCCCATTATTTGTTCATAAACAAGAGATTAGACAGGTTTGCTTTAATGGGCGGATTATTTGGGTCAGAACGACGGCTAGATTTTATGAAAATGAACACCAGCAAAAAAGTTTATTACTGGTTTGTGAAGACGTAACAGAAACTCACGAGTTAAGCGAGCAAATTGCTTATCAAGCCAGCCATGATGCCTTGACAGGTCTTGCAAATCGCTTGGAATTTGATACGCACATTAAGGAAGCGGTTAAAGTAGCTTGTGCGGATAGCTCACAACATGCCTTGTGTTATCTTGATCTGGATCAATTTAAAGTAGTTAACGACACCTGCGGACATCTGGCAGGAGATGAATTACTCAGTCAATTAGGCGATTTATTAAGAAAAAATATACGACGACATGATTTTGTAGCCCGCTTGGGCGGTGATGAGTTTGGCATATTGATGTATAACTGTTCCTTAAACGAAGCGTTTCGAGCCTGCGAAAAAATACGCGATATGATCAAGGATTTTCAGTTTGCCTGGGAAGACAAAAGTTTTACCGTTGGCGTAAGTATTGGCGTATCCTCTATAAATGATACCAGTGGCAATGCCGTCGATCTGCTTAAAGAAGCCGATGCCGCCTGCTATGCGGCAAAAGATAACGGCCGGAACCGGGTGCATGTTTTTCGTCCTGATGATGAAGAATTAGCTTTGAGGCATGGAGAAATGCAATGGGTATCAAAAATAAAACAGGGATTGGAACAAAAACGTTTTTGTCTATACGGACAACCCATAGTACCCCTCTCCTATAATGATGAGGGGTTGCATTTTGAAACCCTGGTTCGTTATCGGGATCATAAAGGCAATATCATCCCGCCTGGCGCATTTTTGCCTGCCGCAGAACGTTATAATCTAGCCTCTGCATTGGACCGAGCGGTAATCAGTCTTCTATTTGAATGGATTGCCGAAAAACCGGATTTTCTGGATAACCTATCTATTTGTTCGATTAATTTGTCCGGTGTGTCACTTTCGGATGAATCCATGCTGGCGTTTATTTCAGAACAATTCAGTTTGTGGGCCATTCCAACGCATAAAATCTGTTTTGAGATAACGGAAACGGCTGCTATTGCTAATTTATCCTGCGCAACTCAATTTATAAATCATTTAAGGGACAGTGGTTGTGCATTTTCACTGGATGATTTTGGTAGCGGTTTGTCATCTTTTGCCTATTTAAAAAACCTGCCGGTAGATTTTCTTAAAATAGACGGTTTATTTGTTAAGGATATTGTCGATGATAAAGTTGATCTTGCCATGGTGAGAGCAATTAACGAAGTTGGGCATATTATGGGTAAAAAAACCATTGCCGAATTTGTTGAGAATGAACAAATCTTCAACTTGCTGAATGAACTGGGCGTGGATTATGCCCAAGGGTATGGTATCAGTAAACCAGTGCCTCTGGATGAGCTTATGCTAATAAAGCCCTTTACAGCGGCATCAAAATGAACGTTAAGTTTACAATAATCGTTAGCTGGTTAATGGCTATTAGCTACTTCAGTCCAGGTGCTGCAAGTACTGAAGACTTTATGGATAAGTCTCTGGATGAATTGGGTGCAATTCCTGTTACGGCTATCGCCACAGGAACATCAAAACCGATATTTCAGTCTGCTGCAGTAACCACTGTCATTACCGCTGAGCAAATTAAATCCATGGGCGCTACTGAGCTGCATGAGGTTCTGGAAACAGTGCCGGGGGTTCATGCCAGTCTACAGGGGTCGACTTATGATTATAATTACTCTATGCGTGGAATTCGTAATGCGACAAATTCGCAAATATTGTTTTTGTTAAACGGCACACGCATTACCACGCCTTATCGTGGAACAACAATGACGGGATTGGAGATGCCTATTGAGGCTATTCAACGCGTGGAAGTCATCAGAGGGCCCGGTTCCGCATTATATGGTGCGGATGCGTTTGCTGGAGTTATTAATATTATTACAAAATCAGCCAAAGATATCAACGGTACGGCCGTGGGAGCTCGTGTAGGTGATCATAGCACGCAGAGTGGATGGGGACAGTATGGTGCTCAGTGGGCAGGCTGGGATGTTGCGACGAGTTTTCAATATCAGCATACTAATGGCGATGGTGGGCGTATTGTTAATGCCGATGTTCAATCTGGTTTTGATAGTGCGCTTCGAACTCATGCCTCTCATGCTCCTGGCCCAACTGAATACACGCTATGAAACTCTCAACGGACATCTTAATCTACAGCGCAAGCATTGGGATATTGGTTTCTGGGCATTTAATTCAATTAATGCAGGTACCCGTGCGGGGTCTGCTGGAGCATTGGATCCAAATGGAAGTGCCGATGGTGAACAATATTTGGGCGATGTGCGGTTTTCCACAGAAGACTGGTTTGATAACTGGGAACTGATGGCCCATGCCAGTTATCTGCAAACTGATTTTCAGGCTCAATTGCAACTTTTCCCGGATAACGCTCTTTTACCCATAGGTTCTGATGGCAATATTACATCCTCCTTACGCAACAGCAAATTGGTTTTATTTCCTGATGGATATAATCTTAATTTAGGTCGAATAGAGAAAATTCCCTCAATTGAATTTAGCTCAGTCTACAACGGATTGGACAATCATATACTGCGTTTTAGCAGCGGTTTTCGATATGAAGAACTTACCATAAGTGACAGTAGAAATTTCGGCTTGGGAATATCAATGACACTAATGTGTCTTGATGGCACATTAACGAGATGTACTGGCACTCGTTTTGCTTATTCACCGAATACTCATCGAACCATCTGGTCTTTGGTAGCGCAGGATGAATGGCAATTCACTAACGATTGGCAGTTGACTGCGGGCGTACGTTATGATAATTATTCTGATTTTGGCGGTACCGTGAATCCGCGTGTTGCTCTGGTTTGGGATATCAATGAACAACTGACTACTAAATGGCTTTATGGCAAGGCATTTAGAGCGCCAACTTTTTCGGAACAGGGTAATCAAAATAATCCAGTCCTACTGGGTAATAAAAATTTAAACCCGGAAACTATTCATACCTATGAATGGGCTTTTGATTATCGGCCCTTTTCATCGCTTAGAACTGGAGTTAATTTATACTATTATCAAATTAAAGATCTTATCGGCGTACGCAGAACGTTCACCTTTCAAAATAACGGAAATCAAGACGGTTATGGAAGCGAATTGGAATGGAACTGGCAATAGCTGAACAATGGAATGTGATGGGTAATTACGCTTGGCAACATGCAACGAATCAACAAACCAATCAACAGGTGACTGGTGTGCCTGAACATCATGTTTATTTTGCACTCGATGGCAGTTTATGCCGCAATGGCAATTACAGCCTCAGATTAATTGGGTTGGCGGTCGGATAATATAGACGATAACAGGCCATTGAATGATTATGAAACCATTGATTTAACATTAAGGGGTAATAAACTATTTGAACATCTCAATGTTGCGGCTTCTTTACATAATATGTTCGACGCCAATTACTTTGAGCCTGCCGCTACTACATTGCCCAAAACGTCCCTATGCCGGGAAGAAGTTTTTATTTTGAAGCATCGACTAACTTTTAATCAAATCACGGAACCCTGTCATCAACCTTGCAGGATTCCATGTTTTTCAGCGAAAGTTGATAGCCTATGGTGTGCGAATTGCCCGTTATTAGTCAGCATATTCCAATAATTTAAATCTTTTTTAGCAACGCTATCCAGAAGATCATCTACTTTTATCACAGAAGGCCGCCGTATCCCGTGGTAATCCACTAACGGACCAATCCCGACAAAATGTATGCCTAATCTCGAAAAAACACGTTCCAAGGAAGATTCCATGATAGCGTACCAATATTGAATGTTATTTTCATAACTCATTTTAATTGCACATGCTAACAAGGCGAGTGTCAAGTGAGAAGAACATCGTTTCTCTTCAAACGTAAAAGAAGATTCTGAATCAGCATCATTAGTTGTTAATAAATGCTGTTCATTTTTTCTTCGTCTAAACTCCTTCGATACACAGAACCTCGACAATTCAGCCAGATTATGCTTGGGTATGGTTTTTACTAAATCAACATTGTCAATCCGGCTGTATGCTTCAACCGGAAATGGTTTTTCCAGGATTCTGGGGTCTGGAAGAATAAGGCGGGTAGTTGCCATAAAAGTTCCCTGGCTACGACGGCGAATAAGAAAATGGACTGAATGTTGGTCATAGTCGTCAAATTCCAGATCATCAGGATAGTCTTCAAAATTTAAGTACTTATTATCAATACAATACACTTGATAACGCAGTCTATACACCTCATTTTTAAGGTCATCAGAAATAGCAGGTATCATCTCAAAATATTTATTAAAATGATCAATAATATTATCCAAATGGCTTTCTCTTAATTAAAGGAGGAATGGTAGGTGACAAGTGTTTACTATAAAATCTTCTTGAATCGTTTGTACATTATACAATCTGAAATTTTTTGATTTACCACCTAAGTAAACCGGCATCAAGATGATAAAATGGCATTAGAAAATCACTGCTTGTTACCGTTCCAGGAAAGTTTTTAGATACTGTTTGAACGGAAATTCTGAAAGCCTTGCCACTTAAGGATTTCAGGAAAACCAATGAACCAAAGTTTTCTGAAATTAAGCTTAAAATGTTCAATATCCTGCAAATAATGCAGATATAAATGGATTTTTAAAAATATTCAAACCAAATAAACTGCTGCACCATTTGTTTGATAAGGCTTATGGTTTTTTCGTTCAGCCACAAAACAATGAAACAGTATAGTTTCTATTGGCAAAAATAGCTAAGATTTATAGGTTATTCGTTTTTTCATTTGTTTGTTTAATTAGCGAATAAAGATAACACGCTGAATTCATGAATAAAAACAGAGTCTCTCTTGTAGAGATATACCCCATGAGCCTGTCGTTGAAACTTGCTGCCAAATTTTCGGGTTCGACCTAATCTCTTGCAACTGTAAGACTGATAGCACTTAATATGACAAACAAAATACAATAAGGATAAACAGTGTCACAATCCAATGGCTATGTAGACCCGGAATATCTCCGCGTCATGGGAAATCTGCTCAACCACATGAAGCATCACTCCTACGCTCTCATGCAAATTCAGCCCGGTCATAAGGTGCTGGATTTAGGCTGTGGTCCGGGTACTGACACGATTCATTTAGCGCCATTGGTTGGCGAAAACGGACAAGTTATTGGCGCAGATTACGATGAGGCTATGATTGCCGAAGCCGAAAGACGTGCTGAGCTTGCAGGTGTAAATAAATGGGTCAAACATAAGCGCGTTGATGCTATGTCACTGCCTTTTGAAACAGATTATTTCGATTCCTGTCGCAGTGAGCGATTGTTTCAGCATTTACTCGATCCCGCACAAGCTTTATCTGAAATGACCAGGGTAACAAAATCAGGCGGCTGGCTGGTTGTTTTGGATACCGATTGGGGTAGTTTGTCAACAGATAGCGATGAAACTGATATTGAGCGTCGCCTGGCTCGTTTTCTGACCGAATCCTTTTTGCATAATGGTTACTCAGGGCGAAAATTATACCGCTTATTCAAACAACAAAATCTGGCTGATATTTCATTTGAGGTGTTTCCTCTCGCTACTGCCAATTATGCCTTGGCACGCCAGGTAACGCAGGCAGAAAGAAACGAACAGGAAGCCCTTAAAGCAGAACTGTCATTGGCACCGAGGAACTCCACCGCTGGCGGACTAGCCTTGAACAAGCAGGTTCTGAAGGCATCTACTTTGGTAGTGTAAATCTCATGTTGTTTGCTGGACCGCAAGAATTGAATTCGCTGTTATTAACGGGAATCGACTTGATGGCTTTAAAGCCAATATCCGTGCGGTAGTAGATTGCATTCCAGTGAATGCTATTGGCAAGTTTGTAGGCTTTAGTTTGTGCTTCCTGAATATCATGTCCCAGAGCACAAGCGCATAAAACGCGCCCGCCGGATGTAACTATATTATCTCCAACTTGTTGTGTCCCTGCATGAAACACTTTGCTGTCTTCATGTTCTTGCGCAGGTAAACCGGAAATAACGGCACCTTTTTGATAAGTATCCGGGTATCCTCCGGCTGCCAAAACAACGCCTAATGCGGCTCGCTGATCCCATTCACTCGTGGTTTTATCGAGCTCTCCTGCCAAGGCGGCCTCACAGAGTTCGACCAGATCACTTTTCATTCGCATCATGATCGGCTGGGTTTCGGGATCACCAAAACGGCAGTTATATTCCAGCACTTTGATAGCACCATCGGCAGCTATCATTAAACCCGCATAAAGAAAACCGGTATAAGGCAGCCCATCATCCGCCATGCCTTTTAAAGTGGGCTCGATGACATCGCGCATAACCCGTTCATGAATTTCAGGGGTGACGACAGGAGCTGGAGAATAAGCGCCCATACCGCCGGTATTTGGGCCTTTATCGCCATTATCACGGGCTTTATGATCCTGTGAGGTTGCCATAGGCAAGGCATGCTTGCCGTCTGCAATAACAATAAAGCTGGCTTCTTCTCCTTGTAGAAACTCCTCGATGACCACCCGGTTGCCGGCTTCTCCAAACACATTACCGGATAACATGTCCTCAACGCCGGCAATGGCCTCATGCTCGGTTTGTGCGACGATAACGCCTTTACCCGCAGCTAAACCGTCGGCTTTAACGACGATAGGCGCGCCTTGTTGCCGGATATAGGCAATGGCCAACTGTTTATCTGTAAAAGATTGGTACTTGGCCGTTGGGATATTATGACGAATCATAAAGTCCTTGCAAAAAGTCTTGGAACCTTCCAGTTGCGCGGCTTTGGCTGATGGCCCGAAGCATTTAAGTCCGGCTTGTTGAAAGCAGTCAACAATGCCCATAACCAAAGGAATCTCCGGGCCGACGATAGTCAAATCGATATGTTCTTTTTGGGCAAATGCCAGTAATCCGGAAATATCATCGACAGCGATTACTGCGTTTTCAACAAAAGGTTCAAGTGCCGTACCGGGATTGCCGGGAGCAACAAATACTTTTTCGACTTTAGGCGATTGTCTAGCTTTCCAGGCAAGGGCATGTTCACGACCACCGCTACCGACGATGAGGATTTTCATAGATATTCTGTAAATAAGGTAAGCTCAAGGTAAGACAGAGTCACAAAGAACATGGATGTTTTCAATTATTGCGAGTTTTCTCTGTGGTGATAGATCAAGAATACCTTGCACCAATTTTAATGCCGGAAATGGCGCATACCGGTAAATACCATGGCTATATTGTGCTCATCTGCTGCGGCAATCACTTCGTTATCACGCATGGAGCCACCGGGCTGAATGATAGCCGTTATACCGGCTTCTGCGGCGGAATCTATGCCGTCTCTGAACGGAAAGAAGGCATCTGAAGCCATTGCCGAACCGGGCACAATCAAACCTTCATCAGCGGCTTTGATACCGGCGATTTTGGCAGAATAGACTCGGCTCATTTGCCCGGCACCTACCCCTATAGTTTGACCATTTTTGCAATAAACGATAGCATTGGATTTGACGAACTTGGCAACTTTCCAGGCGAATAACAAATCAGCCAACTCTTGTTCTGACGGGGCACGTTTACTGACTACCTTAATATCAGCTCTGTTAATTTCGCCCAAATCCTTATCCTGAACCAGAAGACCGCCAGCAACACGCTTGAAATCAAGCGAAGGCTGGGAAACGTTATCCCATATGCCGCATTCCATTACCCGGACATTTTGCTTTTCAGCCAGAACGGCTTGTGCAGCTTGATTTATTGTGGGAGCAATAATAACTTCGACAAATTGACGTTTGATAATTTCAGCGGCTGTTTGCTCATCCAGTTCCCGGTTAAAAGCGATAATGCCGCCAAATGCCGAGGTTGGATCTGTTGCATAGGCCTTGTCGTAGGCAGCAAGAATGTCATCAGCCTGGGCAACACCACATGGATTGGCATGTTTAACGATAACGCAGGTAGGCTTATCGGTAAAGGATTTAACACATTCCAGTGCTGCATCCGCATCGGCAATATTGTTGTAGGATAACTCCTTACCCTGAATTTGCTTGGCCTCAGCAATCGTACCCGAAGCCGGGGCTTTTTCCCGGTAAAAAGCGGCTTTTTGATGCGGATTCTCACCATAACGCATCGTTTGGCTATGATAAAACTGCAAATTCAATGTAGGCGGGAACTGGATGCCGTTAATATTTCCTAAATAAGTTGCAATCGCAGTGTCATAACGCGCCGTGTGTTCAAAGCTTGTTAGGGCCAGATGAAAGCGGGTCTGTCCTGAAAGGCTGTTGCCGGTGCTTTTAAGTTCAGCTAGTGTTGCTGCATAATCAGCTGGATTGACAATGACGGCAACGTCTGCATGATTTTTAGCCGCGGCGCGGATCATGGTAGGTCCACCGATATCTATATTTTCAATGGCAGTTTCCAGGTCACAATCCGGGTTGGCTATTGTTTGCTCAAACGGGTATAGATTGACCACTACCATGTCAATCGGGCTGATGCCGTTAGCGGCCATCACCGCATCATCTATACCCCGGCGGCCTAAAATGCCTCCATGAACCTTAGGGTGTAAGGTTTTAACCCTGCCATCCATCATTTCCGGAAAACCGGTGTAATCAGAGACTTCAGTAACGGGAATTTTATGCTCTGCCAGTGTCTTAGCTGTACCGCCAGTAGACAGAATTTCAATACCCAGTTGACTCAATTCCCGGCAAAAATCGACGATGCCGGATTTATCGGAAACGCTGACCAGGGCACGAGTAATTTTTTTGTTCATATAGACCTTATGAATTGATGGATTGGTATGTAAAAGGATGGGGGAGCAAAGCTAAACTGATCCCTGTTGAACGTTAGGAAATGCCGTACTGATCCAGTTTTTTGCGTAACGTGCTGCGGCTTAAACCGAGTGCTTTGGCGGCCTTGGTTTGGTTGTATCCTGAGTGTTCCATTGCTGCTTCCAACAAGGGCTTTTCAACTTCACTGATGACCATGGCATGTAAACCTACGGCTTCATGACCGCTTAATTGAGAAAGATAATGCTCTACTGTTTGCTTGACATAAATAGACAACGGTAACGGCACTGTTTTTTTACTGTCTATGTTAATGATTTCAGCACTTTTTTGAGAGGCGTTCATATTATGAAGCATTATCAATTGATAAAAGATTAAATGCCGAATTTATCATCGCTAGTTGTCGTGATGGGCATTTGGCCTGGTTGATATTGTTTTTTGTATCCTGGCTGATAGCGCCAAGTTGTTTAAAATACCAACCGATATGTTTTCTCGCTATTCTAACACCGCTGACATTGCCATAGAAGCTATATAGTTGTTCCAGGTGACTCAGAAGTGTGCTGTGAATAGTCGAATCTATTGGTTTTTCAAGGTTTTTTCCTGTTTTAAGAAAATAGCTGATTTGCTTAAATAACCATGGATTTCCCTGAGCAGCCCGGCCGATCATAATGGCATCTGCGCCTGTGGTATCAAGAACGTATTTGGCTTTTTCAGCCGAATCAATATCGCCGTTGGCGATAATGGGAATTCTGACCGATTGCTTAACTGCTTTAATAGTTTCATACTCAGCTTGCCCGTTAAATTTACAGGCACGGGTTCTGCCATGGAGGGTTAAGGCGGCTACGCCCGATTGTTCTGCTATTTTGGCTATTTCAACGGCATTACGACTATGTAAATCCCAGCCGGTACGAATTTTTAACGTGACGGGAATATCGACGGCATTTACCACAGCATCAAGTATTTTCTTAACCAGCGCCTCGTCTCTTAATAAGGCTGAACCTGCCGCTACTGAACAGACTTTTTTTGCCGGACAGCCCATATTAATATCAATAATCTGTGCGCCGCGTTGTGCATTAAACCTTGCTGCATCGGCCATTTGCTCGGGGTCGGTGCCTAAAATTTGCACAGACCGCAGGCCTGTTTCACCACTATGGTCGGCTTTTAACAAGGTTCGTTTATGTTGCCGTAAAACAGGATTGGATGCCACCATCTCGGACACGGCCAAGCCTGCACCGAATTGTTTGCACAATTCTCTGAAAGGGCGATCACTGATTCCTGCCATCGGCGCCAGAATCAGATTATTTTCAAGTTGATAAGGGCCGATTTGCATGAGGGAGGCGTAAGGTACAAGGAGAAAGGCTTAAAGGTACTTCGGAATGGCTGCTTTCGCCTTGTACCTTTCACCTGAAAATCATTTATCGGCAGATTCATTCCAGATGGGATTATCCCGGTCTTCCTGATCCAGTTTGGCTAAATCTTCCGGATAGATATGCCAAAATGACTTATCAATCTTGGCGTTACTGTAATCTTCTTTTTTTTCATGAGTGAAAGGACACCACCAGTTCTCAACGATTTTGACCAAATAAGCATGCCATTCAAAAAGAGCAACACTGACAGGGCAATACCAGGTGCAGTTTAATATCCAGTACAGCTTTGATTGAGCCAAACTGATTTTGAATGAACCATCCATAGTAATTTGGTTCTTCAGATTATAGCGATGGCTGCCTCTGTCAGGAAGAAAGTCAGACAGGGTTTTAATGTTTTTTCCGCCTATCAAGCGCAAATGATAATAAGTAAGATAGGCGCTGAGAAACACAAAGGGTAATGTCAGGATCGGCAAATAAACAAAAACCAGACCTATCGCTCTTTGCAGAACAGGGACTTGTTGATGATTTTTGCCGATTTCAGCCCGGCCGGAACAGGAATCGCATGCTTTCATTTTTTTAGGTATCCTCATTTATTTTGTGATGATTTTATATTCTATAATGGACATAAAGATGTCTCAACGATTTTATAAGCTTGCTGAGACTGAACAAAAGAAGGTTTTTAAATACTCCGTCTCAGGTGATGCGGGGTCGATAGGATGATCAGGCCCTTGTCCCAAGCTTGCAAAAAACACCAGATGCCTATCTATATGCCGACCTGATGCGCGTAAAATTTCATGCAGATTTTCACGACTCAGGTGATAAGAACAGGAGGCTGAGACCAGAATGCCGTTCCTGGACAAAACCTGGAGGGCAAGCTGATTTAATCGGCGATAGGCTTCATAACCTTGTTTAAAATCTTTTTTGCGTTTAATTAACGCAGGCGGATCCAACACAATAATATCATAAAGCTGATTTTCCAGGCGGGCTTGCTTCAAAAACTCAAAAACATCACTGCGGACAAAGTGCATTTTATCTTCAACCTGATTGAGCCTGGCATTTTCTTTTGCCAGCACTAATGCGCCTTCAGAGGCGTCTACACAAATGACTTCAGATGCTCCAGCGATGGCGGCAGGGACGCCCCAGGCTCCGGTGTAGGAAAATAAATCCAATACCCGCTGATTTTTCGCAATACTAGCCAATAGCGCGCGACTGCTTCGATGATCATAAAACCAGCCGGTTTTTTGGCCGTCCAGAATATCTATTTTAAATTGCGCACCATTTTCTTCAATAATAAGCGTGTCAGGGAGTTGGCCGTAGGCGATCTCAGATTCTTGGCTTAAGCCCTCCAGTTGTCGCTGGCTGTTATCATTTTTCAGAATGATAGCGACTGGATTTAATAATTCAACCAGCGCGGCAAACAGTGCTTCTTTGCGCTGCTCAATACCTGCCGTGGTTATCTGTACCGACAATACCGATCCAAAGCGATCAATGACTAAACCCGGCAAACCATCACTTTCACCAAAAACAAGGCGATAGCAGGGCTTATCAAAAAGTTTTTCACGCAAGGCCAGAGCGGTAGCCAGACGCTCTTTAAAAAAATTGACGCCACATTTCAGATTGGGCTTTCTTGATAACAGACGAGCACAAATCAGAGTCTGTGGATTGACATAAGCTGTACCCATGATTTTGCCGTCATCACTTTTAACCTGTACCAGATCGCCAGGTGAAAACTGTTCAAGAGGCGAACGTTTGGTGTCAACTTCATTGCTAAAAACCCACAGATGTCCTTTGCGCAGGCGTTTGTCTTCGTTCTTTTTTAAATAGATTTCAGGTTGTGGCATGTTAATGTCATGTTACGTAAAAATTAAGTTTGAGGGATTATAAGTTATCCTGAAAAATTTTGTTTTTTGTAGGTGCGACTTGTCATATCGTGCGGATAAATTCGCACCTACAGCGCTAACATACAAATACACCCGGTGGACAGGAATCTGTTTTCTCAAACAACTTTTGGTACTGTGTTGATTATTCGTTTTTATGGGATAATCGTATTTAATTTCTTAACATTAGACAATCCGCTATGACTTTCCCAACTATTGAATCTTTTGTTCGCAATGCCCCTTTAGCCAGACTGCAACGTTTACCGGGCAATACCAGCAATACTGTTCTGGCCAAACTGGAAGGCAATAATCCGGCCGGTTCAGTCAAAGACCTTCCCGCGCTTAGTATGATTAAACATGCCGAAGCCAGAGGCGAGATCAAACCCGGTGATCGTCTGATAGAAGCGACCAGCGGTAATACCGGCATTGCCCTGGCGATGGTGGCCGCCATCAAAGGGTATAAAATGACTTTGATTATGCCCGACAATATGAGTGATGAGCGCAAAGCTTCGATGAAAGCTTATGGTGCGGAAATTATTCTGACGCCCGCAGCGGGCAGCATGGAAGCGGCCATTGATTTAGCGAGAGAAATGGAAGCGGCCGGCAAAGGGCGGATTCTGGATCAGTTTGCTAATCCAGACAATCCACTTGCTCATTATGAAAGTACAGGACCTGAAATCTGGCAGGATACGCAAGGAAAAGTGACGCATTTTGTCAGCGCAATGGGGACTACCGGTACGATTATGGGGACTTCACAATTTCTCAAGGAACAAAATGCAGCGATCCAGATTATCGGGGTACAGCCGGAAGGTGATTCTAAAATCCCCGGCATCAGACGCTGGCCCAAGGAATATTTACCCAAAATTTATCAAGCGGATCGCGTTGACAGGATTATCGATGTTGATCAACAAACGGCTGAAAAGTTTACCCGCACTTTAGCGTCTGAAGAGGGCATTTTTGCAGGCGTTTCATCGGGTGGTGCGGTTGCTGCGGCATTAAGAATATCTGAAGAAGTTGAAAATGCAGTGATTGTAGTGATTATTTGTGACCGGGGTGACCGGTATTTATCAACAGGGATTTTTCCTGTTTAATATTGTTGGGCTCATCCTGACTATTGTTCTTGTTTTAATAAGCCCCACTGCGACTGCGCTGGATGGTGTCTCTCTTGATGTTGGAACTATAGAATCCAGGGGCTGGAGATTACAGGGAATTCATATCGGTTTAACCGATTTATCCAATAACCCGCAAAAACTGACTGTATCTATCGATAAGTTAAGTTTGCCCTTACCGTTTGATGATCTGAATCTGATCAATATTCATTGTTCTTCTTTCACATGGCAAAACAATGAATTGTTGTGTACACAAGGGCGTGCGCAGATACGTTCAAAGCGATGGCAATCACCGGCTGCCAATTTTTCATTTCATGTTAGTGAAAAGCACAGCACTCTAAAATTAACTGATTTACAATTGGCGGATGGGACAGTCGCCATTGATGCTCAAGAGCAGAACAACCAATGGCAAATTCAGGTTGATGCCAAAGCGGTGAAAGCCTTAGCCATTCAAAAGCTGTTGCCACAACCGGTACACTTTGAGATGAAAGACGGACAAATCAATTTCAAGTTAAGTGCATCAGGTAATCAAGCGCTACTAGAAAATTTTAACTTGACGACCACACTAAATGGCCTGACAGTGCAAACCAAGGATGGACGGTTTGCAACTGAAAAAGTAACCCTGGAATCCAAGTTGGAAGTCCAAAACGATAAGGATTTGTGGCTATGGCAAAGTCATTCACGTTTTAAAGGTGGCGCGTTATATATCGAACCGCTTTATCTGGAAGCGGACAGACAACCCATAGTTTTGGATGCAAAAGGCACCTGGAATGGCATGAACAAACGGGTAGAAATAAAGTCTGCAAGTTATAAACATGCCAGGGCTTTGGCATTAAACGGTAGTGCGATGGTTCACTACGATAAAAGCATAACGCTTGAAAAAGCAGATTTATCGCTGCATAGTGATGATCTGGAAAAGCTATCTGCACTCTATCTAACGTCATTTTTTGAACAAACCGCATTACAAGGTGTTACATTAGCCGGCACAATAAACGCTGATTTATCGATCGATCAGAGTGCATTGACCTCGTTAACGGCATCTGTTGACAAGCTTGCTGTTAAAGACACAGCAGAACGCATCAAAGTTGAGGGTGGAACTGGCACGATTAATTGGTCTAATAACGAGACCTTTAATCGGCCCTCAACATTCGCGTGGCAACAATTACAGCTATATGACTTACCCATAGGCCCTTCCAGGCTTTCTTTCCTGAGCCGGGCCAGCAGCTTTAAATTGCTTGAAAAAACTCAGCTGCCTTTTTTGAACGGTGAAATCGTTATCAATCAATTGGGTTGGCAAGCAAAAAAACAGCAAGAACCGGAAGTTTACTTTGCGGGTAGTTTAAACAATCTATCATTGGAGCAGTGGTCGAAAGCTGTAAACTGGACACCCTTATCAGGCACTATCAGCGGAAATATTCCCAGGGTTGAGTACAGTAATAAAACCCTGAGTTTGGGAGGTGAAATAATCATCAAGGTTTTTGATGGTGACATTAAAATCACAAAACTTGCGTCATCGGGATTGTTTAGCAATTTCCCGAAGTTTTCCAGTGAAGTGGAAATCAATAACCTGGATCTTGATCAGTTGACAGGTAAGTTTAAATTTGGCGGCATTACCGGCAAGTTATCAGGATTTGTCAGGCAGTTAACCATGGAAAACTGGCATCCGGTCACTTTTTACGCCTGGCTGGGAACACCCGACGATGATAATTCCCGCCACAGAATCAGCCAAAAAGCCGTAAAAAATATAGCCAGTATTGGTGGCGGCGGTGCGTCGGATATATTGTCGAGAAGTTTTTTAAGCGTCTTTGAAACTTTCGGCTACGACAAAATCGGCCTGGGTTGTTACCTGCATGATGACGTCTGTCAGTTGATGGGCGTAGAGGCCAGGCCCCAGGGTTATGCCATTATTACCGGCGGCGGTCTGCCGCGAATTGAAGTAATCGGCTATAATCCCCGCGTTGACTGGAATGTATTGATGGAACGATTAAGCCGTATTTCGACATCAGATGAAGCAATCATAAAATAATCTTGGAGAGCGTTATGAGAAAAATATCGGTATTAGGCGTATTATTGTTGACCGCCTGTGTCACCATTAACATTTACTTCCCTGCGGCTGCGGCTGAAAAAGCAGCGGATGAAATTATCAAGGACATCCAAACGATTACGCCCCCAAAAACAAAACCCAAGCCCAAGGCAGAGTTAACTGATTGGCAAATGACTGCTTTCCAGTGGCTGGATAAAGCCATCGATGTGGTCGTCTCTCCGGCACAAGCCGACGAGGCCAATTTAAACATTGATAGCGCCGAGATCAGGCAGTTACGTGCGACGATGGAAAGCCGCTTTGCAAGCCTTCAAGCCTTTTATGCGGCAGGCTTTATCGGCATTCAGACGGACGGTTTATTAGCCGTTAGAGATGCTGCCAGTGTGCCGCTTAAAGACAGAAACCAGGTCAATAAACTGGTCGCTGCGGAAAATGCAAACCGGCAAAGCTTGTATCAAGCGATTGCCAATGCCAACGGCCATCCTGAATGGGCGTCACAAATCAAATCAACCTTTGCCGCTCGCTGGGTGAGTAATGCTCAGTCCGGCTGGTGGTATCAATCCGGTGGAAGTTGGAAGCAGAAATAAGTATGGCCAGTCGAAGAAGAAAAAAGCAATTACCGGAAACGCCGGTTAAAGTCACCATAGAATCCCTTGCTCATGATGGCCGTGGCGTCGCGCATGTCGACGGCAAAGTGATATTTATTGATGAGGCCTTGCCGGGTGAAGACGTGGAGTTTATCTATACCGAAAGCCGCAAGGATTATGCTGAAGGCAAAGTAGTTACACTGCTAAGTCGAGCTGCCGACAGAGTTGATGCCTTATGTGCCCATTACGGCGTTTGCGGCGGTTGCAGCTTTCAGCATGTCGAATCGTCTGCACAAATCAGAATCAAGCAAAATTTACTGGCCGAGCAGTTTAAACGTATCGGCAAAGTTGAGATGCCTGAACTGTGGCAGCCCTTGGATGGCCCGCATTGGGGTTATCGCCGCAAAGCGCGTATGGGTGTTAAATATGTAGCTAAAAAAAACCGGGTACTGGTCGGTTTTAGAGAAAGACGACATCCGTATTTGGCTGAAATTGACAGCTGTATCGTTATGCACCCGATCGTCGGTACCAAGCTGACAGCGTTGGGTGAAATGATTGCCGGTTTAACGATCCGGGATAAAATCCCGCAGATAGAAGTGGCTATTGGCGACGAGCAGTGCGTGTTGTCCATTCGCGTCCTGGAACCACCGACAGAGGCCGATCAGGAACGGATGCGTGCCTTTGGTCATGAACATAATATGAGCCTGTGTCTGCAATCGAAAGGCCCCGATACGATAACGCCTCTGAATGGGGAGCCGGAAGTGATACCCACTTATGCCCTGCCCGATCTGGACCTGGAATTCAAATTCAGACCCGCCATGTTTACCCAGGTTAATTACGAAATTAACCGGCAAATGATTAACAGGGTTCTGGAGACATTCAATCTTAATGAAAACGATACCGTGCTGGATTTGTTTTGCGGCCTGGGCAATTTTACCTTGCCGATGGCAAAATTTGCCGGGCGTGTCGTCGGTATAGAAGGCGATCAACCGCTGGTAAATCATGCCAAAGAAAATGCCCGTCACAATGCCATCAGCAACGTTGAATTTTATGCGGCCGATTTAAGCAAGGATCTGAGCGACCAGCCCTGGGCTAACCGCAAATATAACAAAATCATGCTGGACCCTTCCAGAGCCGGAGCATCAGAAGTTTTGCAACATTTTAAGAAATGGCAGCCTGAGCAGATTGTTTATGTGTCCTGCAATCCATCTACTCTCGCCCGCGATGCCGGCATTCTGGTCAATGAACTGGGCTATAAACTGGTTAAAGCCGGGGTAATGGATATGTTTCCGCAAACCGGACATGTGGAGTCGATGGCTTTGTTTGAAAAATAACAAATGTGATTTAATGCGTAGGGCGGTTTCGCGACAGCAAACCGCCAATTAACTAGCAAACTGCCATACCTACCAAGCCCCCGTATTCTCCATAGAAGACCAAGGTTCCGCAGGTGCCAGCGGCTCACCTTTTTGCAAAAACTCGATGGAAATCTTATCCGGTGAGCGCACAAACGCCATGTGTCCATCACGAGGCGGACGATTGATTAACACACCTGCATCCATCAATTTTTGGCAGGTTTCATAAATATTGTCGACTTCATAGGCAAGATGGCCAAAATTGCGCCCTCCACCATAGTCTTCCATATCCCAGTTATACGTCAGCTCTATTAATGGCGCTTCCATCTTGAGAGCCTGATCCGCATCAAGCGGCGCATATAAATAAACCAGGGTAAAACGACCCTGTTCACTATCAAATCGGTGGCTTTCCACCAGTCCAAGTTTGTTACAAAAGAAATCGAGAGATTCTGTCAGATCATGAACCCGAATCATGGTATGTAAATAACGCATAACAATTTACTCCTTATCAATTAAGACTACACTTTGTCACGATGTTGGAATACTGGTAAATCCGGCTTCATTACTTTCCACCGCATTCATCAGTGATCCAAATACAATCACTAACGTTAATACTGCATAAAGAAAAACCAGGATTTTTCGAGAGCTGTTAGCTAATGAAGTAATCAGCATCTGAGCTTCTTGCATGTACTCTGACAATTTGAGAATTCGAAAAATCCTTAATAACCTCAAAATTCGAATAACCTGCATATACTGGGCGCCTGGAATCAGAAGAGTCAGATAAGCAGGCAAAATTGACAGCAAGTCCACGAGGCCAAAAAAACTTTTGAAATAGAGCCAGGGACGCCGGACACTGATTAAACGCAGACCGTATTCAAGAGTGAATAATGAGGTGAATGTCCATTCAAGAACAGACAGTGCATGGAAAAACTGCTTTTGGAATGCATCAACACTACCTAACATGACAACAGCCACACTCAGCAGAATGCAGATGCTCAAAACAACATCAAAATCTTTGCCCTGAGGTGTTTCAGCGCCAAAAATGAGGGTATTGAGAGATTCCCGCCAGGCCGAAAGGGTATCGCCATCATTATAAGAAGTCGTTATTTTTAGCGATTTCTTTGTATTCAGCACTTTAAATGCAGTCTTGATTCAGTTTGATAAACACCGGTAAAGCCAGAAAATCAATCTGTGTAAGCTTTTTTAATGTCCTTGTATCTAAAACAATCGACCGTATGATCGTTTACCATGCCAGTCGCCTGCATAAACGCATAACAAATAGTGCTACCTACAAATTTAAAGCCTTTCTTTTTAAGGTCTTTACTCATTAATTCAGATAGTCGCGTAGAAACGGGAATATCAGCAGCTGTCTTCCAGGCATTATGAAAAGGCCTGTGGTCAACAAATAGCCAAATATACTCATCAAAACTGCCAAAGCTCTCTTGAACATCCAAAAAAGCCCTTGCATTGATTATGGCGGAATTGACCTTCAGTTTATTTCTTACAATGCCAGGATTAGCCAACAACGAATTGATTTTATCATCGTCATAGCGTGCGATAATACCGGGTTGAAAATTATCAAAAACTTTTCTGTATTCTTCGCGTTTTTTCAAAATAGTAACCCAGCTTAAACCCGCCTGAGCGCCTTCAAGAATGAGAAACTCAAACAAAAGCCTGTCATCATGCACCGGAACACCCCATTCAAAATCATGATAGCATTCTTCCAAAGGGCTCGAAAGCGCCCAGCTACATTTTTTTATTAGTGTTTTCAAAATAAACGCAATACTTTTTTGGTAAGTCCAGTTGCGAGGATTATTTTTTCTCTTTATGAAAGTGGGAATTAAAGCCGAACATTAGAAATGTTTAGTTGCCGCAAAGACAAAGAAAATTATTTGAAATTATACGTATTGCTTCTCAGCAAATAATTTTTTCAAGACCCAAACTGGGGGTGGGATTTTAATTTAGACTGCCGTTCTAATCTGAAACAAGCATTTGATTGAATGGCGGAGAAGCAGGGATTCGAACCCTGGGAGGGGATCAACCCTCAACGGTTTTCAAGACCGCCGCTTTCGACCGCTCAGCCACCTCTCCACAAGCCGCATATAATAACTCACCAGTTTAAAAAATCAATTATTTTATTAACTTTTTGCTCATTCACCCATATTTTTAAAGTTTTTTAACACCCTTCCAAACTAACTGTCAATTTTAGCCGCAAACGTGTGAACCCATACCAGACTATCAAGATTCCAGGTCATTCCCGCATGCATTTTTAAAATGATGTCTTTATACATTTCAAGATTGGGATAGCCTTCTGCCTGCGCGTGTTCATCGGTCATATCACCTAGGCGCTGACGTGTTAAGCTTGTAACAACAAATGTCATGCCTTCCAGATCAAAAGTTTCTCCAGGTAAACCATAGATGCCATCACGTCTTTGCTGGGTTTTCAAGCCGGCTTTTGCGGCAGCTACAAGTTTAGGATGAGTGACCAAACGGTCTATTGAACAAGTTTTTTCGGGGTAATTTTCCATTGCTGATTTCATCTAGGTAAAAGGAAAAGCATTGTACACCAGCAAGAGAGAGGACGGCTAAAACCAATTATCCTATAAACCTTAGCTCACCACAGAGGCACGAAGAACACAGAGTAAAACATCGGGTTGGAAAGCTTATTACAGGCTTTACGCATTCTGATGTTCTTACAGCCTTTTCGTAAAAGCTTGCAGTAGGGTAAAATGGCCGGGAATCATGTTGAGCCAAACGAAAAGGTGCGATAAACATCAAGCCTTATGCTGTTTGCTCATCCTATTGATCAACAAAACCCAATAAATAAAGGAGTAATATCATGAAAAAAAGTTTATTTCTGGCTGCAGCAATGCTGGTTTCCGGCGGCGCCTTCGCGTCCGCTGATCACTATGTGCTGCGGGATGGCAACCATGTCCAACACTTAAAAATCACAAAAATCAATGAAGCAATTACAATAAGCGCAGACGTCGACTTTGAACCAAATGCCAACGAAACAGGCAGTAAACCTTGTTCTGGTGACGTTTCAGGCGAAGCCAAGAGCGTGGCTGCAAACGAATTGGTTATGAAAGAACGTTCCGCAACCGAAGCGGCTGTTTGCGAATTGAAAATTCATCTTACCCCGAACGGTGCGAAGGTTGAACAATCGAAAGATTGCGACAACTTTGCTCCGGGTATCTGCCGCTTCTCAACCGATGGCAAGGAAATGGTTAAAGTTAAATAGTCAGGTAGGGTAAGTGAGGCTTGATTAGTACGGAACGCGTGTAGCACCCCATAAGCATTGATTTAAGCAAAAAGAGCGACCCTATATTTTATCAATTGAAGTGTAAGCGGCTTGAAAAATAAACCACGAAGAAAACAAAGGACACAAAACCTTTACCTTGGCTTTCCTTCGCAGTCTTCGTGGTTTTATGCCTTAATTTAATGTGTATGGGGGACACAACACGGTAACCCTACGAACTCCGATCCAGCTTGCGATAACTAATCGCTTCACTCAAATGCCTGATTTCTATGTGCTCTGACTTTGCCAAATCAGCAATAGTCAACGCCAGTTTTAAAATCCGGTGATAAGCACGGTGTGACAAACCGAATTTATCCATAGCCTGTTCTAAAAGCTGGTGGCTTTGTTCAGATAAGACGCACAACTGTTTAACTTCTTTTGCTGTTAATACCGAATTAGCTTTACCGCTACGCGCTACGGCAATATTACGTGCGGCAACCACACGCGCTCTGATGGTTGCACTGCTTTCCTCGCCTTCCGGCGAACCTTTGCGTAACACTTCATGAGAGATGCGGGGCACTTCCAGGTGCATATCAATGCGATCCAGCAAAGGCCCTGACACTCTTGCCCGGTAACGCATGACTTGTTCCGATGTGCAATGACAGCGGCCTGAGGCATCACCTAAGTAGCCGCAAGGGCATGGGTTCATGGCGGCGATAAGTTGAAATCGTGCCGGAAAATCAACTTGCCGGGCTGCGCGTGAAATGGTGATGTGTCCTGTCTCCAGCGGCTCTCGCAAGACTTCCAATACTTTTCGATCAAATTCGGGCAGTTCATCAAGAAACAAGGTGCCGTTATGTGCGAGTGATATTTCGCCCGGCCTGGGATTGCTGCCGCCACCGACCAGGGCCGCTGCCGAGGCGGTATGATGCGGTGCGCGATATGGGGGTTTTAACCAGTTGGCGACATCCAGTCCTTGATCACTAATCGAGGCGATGGCTGCGGTTTCCTGAGCCTGTTGTTCGGTTAACAGCGGTAAAATAGTCGGCAAACGCGATGCAATCATGGATTTACCGGTGCCGGGAGGGCCTAACATAATCAGGTTATGCGCACCCGCTGCGGCAATTTCAAAAGCTCTTTTCACATGATATTGACCATGGACATCAGCAAAATCAAGATCACCTGTGGGTTCGGCTTGTTCGGTTTGTTGAAATTCGATGGGTATTTGCGTCTGTCCACTCAGATGAGCGCAGACTTCCAGCAGATGCGCTGCTGGAATGATTTCAATCCCCTTAACCAGTGCAGCTTCGGCGGTATTTTCCTTGGGTAGAATCAGTTTTCTTTGCTGGTTTCTGGCCTGTATGGCGATAGGAAGGACGCCACTGATGGGGCGTAATTCTCCCCCTAAGGAGAGTTCGCCGATACATTCGTAGTCCTTGAGCTTAGCCGTAGGGATTTGTCCAGTTGCCGCTAAAATTCCTAAAGCGATGGCTAAATCAAAACGGCCACCTTCTTTGGGTAAATCGGCTGGTGCCAGATTGACGGTGATGCGCTGAGCAGGAAATTCAAAACGGGAATTTAATATCGCGCCTCGGACACGGTCTTTGCTTTCTTTAACGGCGGTTTCCGGCAAGCCGACAATATTGAGTGCCGGCAAGCCATTAGAAACATGAACTTCAACGGTTACCAGGGGAGCTTCAATACCTGAACGGCCTCGGCTGTAGATAACCGCTAAGCCCATGTGTTTTTGAATCATTATTGTACTTTTGTATTGCCACTATGAATCCCTCGCATTCCAATTATAAATGCCGATTATGCCAGTTCTTAATATCCAATTCGATCATTGGAACGTAGAGCTGCGAGTGCAGCATCTCTAATCCCATCAAACATATCCCATAGCAGAAGCACACATTGCCATTAACGTTAAGCGATTTTATCCGCATTCTGCCTATGCAGGGCAGAAGAGTTCAGGATTGTAGGGGGCGAATTGTTAAAGGCGAATTTATTCGCCTTGAGCTCCGCTCAAGCCGATAAATTCGCCTCTACAACGCTTAATGGGAAGCAGCTTTCTTAATGCAGTGAAGCAGAAGCCTGGTAATCATTGAACTCTACATTTCAGCTTTGTTAAGAACGTTCTGTTCCATTTCAGTAACACGCTTTTCCAGGTCTTCCAATTTTGAGCGGGTTTTTGCTAAAACCAGCTTTTGTACTTCAAATTCTTCACGGGTAACCAAATCCAGCTTACTTAACGCGCCTTGTAAAATGGCCTGAAAAGTTTTTTCCAGATCTTCTTTCAGGTTATTCAGGCCAGGGGGAATGGCGCCAGCCAAACGACTGGCAATATCATCAATAGCTTTAGGATCAAACATTATGGAATCTCACATAGTAGGGAAAAGGAACTCGGTTTAAATTTTATACTAATTTAGAAAAAGCCTAATGGATTAATGTCGTAACTGACCAGCATGTTTTTGGTTTGCTGGTAATGATCGAGCATCATTTTATGGTTTTCACGGCCTATACCGGATTTTTTATAGCCCCCGAAAGCAGCGTGAGCGGGATAATGATGGTAACAATTGGTCCATACACGACCCGCTTGAATGCCGCGCCCCATGCGATACGCGCGGTTCATATCGCGTGTCCAGACGCCGGCGCCCAAGCCAAATTGCGTATCGTTGGCAATCGCCAAGGCTTCGGCTTCATCGGTAAACGTGGTTACCGAAATAAAAGGGCCGAAAATTTCTTCCTGAAAGATGCGCATCTTATTGCCGCCTTTCATTATTGTCGGTTCAATATAGTAGCCTTCAGAGAAATCAGCGCCTACTGAGGCAATTTCTCCACCCATTAATACTTCTGCGCCTTCATCCTTGCCAATTTGAACATAGCTTAAAATCTTGTCAAACTGTTGCCTGGAAGCTTGAGCGCCTACCATCGTTTCGGTGTCCAAGGGGTTGCCACGCTTGATTTGCCTGGAACGCTCAATGACTTTGACGATAAATTTTTCATAGATAGATTCTTGTACCAACAAGCGTGAAGGGCAGGTACACACCTCGCCTTGGTTGAAAAAGGCCATTACCGCGCCTTCTATACATTTACTGACAAACGCATCTTCCTGATCCAGGACATCCTCAAAGAATATATTAGGCGATTTGCCGCCTAACTCAACCGTGGAGGGAATAATGTTTTCTGCCGCGCATTTGAGAATATGTGAACCGACAGGTGTTGAACCGGTGAAAGCGAGCTTTGCAATCCGTGTGCTGGTTGCCAAAGCTTGACCCGCTTCCGCACCATAACCATTGACAATATTCACCACACCCGCAGGTAATAAATCGCCTATTAATTCCATCAGCACCAAAATAGAAGCCGGTGTTTGCTCTGCGGGTTTCATGACCACACAGTTACCTGCGGCCAATGCGGGCGCTAATTTCCAGCAAGCCATCAGTAAAGGAAAATTCCACGGAATGATCTGTCCAACCACACCGAGCGGCTCATGAAAATGATAAGCCACCGTGTTTTCGTCAATTTCACCAATGGAGCCTTCTTGCGCACGAATACAGCCGGCAAAATAACGGAAGTGATCGATTGCCAACGGTACGTCTGCTGCCAGTGTTTCTCGTATGGCTTTGCCATTATCCCAGGTTTCAGCAACCGCCAATATTTCAAGATTGGCTTCTATGCGATCGGCGATTTTCAATAAGATATTTGACCGGGCTGTCACTGAAGTTTTTCCCCAGGCCTCTTTCGCGGCATGAGCTGCATCCAGGGCCAGTTGAATGTCTTCGGCTGTTGAACGAGGTATTTCACAGAATGCTTTGCCGTTTACAGGACTTAAATTCTCAAAATACTGGCCTTTAACCGGAGCAACCCAGTTACCGCCAATAAAATTACCATAACGCGATTTAAAGTGAACCTTACTGTCAGGTTGGTTGGGGGCGGCATAAAGCATTTCTCTCTCCTATTTCTAAGTTAAATCCCCCCCGGAAAAGGCGGGGGGATTTATTATTAGCTCCTCAAAGGAGCCTCTTGATGGCAACCAGACTTATTTCCATTTAAATTCGAGTTAAATACCTTGGAAATAGTTTCGAGCTATAGACCCAATGCTTTTTTGAAAAACTCAGGTTGTGCTAAAGACGCTTTGTGGATATCAACATTATAGTAAACCGTATCAAACGGCTTGTTTGCCGAATCCTGCTCCCTGAATGTTGTTAAATCTGCTTTACTTGCAATCGTAGCACTCCACCAGCCGGAAGGATACAGGCATTGCGGAAAAAACAAGGTTTGTAAATGGCTAAAACCGGCACTACTCATGGCGTTACGCATTTCACCAATCAGCTTCATATGATATAACGCAGACTCGCTTTGCTGTACCACCATACCGTTTTCTGACAGACAGTTAAAACAATCACGGTAAAATGCTTCACTGAATAAACCTAAAGCCGGACCAATCGGGTCAGTACTGTCAACAATAATAATATCGACTGAATCTGCCGCAGCCTCTTTGACCCATTTAATGCCGTCAATAAATTTCAACTCAGCTCTGGAATCATTATTGGACTCGCATAACTCGGGAAAATAAATTTCCGCCAGACGGGTTACCCGTTCATCAATATCAATCTGCACGGCGTGTTCTACCGAGGGGTGTTTCAACACTTCCTTTAACGTGCCGCAGTCGCCGCCACCGATAATCCAGACTCTTTTTGGATTAGGGTGCGTGTACAAAGCCGGATGACTCATCATTTCGTGATAAAAAAAGTTATCGCGGGTTGATACCATAGTGCAACCATCTATCACCATCAGATTACCGAAAGTCTCGGTTTCATAAATTTCAAGATGTTGAAATTCAGATTGTTCTTCGTGTACTTTTTGTTTGATTTTTAATGAAAAGGCCGTTTCAGCCCCTGGGACTTGTTCGGTAAACCATTGGGATGGGTTCATGCATGGATTCCTGAAAAAAATAAACGAATAAATAAGCCGGTATTATATTAGAATTCGGCATCTCACGGCATAATGGAGTTAATAAAGTTGAATTTAAGTCAGAGCAATACCTGGTCAACCGGGCAATCTGCCCAAACCTATGCGATAGAACACTGGGGCGACGGTTATTTTTCCATCAATGCCGAAGGGCATGTGTGCGTAAAACCCAGCTCAGATAAAGATATTGAGCTGGATTTATATGAAATAGCCCAATCGCTCAATGATAAAAACTTATCATTGCCCGTGCTGGTGCGTTTTACCGATATTTTAAAAGATCGCGTTGAACGTCTATCTAACGCTTTTGAAAAAGCCTGTGTCAGTAACGATTATCAAGGCAAATACACCCCTGTTTATCCCATCAAGGTTAATCAGCAACGCCAGGTTGTTGAAGGCATTTTAGCCGCTGACAACATTGGCCTGGAAGCCGGCAGCAAACCGGAATTGCTGGCCATTATGGCCTTATCTAATCAAGGCGTCGTGGTTTGTAACGGCTATAAAGATAGAGCCTATATCCGCCTGGCGCTTATCGGCCTGAAAATGGGTTTGAATCTTTATCTGGTGATTGAAAAACCCCTGGAACTTGAATTGGTTATTGAAGAAGCTTCACGTCTGAATATAAAACCTCAATTAGGCTTAAGGGTTCGACTGTCCAGCATCAGTGCCGGAAAATGGCAAAACAGTGGCGGCGAAAAATCCAAATTCGGTCTTCATGCTTATGAAGTGCTGCAACTGATTGAACGACTGAAACAAAGCAGATTTGCTGGATAGCCTGAAACTCATGCACTTTCACATGGGTTCGCAAATAGCCAATATTCACGACATAAAAATAGCCCTAAAAGAAGCCGGGCAGTTTTATGTGGAATTGCACCGCCTGGGCGCGCAAATAAAAGTTGTCGACGCCGGCGGTGGGTTGGGTGTCGATTATGACGGCAGCCGCTCACGCCGTGAATCGTCAATCAATTACAGTCTGGATGAATACGCCCAAAATATCGTGCGCAGCTTTGCCGAGCTGTGTGCTGAAAAGCAGATGCCGCAACCTGACATTATCACCGAATCGGGTCGTGCGCTTACTGCACATCATGCCGTATTAATCACCAATGTCACCGATATTGAATCTGTCTATACCAATAAGGCCGAATTGCTGGCTTTACCCGACGCGCATAATCCGGTTGAATACTATCATGACGCGCATTATGCCTTGGCAGAAGCGCGTGCCCAATTTACTCAAGATAAACTGAGTATCATCGAGCTTGCCAAAGCCGAGAATGACTATGCGCTTATTTGTCAGCAAATTAAAAGCCGGCTGAACCCCAACACGCAAAGCGAGGCAACTATTCTGCAGGAATTGAACGAGAAGCTTGCCGACAAAATCTTTTGCAATTTTTCGCTGTTCCAATCCATGCCCGACATCTGGGGTATTGGTCAAATCTTCCCGATCATGCCCATCCACCGCCTGGACGAACAGCCCACGCGTCGCGCTGTTATTCAGGATTTAACCTGTGATTCCGATGGCCGTATCGACCACTATATCGATGGTCAGAATATTGAAAAAACCCTGCCAGTGCATGTACTCGACAAAAAGCAACCTTATCTCATCGGCTTTTTTATGGTGGGCGCCTATCAGGAAATATTAGGTGACATGCACAATTTATTTGGCGACACCCATTCCATTAACATTAAACTGGATGACAACGGCTATCATTTTTATGACCTGCAGGAAGGTGAGCATGTCAGCGATTTGCTGGATTATGTGCATATCAGCGGCGAAGAGTTGAAAGCTGCCTACCGGGAAAAGCTTGCAAAAAGTAATCTCAGCGAACAACAGCGTCAAGATTTCGAACAGGAATTGATTGCCGGTTTAACTTCTTACACTTACCTGGAAAAATAATATGAAAGCAGGCATGATCGGTTTGGGTGCAATGGGTTTAGGAATGGCCAGAAATCTCGCCAAAGCAGACTATTTAACGGCTGTTTATAATCGTACCGCCGAAAAAACAGCAGAATTTAAAGTAATGGCTTTCGACACGCCTGAAGCACTGGCTGCGGAAGTTGATATTGTGCTGATCTGTGTTTCAGCCGATCAGGATGTTTTAAACATCGTTGAGGCGATAGCCTTAACCATCAAACCGGGTTCAATTGTTGTCGATATGTCTACCGTAAGCAGTGAAACGGCCAAAAAAGCCGCCGCCTGTCTGGCACAAAAAAAGGTAGCCTTTCTGGATGCTCCCGTATCCGGTGGCGTAGAAGGCGCTAAAAATGGCACACTGGCCATGATGGTTGGCGGTGATATGGTAGCGCTGGAAAAAGCCCGGCCCGTTCTGGAAGCCATGACCAAGCGTATCCTTCATATGGGTGCTACCGGCTCGGGTCAAGCTACCAAAGCGGTTAATCAAATCATGTGCGCAGGCATTAATCAGGCTGTTACCGAAGCCCTCGCTTTTGCCCAAGTTCGAGGTTTAGCAATGGATAAAGTCATTGATGTTATCTCAGGCGGCGCGTCAGGTAACTGGTTTCTACAACATCGCGGTTCGACCATGACTCAAGGCACTTTTGCACCTGGATTCAAGCTTGCATTACATCATAAAGATTTAAAAATATGCCAGTCAATGGCCGCTCAAACCCGTGTTTCAATTCCTTTAGCCGATAGGACTGTTACCGATTATGAGGAGTTAATGGCAGAAGGTTATGGCGATGAAGATATTTCGGCATTGTATAGGCTGAAAAAGCCATAAATTTCGTTCATACCTATTCCAGCCCGGCTTCAAAAACATACCCATGATGGCGAGTAAGAGGCGTTCCGCCAAGGGAGAAACTGACCTTCTTCCCAATGCTGTGAGCTTGAGTTGCTGTGATCCATTTTGCTACATCCCGAGCCACTTCATAATCATTGAATACCATCTTCAATGTTATGTTGTTGTAATCAGCATAAAGAGGGCAGGCATTTATGCCCCCAGGACAATTTCCCACCGAGCTAATTACCCACATCGAAGGGTGCGCCTCGTCAGCGGACACAATTTCTACTTCTTCGGGGGGCGTTACTTTTCGCTCAAGACTGACTTCCTGATCGCCTTCTACATAGTGTTCAGCGTTTTTGGTTATCTTGCGCAATTGATAAACCATCTGTACCTCAGCAGTAAGCGCGGTATGTGATGGGCGTTTTAGCAACGCGATATCAATTGCAGCATCATTCGGAGGCAAGAGTCTGCCGTTTTTACTGAGAACAGGATTTAAAGCAAGCAAAGCATTTGAGTTAGGGTCGATATCGGCAACAGTGGTTAGGCTTATCAATGTATTGCCGGCCACATCAAGATTACGTTCGCTTTCACGATAGATGCGAAGAAAATTCGGAAGAATATCTACGCTTGCCCTGACATATTGCTGATTTAGATCTGCGGAGGTTGTGGTTTGATGGCTATAGCTTGCGGTTAAACCGACGCTTGGTTTTTCTGGTGCTACAAAAGTTGCACTGGCCTGTCCTTGAATTTGCGCAGTTGTTTGATTTTGGATGCGCTCGATATTGAGCACCCCAGTATCAGTGGCAAGCACGGTATAGCCGGCGAAACTGAAATTTTTAGGCTTGATCAATACCCATGTCCACATCAATCGGTCTCCTGGTTGAGCATCTAGCCCTTTGGTTACAGTGGCGACCAGGGTTCTGGCAAAGCTGTTTTGATTTTTTTTAGATGTTAGGTCCGGATTTGAAGCAGGCGCGACAGGCTTTGCCAGGCTCGCCCTAATATCATCTTTCTTTGAATTGGGTTGTGCCACTGCTTGGATGAAGGCTGCTTGACCATGGTCAGATAGATCCCTGACAGTTAGTGGTGATGCGTCTTTTGATGGAGTCGCAAAGGCATAAACGGTGACAAGCGGTTGTCGCCAGTCTTTATGGGTCGTTTTTTTCAAGTCATCCATGACACTATTTACGTTACTATCGGCTAAGGAATATGAGACTTTCTCCCATCGCAAGTCTTCTGGATGATTATTACATCCACTTATTAGAATGACGAAAATGAGTAGAAGAGACATCAGAGTGGTTTTCCACATGGCAATATCTCCGTTTAAAGGGTAGAAAAAGCGCAAAGCACTACTCTATATATTTTGTTTGTTTCGCAATCTCGCATATCGATTTCTCTCATTTTTATAAGAGAACTGCGAGATCGATATCCGCGATCCAGAAAATCAAGGCAATTAATGCCTCCAATAATCGGAACCGGATCAATGGCAGTTTCCCAATCCAATTTTAAGACTTTTACTTCGATTGACATAGCGTTAATCTCCTGCTTCTGTTGTTAAGGGATAGCGGGGCAAGCAACTTTTTGCTTATCCACCAAACTCTGCCGGATTCCGCGCGAGCAAACGATAAAGAAGTTTGTGTGCCCTGACCGTACAAGGCGAGACGGGGTTTAAAACACCGTCCAGAATGCTTTGACGCTGCCGCTATCTTTGAACCATACGAGCATCCTTGCGAACGAGGTAACACACCCTGTCCGAATTTAATACCGATTGGATTAAACGCTTTATTTTGCCTGTTGGCAAGAAACTTCCTCACGATAACTTTCAATCCATTTCAACATTACTCAGACTTTTAATTACCCCCTATATTATCCATCATTACTGCTGATAGGCCGTTTTCGGGTATAATCCATAGCATTTTTAACTCAAAGCACGAAGGCGTTATGTCAAAAATTAATAAAGTGGTATTGGCTTATTCAGGAGGTTTGGATACTTCCGTTATTCTTAAATGGTTACAGGATGTTTATGCCTGTGAAGTGGTTACTTTTACGGCCGATTTGGGACAGGGCGAAGAAGTCGAACCTGCACGCGCTAAAGCCAAAGCGGCCGGCATTAAAGATATTTATATTGAAGATTTGCGGGAAGAATTTGCGCGATGATTATGTTTTTCCGATGTTTCGGGCCAACACGGTTTATGAAGGTGAATATCTGCTGGGCACCTCCATTGCCCGTCCTTTAATTGCCAAGCGTTTGATTGAAATCGCTAACGAAACGGGCGCTACGGCTATTTCTCATGGCGCGACCGGTAAAGGTAACGATCAGGTGCGTTTTGAACTGGGCGCTTATGCTTTGCGTCCCGATATTCATGTCATCGCGCCTTGGCGGGAATGGGATTTAACTTCCAGGCAAACCCTGCTGGCTTATGCTGAAAAACATGGCATTGCTGTCGAAATGAAAAAAGGCAAAACCTCGCCTTATTCAATGGATGCCAATTTACTGCATATCTCTTATGAAGGACGTATTCTGGAGGATCCCTGGGCAGAACCTGAAGAAGATATGTGGCGCTGGACAGTTTCACCGGAAGCTGCGCCCGATCAAGCGACTTATATAGAATTGACGTATCAACAGGGTGATATTGTTGCAATTGATAATGTGCCTTGTACACCTGCGACGGTATTGGAAAAGTTAAACAAAGTGGCGGGTGATAATGGTATCGGCCGCTTGGATATTGTTGAAAATCGCTATGTGGGTATGAAATCACGCGGCTGTTATGAGACACCGGCGGGTACGGTAATGCTAAAAGCCCATCGTGCGATTGAGTCCTTAACCCTGGACAGGGAAGTGGCGCATTTGAAGGATGAGTTAATGCCCCGCTATGCATCGTTGATCTATAACGGTTATTGGTGGAGTCCCGAGCGTAAAATGTTGCAAACCATGATTGATGCTTCACAGGTATCTGTGAATGGTAAAGTCCGGCTTAAACTTTATAAAGGCAATGTGATTGTCGTGGGCAGGGCTTCTGATACCGATAGTCTGTTTGATGAAAGTATTGCCACGTTTGAAGATGATGGTGGCGCCTATAATCAAAAAGATGCCGAGGGTTTTATTAAATTAAACGCGCTGAGGATGCGTATAGCGGCTGCTAAACGCTTGCGTTAATACAAACAATAAAATCACAGGACAAATGTTATTTAACTTGTATAATTATCAATCAGGTAGTTTCTATAAAAATAATAATGCCCATCCGGGATGCTGGTTTGTGCCGGGTTTGAGAGGAAGTAAATAATGAGTGAGTTGCACGAGACGAAATCAGAGATTGTGATTCTGCAAAGAATACCTTCTCATCAAGGATTGATGAAAGTGAATCGATGGTTAATGGCTATGGTTTTTTTCTTGATGACAGTCATTGTTATTGCCGGTTTTTTCATGCTCCCTGCTAATGACCTTACCCGATATAAAAAACCTGAAGTCACTGTTGCTGAAATGAATCCTGTGTTGTCTGCCGAAGTGAATACCTTGAAAGGACAATTTGTTGGTTTAGTCAGTGGTTCAATCGAAAGTAAATTAAGATCCTTGGAGGAAAGTGTTCGTCTGGGCACGGTTTCTTCAGCATTAGGCACGATAGAAGACTTGAAAAATGACGTAAAAGTCCTGCGTTCATACTCAGAGCCCGCTAAGAAAGAGAAAGTAGCGCTCTCTAATGAACAATTAATGCAGGAAATGTCCGAGTTAAAGCGCCTTATCTATGTGACTCTTGCTTCTTGCGGGTTAATGCTGGCGGCGATTACGGGTATCTGGTTTAAAAATCGTTATCGCCTGCCTTATAAAGAAGCCATCATTCGTTATTTAGGCAAGAAATAGCGTAGGGGCAATCCCTTGTGGTTGCCCTGAAATTTTTAGACATAAAAAAGCCGCTCCAATCATAGACCGGGGCGGCTTTTTTTGTGCTAGCTTGTTATTATTGTTATTTGGTGCCGATATATTTGTACAAATAATCAATTGCCAACTCTTCAGTCAAACCGGCTTTTTCAACAGCTTTATTCTTCATAATCTCATCAACAGCTTTCGGCATACCACCTTTGCCATTTCTCAGAACTTCTTCGAATTTCGCTCTATCCAGAGTACCAGCTTTAATTAAGGCGGGTAACTGTGGATTTGAAGCGATATCATGACAAGTACCGCAACCACGGCCGAAAGCACGGTCATAAATTTTTTGGCCGATTTCAAGTGATTCGTCAGCTAATGCTGCTCCACTTAAAGTGATTAAAACAATACCTGCTATTGTACCTAGCGTTTTTTTCATAGTGACCTCTCTTGGTGTAAAAAAAGAGAACTACCGTTCTCTTCGTGGGAAAAAGGAATTCGAATAAAATTTAAACCAGCAAAGAATAGGGAATTTAACCGAAAAATTCAATCTTTTATTTCTCTTAGAGCTGCATTATCAATAAATATCAATGAACACTAACTGAATCGTACAGATTATTTTGAGACGTAATCAATAATTCTACGATGATCCTGCAATCCGTTTTTACTCTACATGACACCCATGAAACCAGTTGAGTTTGTCATGAAGCGTCACGACAGTGCCGATAATAATCAAAGTGGGCGGTTTCACATTCAAACCGGCAATAGTAGCCGGTAGTGTTTCCAAGGTGCCGGTAATGACTCGCTGATTTGTTGTAGTCCCCTGCTGCACAAGGGCAACAGGTAAATCTTTGGGGCTGCCGTGGGCAATTAAAGACTGGCATATTTTTTCCAGCCCTACCAAGCCCATATAGATAACGATGGTTTGATTGGGGGCGGCAAGTTGTGTCCAGTTTAAATTAATAGAATTATCTTTCAGGTGTCCTGTCACGAACGTACAGGATTGAGCATGGTCTCTATGCGTTAGCGGAATACCTGCATAAGTCGCGCAACCTGAAGCAGCCGTAATCCCTGGGACGACCTGAAAACTGATACCCTGTTGCATTAAAGTTTCAATTTCCTCGCCGCCACGACCAAAAATGAAAGGATCGCCGCCTTTTAATCGCACCACCCGTTTTCCTGCCTTAGCCAAGTCTGCCAGTAGGGTATTGATGGATTCCTGGGGTAGAGTATGTTTTTCTCGTTGCTTGCCCACATAAATCTTTTCCGAGTCCCTACGTGCCAAATCGAGAATCTCCGGCGAAACCAGATGGTCATAGACAATAACATCAGCCTGCTGCATCAAGCGTAAGGCACGAAAAGTTAATAAGTCCGGTGCTCCTGGACCTGCGCCTATCAGATAGACTTCGCCTAAGCTAATGCTGTCTTTTTGTTTGCCAAGGGCTTGCCGTAATTGTTGCTCGGCATTCTGTTCATTGCCTGCGAAAACCAGTTCAGCCACAGAACCTTGAAAGATATTTTCCCAGAATATTCTGCGTTGAGCCGGTTCTTTAATGTGTTTTTTTACGTCAATTCTGAATTTTTCTGCAAGATGAGCCAGTCGCCCGTAAGCGGGAGGAATGATACTTTCTATCTTGGCTCTGAGTAAGCGGGCTAACACCGGTGCTGCTCCGCCGGAAGATACGGCTGCAACGATAGGCGAACGATCAATAATTGCCGGAAAAATGAAGCTGCATAAGTCAGGATTGTCCACTACATTAACAAGAATGTTTTGCTCCTCAGCCGTTTTAGCGACTAATTGATTGGTTTCTTTATTATCTGTCGCCGATACGACCAGTCTGAAGCCATATAAATCAGCCGGGGTAAAGGATTTTTGCAGTAAATTTAAATGGCAAGATGCTTCCAGGCTCGATACGTGCGGGCTTACCTTGTTGGCTATCACAGTGATTTTCGCGCCGGCGCGAGCTAACAGTTCAATCTTGCGGGCGGCGATTTCACCGGCTCCGACAACCAGGCACTCCTGGTCTTTAAGTTTTACAAAAACGGGAAAATAATCCATTTTGTTACGATGATTCGTAGATTCATTAGGGGATGGTATTATAAGCAATCTAAAGCTTAGTTGAGTAACTAAAAGCAATGATTGAATTTAACCTGGAAGTCGATGCCAGTGGTTTACTATGTCCCCTGCCCTTATTGCGTCTAAAAAAAGCGTTAATGGGAATGTCCAGCGGCGATGTGGTCAAAGTCATCGCAACCGATCCTGCCGCACATTTGGATTTTGGCGTTTATGCCAACCAATCGGGCCATCAAATCATTGAATTGATAAAACATGATGATAAGCAGATTTTTTATATCAAAAAGAAATAGTCACTCGGTATTGTGAAAAGCATTAGTACCCCTTTTGGAGCTAAATTGATCAATAACATTTCAACACATTAAAAACCCATGTCCACAAACGATAATCAACCTTCCGCCAATTTTATTCGTCAGATCATTACTAACGATCTTAAGGAAAACAAACACAATGGCAAAGTGAGCCACCCGATTTCCACCTGAACCTAACGGTTATCTGCATATTGGTCACGCAAAATCGATCTGCCTGAATTTTGGTATTGCCGGTGAATATAACGGTACGTGTAATCTGCGTTTTGACGACACAAATCCAGAAAAAGAAAGCATCGAATACATGGAATCAATCGAAAGGGATGTGCAATGGCTGGGTTTTCAATGGACGGGTTTACATCATGCTTCCGATTATTTTGAACAGCTTTACAACTACGCTGTGCAATTAATCGAGCAAGGACAAGCCTACGTTGACAGCCTGTCCGCTGAACAAATCAGGTCTTATCGCGGGACTTTAACCGAGCCCGGCAAAGAAAGCCCTGACCGCAACCGGTCTATTGCAGAAAATCTGGATTTATTTACACGTATGCGTGCCGGTGAATTTGCCGATGGACAGTATGTGTTACGCGCTAAAATCGACATGGCATCACCCAATATCAACATGCGCGATCCTGCGTTGTACAGAATTCGCCGCGTGCATCATCACCGCACAGGCGATGCGTGGTGTATTTATCCCATGTACGATTATACGCACTGTATTTCTGATGCCCTTGAAGGTATCACCCATTCCTTATGTACCCTGGAATTTGAAGATCACCGCCCGCTCTATGATTGGGTACTTGAGCAACTGCAAACACCTTGTCATCCTCAACAAATTGAATTTGCCAGGCTGCAACTGGAATACACCATTGTCAGCAAGCGTAAACTCAATCAGTTAGTCATGGAAAAACATGTTCACGGCTGGGATGATCCGCGCATGCCCACTATTGCCGGATTGCGCCGCGCAGGTTTTACGCCCAAAGCGATACGGGATTTTTGCGAACGCATCGGCATTACCAAACAAAACTCATGGATAGAAATGGGGGTACTGGAATATTGTATTCGTGAAGATTTAAATGAAAACGCGCTAAGAGCGATGGCAGTTTTGCAACCCTTACGCGTGGTTATAGACAATTATCCTGAAGATAAAACAGAACAGCTGGAAATAAGCAATCACCCGCAACGCCCTGAACTGGGCAAACGCAACGTGCCGTTTTCCAGAGTTATACTCATTGAACAGGATGATTTCGCCGAAATTCCACCCCCCAAATTCAAGCGTTTGATCGCCGGCGGAGAAGTCCGTTTGCGTGGTTCTTACGTCATAAAATGTAATGAAGTTATCAAAGATGCTGAGGGGCTCGTTACCGAATTGCGTTGTACTTATGACCCTGACACGCTGGGCAAAAATCCTGAAGGCCGCAAAGTCAAGGGCGTTATTCACTGGGTTTCCGAGCAACAGTCATACCCGGCGGAAGTCCGTTTGTATGACCGCCTGTTTAAAGTGCCTAATCCCGACAATGAAGAAAACTTCCTCGATGCTATCAATCATGATTCACTGGAAGTTCTTAAAGATTGCCGTATAGAAGCCAGCTTGGCACAAGCTCAACCTGAAAACCGCTACCAATTTGAAAGAACCGGTTATTTTTGCCTGGATGCTATAGACAGTGTTGACGGCAAACTGGTATTTAACCGGACGGTGACGTTGCGAGAGGGTGTTGGGGAAATGATTAGTTCATAAGCATCAACTTAAGACATTTCACCACAAGACACGAAACACGAAGTTTTTACTTTGGTTTTTCTTCGTGACTTCGTGGTGCATTAATCATTTTCGCTTAAGTTGATGTTTATGGACTAAAGATTAAACCTCAATTTCGTTAAAAAAGCAAAGGCAAAACCACCATTTAACTATAAAATACGCCCCACTTATTTTTATTACTAACTTCGGAATGACTATGAACCAACAAGACAGCATTAACCTTGTAGAACGCTACTATGCGGCTTTCAACGGCGGCGATATGGATACCTTTTTGAATTTGCTCACTGATGATGTCATCCATGACATTAATCAAGGTAAACGGGAAGTTGGCAAAGAAGCCTTTACCCAGTTCATGGCGTGTATGAACTACAATTACAAAGAACAACTGGTTGATATGGTCATCATGGCGACAGCAGACGGCAAACGTGCAGCCGCTGAATTTGTGGTATTAGGCGAATACATTAAAACGGATGAAGGCCTACCAGCCGCAAAAGGACAAACCTATCGTTTACCTGCAGGTGCTTTTTTTGAAATCCGTGACAACAAAGTGGCCCGCATCACCAATTATTATAATCTGCAAGACTGGATTGCCCAGGTTAGTCATTAATCTGATGATCGCTTTATCCTAAAAATATCAATTCACCACAGAGGCACGGAGTCGTAGGGTGCGCATCGCACACCATTTACTCACCACGAAGAGACTTTCTTCGTGTCTTCGTGGTGAATAAAACGGACTTATTTAGCCGATTGAAACTCCGCCAAATACTTCCCATAACCCGCCGCTTCCATTTCTTCAACCGGAATGAATTTTAAAGCAGCAGAGTTCATGCAATATCTCAGTCCGGTTGGTTTCGGGCCGTCATTAAAAACATGACCCAAATGCGAATCACCATAACGGCTGCGAACTTCCGTGCGCGGTAAAATCGCAATAAAATCTTTTTTCTCAGCGATATTTTCGGGTACTAGCGGACGGGAAAAGCTGGGCCAGCCGGTGCCGGAATCAAATTTATCCCTGGATGAAAACAGCGGTTCACCGGTGACAACGTCCACATAAATACCCTCCCGTTTTTCATCCCAGTAAGTATTTTTAAACGGCGGTTCCGTCGCTTCTTCTTGGGTTACCTGATATTGCAATGGCGTTAGCGTTTTGCGTAATACGTCATCAGCCGGTTTGCTGTATTGGGCGCTGGTTTTTTCCTGGCCGGCTGTTGAATGTAAATCAGCCCCCCAGGTTTTTTCCAGATATTGATCACGGCCTGACTGAAAACGGTAATATTTATATCGAATAGGGTTATTTTTGTAATAATCCTGATGATATTCTTCAGCTGGATAAAAAGCCTCAAACTTTCTAATTTCGGTAATGACCGGAGCCGGATAGCGTTTTGATTCATTCAATAACTGACGCGAGTGTTCAGCGATGGCTTTTTGTTCTTCTGTATGATAAAAAATCAAGGTGCGATACTGCTCGCCTCTATCAACAAATTGCCCCTCATTGTCGGTTGGATTGACCATCCGCCAGAACGCATCAAGCAGAGCTTCATAACTGATTATAGTAGGATCGTAATAAACCTGAACGCTTTCTACATGCCCTGTCGTCCCTTTTGAAACCTCCTCATAGCGTGGATTGGCAACATGCCCGCCGCTAAAGCCAGAAATAACCTCATGTACGCCCGGCAATTTTTCAAAATCCGATTCTGTACACCAGAAGCAGCCGCCCGCAAACGTGGCAACAGACAAATTTTCTGGCTTTGCTTTGGAAGATGCGGGCTGATTTGTTTCGGCATAACTGCTTATTGCTAATAGTGCAATAATAACAATAAATATTGAGAATACACTCGATTTCATAGCCTGTCCTTCTTGAATAATTTAAGCGATTTGATACTGTAGTATTGCTGAAGCATTTTATTGATGCGAGTGCTTATGCTCATCTTTGTGAACCTTCCCATTTTATTGATGCTTATGCTCATGTTTGTAACCAGCCCATCGGCATGGATGTGTTCAGGTTCGCTTACCGGTTGATCGCCCTGCTTAAGCTCAGGCACTTGTACCTGCTCATCGGCAGGATTATTCTCAGGTTCGTGTACCTGCTCATCGCCATGTTCGTGATCATGAGCTCCTTCAGTAACTTGTACAGCCTTAACAGCGACGCCATACTGATAAACCATTAAACCACCCAAATCAGCGCCCAGCATGATAAGTAAGCACAATAACGCTGAAAGTAAAAGAAAAAAGTTGTTAGCCCCACCCCTGGGTAGAATGCCGCTTTTTATTCGCCAAATCGACAACAATACTGCCGTAGAAAGAATTGATATGCCAATCTGTTCATGACGCTCCATAATGTCATGTACATTTTGCCCGTGCGCTACCGAACTGGCGGCAATAAGGCCTGCAATGACAGTAAAGAGGGCGGCGACAGTGCCAAAATAAAGCAACCAAGTGGCAACACTGCGGCATTCCGGATTCTTTGATATAGTGCCCACTAAATCCAGAGCAAAAAAAGCTGATATAAATGCAATGGGGAAATGCACCAGTAAGGGATGAATATTATCCATACCCGCAATTCCGGGCATAATGGCGGAAAAAATACCCCCCGGCCCTTGTGTTGAAAGGGTTTCAAAAAAAGCCAGCAGGCTTGAAATACTTTCCACAATACCACCGCCCTGATCGGCGCCACCATGAATCTGGAAAGACAAAAAGTTATTCATCGCTATTAATAATTAGGTTGTTAAAAAAAAGACAATCTACTCGATATTTGGGTAATTGCAAATAAACAGTTTAATCATGCCGCCTGGCATCCACGGGTAATTTATTGAATACCGGATGCTTTGCTATTCCGTAATGTTCGGGGTAATAAACCGCCCCCAGATACAAGCCATCCGGCGGTGCGGTAATTCCACCCAGCTTGCGGCATTTAACCTCAAGCAACTCTTGCGTCCAGTCTACGGCTTGTTTTCCCACGCCAATATCCATCAACACCCCGGCAATATTTCTAACCATGTGATGCAAAAAAGCGTTGGCGGAAATATCGATGATGACTTTATCAGCTTCCCGGTACACATCAATAAAATACATCGCCCGGCAAGGGCTTTTGGATTGACAACCCTGCGCCCGGAATGAGGAAAAATCATGTTGTCCGATTAAATGTTGCGCAGCCTGGTGCATTTTTCCGGCATCCAGAGAACCATGACACCAGGTCACCTGATTACGTAACAGCGCCGATTTAATGGGGCGATTAAGAATAATATAACGATAAAAACGGGCAATAGCGCTGTAACGGGCATGAAAATCACCCACCGCCTGCTTTACCCAGGTAATTCTGACATCATCCGGCAAGTTACTATTACCGCCCAGCATCCACGCATGAAGTTCACGTTTGCTTTCGACATCAAAATGGATGACTTGTTCAAGAGCATGAACCCCCGTATCCGTTCTGCCCGCACAGATGACCGTAACGG
>CAWBLO010000027.1:0-74723 GCA_963789475.1 uncultured Gammaproteobacteria bacterium | reverse complement strand
GCTTACAGCAAGGACACCGCGAGATATCCTGTTGCGCTACCCGCTGCATGAAGGCTTCCGCAGCTTCGATCGCCAAGGGCGAAGGCGCGGGAACTTGAAGCGCCTGCCGGGCCTGGGCCAGACGTTCACGTTTGTGAGCCGGAGACAACACCCCATAGTGGCGAATCCGCTTGAAGCCCGGCGGCAATACATGCTGCAAGAAACGGCCGATGAACACGGCTCCGGGAATCCGGATCACCCGTTTTCTTCCGGTGTCGTCGGCACGTACGCGCAGGAGCACATCGCCATTCCGGATCGCGACGATGCGCTCGTTGGAAACAGCGGTGCGATGAGTATAGCGGGACAGGTAGTCGAGCACCTCGGCGGGACCGCCAAGCGGCGTCTTGGCATAGACCACCCAGTTGTACCGCAGCAAGCGGCGTCGCCGTTCGGCCCAAGCCTCGGGTGTGTTCGCCGGATCGAGCGTTAGTTTACCGGTTTGACGCGCTGCATCCAGGGCATCCAGGAACTTGGCCCGGAAGACCCGTGACAACCCATGAATCGGAAACAGAAAACGCAGGTTGCGTTTCGGCTCAACCCAGTTGCCCTCCGCGTCGAGACCGCCGCAGGCGATGAGCACGTGGACATGGATATGGCGGCGCAAATCCTGGGTCCAGGTATGTAAGACCAGTGTGAATGCCGGTTCTGCGCCTAGCCAGCGCGGATTGCGGGCAAACTCGGACAGGGTTGCCGCCACGCAAGTCATAAGCGTGTCGTAAACCCAACGGTCGTGGAACGCCGCCAGTGGATTGAGATCATGCGGCAGGGTGAAAACCAGATGGGCATAAGGAACCGGCAGCAGTTCGGTCATGCGCCGCCGGGACCACTCCTCCTTGGCACGAGTCTGGCAGTTGGGACAGTGACGATTGCGACAGGAGTGATAGACATAGTCGCGATGGCCGCACGTATCGCACTCCAGACAATGGCCACCCAGGGCCGCGGTCCGGCAGTCGAGCACCGCTCTAAACACCTTGGCTTGCGGCGCGGTCAAGCCGTGGGCATCGAGATACTCGGCCCCGAAAGTTTGGAACACCTCCGCCAGAGTGGCAGACATAGCGCGTGCCCTGTGGCTATCTTAATGGGGCTTGGGCAAGGCTGCGAGCAGATCAAGGGGATTCGTGGTGGCAGGAGGCCGCCATTGTGCGGAGACGAGATGCAGATAGCGACTGGTGGTGGACAGGTGATTATGACCGAGCAATTTCTGGAGTGTGACCAGATCGACACCTGCTTCCAGCAAATGAGTTCCGAAACAGTGCCTAAGCGTATGGATTCCGCCGGACTTGGTAATCATCGCCGCGCTACGCGCCTGGTGATAATGGTATTGAGCGCCGGCAACGGTTATCGGACCGGAACCGTAACGGCTTGGAAACAGCCATTCCTTGGGATGGTAGGCGCACCAATAGTGGCGTAAGGCATCCAGCAAAGTAGGCGGCAACAGTGTATAGCGATCCTTTCCGCCCTTGCCCTGACGAACCCGCAAGCACATCCGATCCGGATGGCTATCGATGTCGGCGATTCGCAAGGCGCAGACTTCCGATACGCGCAGACCTGTCGCATAAGTGGTCTGTAGCATGACTCTGGACTGGAGAGAAGCGGCGCCGGCGAACAAGGTCGCCAGTTCGGCGCGTGCTAATAGTTCAGGCTGTCGTTGTGGCGTTTGAGCCATCGGTACGGGAAATACCGCGTGCTCCCTTTTCAGTACGGTGCCATAGAAAAAGCGGCAGGCCGCAGCGGCCTGGTTAAGGGTGCTATAGGACAGCTTGCGGTCGCGGACCAGATGCAGTAACCAGGCTTCTACTTGTTCTGGAGTCAGGTCTGCGGGGTTTCGGTGGTAGAATACTGCCAATCTGGCAACGTTTTCGATGTAGGTTTGCCGGGTACGTTCGGCCAAACCACGCACGAGCATGGCGTCGTGCATTTGTTGGCGTAGTGGGGTCATGATGATCTCCTCGGAAAAACAGGGAACATTCCCTGATTTCCAAGGTAACCGTTTTTCTGAGTCAACCCAACAGAGTCATTAACCGCAATGCTGAGGTGAACTGCCACCGCGTCAGCGGTTTAGTTCAACTGTTTTTAACTTATGGTACGTGTGGATAATTCAGTGGATAAACTTGTTGATTCTGTGAGTAATACTGTGGATAAAATATAAATTTATTATTATTCGTTATTTAAACATAGGTTAAGTACAAGTTGATAACAACATCACAACAAAATCAAGCTATTAATTTTAAACATAAAAAACAATTTTTCCACAGCTTTTTAATAAGCTAATAGTAATAATATAAAAAATATGAAATTTATTATTAATCGAGAAGAAATATTAGCTCCATTACAACAAATAGTCAGTGTCATAGAAAAAAGGCAAACTATGCCTATTCTTTCGAATGTGTTAATTGTTATTGATAATGATCAATTAATTCTAACGGGCACGGATCTTGAAATTCAGATTATTGCTAAAATTAGTATTACTTCTGCAACACCCGGTTCAATTACCGTACCAGCTAGGAAATTTTTAGATATTTGTAGGCTTTTACCCAACGGATCTGAAATTAAATTTGAACAACAGGATGATAAAGTAAAAATTTTATCAAATCGCAGCCGGTTTTCTTTAAGTTGTTTGCCTGCGGATAATTATCCTGAATTTTCTGAATCTGAATTAGAGAACCATTTTTTTATTAATGCCGGTCAATTTAAAAAAGGTCTTGATAAGACTGTATTTTGCATGGCTAACCAGGATGTTCGTTATTACCTGAATGGTTTATTGCTTACTATTTCCAATAGCAAAATTAAGCTGGTTGCATCTGATGGTCACCGTTTATCTATTTATCAAGACACTTTAGATCTGGGTACAGGTTATGAATCCAGGATTATTCTTCCCAGAAAAGGAGTTTTAGAACTCAGTCGATTACTTGATGATCCAGATGCTGAATTAAAAATTGAGTTTTCCAGTAACAACATAAGAATTTTTATTAAGAATCTGATTTTTTCTGCAAAATTAGTAGATTCTAAATATCCGGATTTTGGCAAAGTTTTTCAACAAGAATTTTTTAATCCAATCCATATTCAAAAACAGCTATTAAAAGATGCCTTAACCCGTGTTGCTATTTTATCCAATGAAAAATTTAAAGGTATTACTCTGGATATTACGTCTGATAGTTTAAGAATCAGTACGCATAATCCTGAGCATGATGAAGCTGAAGAAGAGCTTGCTATCGAATATGAAGGTGAACCGTTATCTATTGCCTTTAATGCCCAATATTTGCTGGATGCTGTTTCAAATCTTGATTCTGAGCTTGCTGTATTAACGATTGCAAGTAACGCTAGTAGTTGTTTTATAGATGAACCTAACGATTGTATTTACAAATTTATTGTGATGCCCATGAGGATATAAGATTTACTTTTATGACATTATTAAAATTGGATATTTATGCCGTTAGAAATATCCAAAAGCAAACTTTTAACCCTGCCCCAGGCATTAATTTTATTATTGGAGAAAATGCCAGTGGCAAAAGTGCTGTCCTTGAAGCTATTTTTATTTTAGGTCGCGCTAAATCATTCCGTTCTGCAACAATAAAGCCTGTTATTAATTTTTTGCATAATCATTTGATTGTTTCTGCACAAACATTACAAACCAATGGCAATACTGTCCATTTAGGCATTCAACTAGACAGTAAAAGTTTCTGTTGTCGTATCAATCAGCAATCATCACAAAAAAGATCTGATCTTGCTTATGCCTTGCCTTTGCAAATTATTCATCCAAAAAGCTATGAGTTACTCGATGCAGGGCCACAACTAAGAAGAGAATTTTTAGATTGGGGGGTTTTTAATGATGATGACAAATTTTTACTTGCGTGGCGCAACTTTAAAAAAGCATTATCACATCGTAATACACTATTAAAAGCTAAACGACCTGAACATATCAATGTTTGGGATAAAGAACTGGTTTATTACGGTACAATAGTCAATAACTCTCGACAACTTTATTTGCAAAAGTTTAAGCCTATCTTCACTGATATTATCGATAGATTTCTTGATATTGATGACATTGATATAAAACTAACATCAGGCTGGGATACAACCATGGGATTCGAGCATGTTTTAACTGAAGATCTGGATAAAGATCTGCGTTATGGATTTACTCATAGTGGCCCGCATCGTGGTGATTTTCAATTATTAGTTAGTAATAGATTAGCCAAAGATTTTGTTTCTCGCGGTCAATTAAAGTTAATAGTAATGAGTTTAAAACTTGCACAGGTGCAGTTATTGACTTATGAACACAGTAACATAGGTTGTTTTTTAATTGACGATTTTGCTGCTGAACTTGATGATATTAATCGTTCTAAATTATTGCATTATTTGTCTGAAATGAAATGTCAGGTGTTTATAACAGCCACCGAATTATCTGATTTTGGCGATTTGAGTTACATAAAAAACTATAAGATGTTCCACGTGGAACATGGCAATATAAAGCAGGTGTAATGTTCCACGTGGAACATTCACAACAACAAAAAAAGCAGGAGAGTCATGAGTAGTAATAACGATCAATACGATAGTACCAATATTCAGGTTTTGAAAGGTCTGGATGCTGTAAGAAAACGACCGGGAATGTATATTGGAGATACTGATGACGGTTCAGGTTTGCATCACATGGTTTTTGAAGTTGTAGATAATTCCATTGATGAGGCATTGGCCGGTTACTGTAAAGAAGTGAAGGTAATCATTCACAGTAATGGATCGGTATCAGTTTCTGATGATGGTCGAGGCATTCCCGTTGATATTCATAAAGAGGAGGGCAGGTCGGCGGCAGAAGTCATTATGACTGTTCTTCATGCAGGTGGTAAGTTTGATGATAATGCTTACAAGGTATCCGGCGGGTTGCACGGAGTAGGGGTATCAGTAGTAAATGCCTTGTCCGAAGAGTTAAATCTGGAAGTGCGCAAGAATGGCAAGCTTTATAAGCAACAATACCGTATGGGCAACCCCGTAGCGCCATTGGCAGCAGTTGGCCCTGCTGAAGGCTCAGGCACATTAATTAATTTTAAACCTAGCTCAGAAACGTTTGGAGATGTTGAATTTCATTACGATATACTGGCAAAAAGACTAAGAGAGTTATCCTTTTTGAATTCAGGTGTACGTATCAGCCTGCATGATGAACGTACGGACAGGCAGGATGTTTTCGAATTTGAAGGCGGTATAGGTGCTTTTGTAGTTCATCTCAATAAAAACAAAACACCGCTTTTCCCTGAAGTATTTCATTTTATTGCCGAAAAAGAAGGGGTCACTGTAGAAGTAGCCATGCAGTGGAACGATTCCTATCAGGAAAATGTATTCTGTTATACCAACAATATTCCACAACGTGATGGCGGTAGTCATTTAGCCGGATTCAGGGGCGCACTGACACGAACTATAAATCAATATATAGAATCCAGCGGATTAGCTAAAAAAGAAAAAGTGTCAACAACCGGTGATGATGCCAGAGAAGGTTTAACGGCAGTGCTTTCAGTTAAAGTGCCTGATCCCAAGTTTTCATCACAAACAAAGGATAAGCTGGTTTCTTCGGAAGTTAAACCACTGGTCGAATCAACGATGAATGAAAAGTTGCAGGAATTTCTGCTGGAAAAACCGCAAATAGCAAAAGCCATTGTTGGCAAGATTATCGATGCAGCCCGTGCCAGAGAAGCAGCGCGTAAAGCTCGTGAAATGACACGTCGTAAAACTACACTGGATATTGCCGGCTTACCTGGAAAACTCGCGGATTGTCAGGAAAAAGATCCGGCGTTATCCGAACTGTTCTTAGTGGAAGGAGATTCGGCAGGCGGCTCTGCAAAACAGGGCAGGGATAGGCGTACACAAGCTATTTTGCCTTTAAAAGGCAAGATTTTAAATGTCGAGAAAGCTCGTTTCGATAAAATGATTTCTTCAGAAGAAGTCGGGACATTAATAACGGCGTTGGGATGTGGAATAGGGAAGGACGAATATAATCTTGCCAAGTTGCGCTATCACCGAATTATCATCATGACCGATGCGGATGTCGATGGATCACATATCAGGACGTTATTGTTAACGTTTTTTTACCGTCAATTGCCTGAGATAGTTGAAAAAGGCTATATCTATATTGCCCAGCCACCGTTATACAAGGTTAAAAAGGGTAAGCAAGAACATTATGTTAAAGACGATGCTCAATTAAATGAATACCTGATTCAGCTTGCTCTGGATAAGGCCCAGCTCTTTACAGATGAAACTGCTCCCCCGATTCAAGGGCAAGGTCTGGAAAAACTGGCTAAAGAATTTACTGGCGTAGTGAGTATCATCAATCGCTTGTCCAGACGTTACGATGACGTTTTTCTGGAGCAATTTTCGTATATGGAAGCGATCAATGATGAAATTAAACAAGATCAGCAAAAACTCACCGCCTGGTTTACAAAGCTGGAACAACAGTTGAATGATTGTGAAAGTAAAGCGGTATTTTCAATTGAACTCGACTACAAGGCGGGCAATGACTTTACTGCCGTGGTTAATAAACGGCTGCACGGAATAACTAAAACTTTTGTATTACCATCAACTTTCTTTAACGGAAAGGATTACCAGCAAATTGCCCGGTATGCGAATGATACGGCAGGTATGTTTAATGAAGGTTCATATATGCAAATGGGGGAAAGACAGTACCCCGTCAGCAGCTTTAAACAAGCCTTTGAATGGATGATGAAAGAAATTAAAAAAGGCCAGCACATTCAGCGTTACAAAGGTTTGGGTGAAATGAACCCTGAACAGTTATGGGAAACCACATTGGACTCCAATAACCGCCGGTTGCTGCAGGTTAGAATAGAAGACGTTATCGCAGCTGATGAAATTTTTACCACATTGATGGGCGATGTGGTCGAACCGCGACGAGATTTTATTGTTAAAAATGCCTTGGATGTAACTAATCTGGATGTTTAATTATGCTGACTTATCCACAAATTGATCCTATTGCTTTAAGTTTAGGGCCTGTAAAAGTTCACTGGTATGGCCTAATGTATGTCATAGGTTTTGCCGCTGTCTGGTTTTTAGGCCAAAAACGTGCACAACAACCCTGGTCAGCTATTAAACCCGAGGCTATAGAAGACCTGGTTACTTATGGCGCTTTAGGCGTTATTTTCGGGGGCAGAATAGGCTATATCCTGTTTTATAATTTTAGTGAATTTCTAAGTAACCCTATTATTCTCTTTAAAATATGGCAAGGCGGCATGTCCTTTCATGGGGGCATGTTAGGAGTTTTTATCGCCATGTGGTTTTTTGCAAAAAAACAGCACTGCACCATGCTGCAATTAACCGATATTATCGCGCCGTTGGCGCCGATAGGATTAGGGGCAGGGCGCATCGGTAATTTTATTAATTCTGAATTATGGGGCAGAACGACTGATGTTCCCTGGGCCATGGTGTTTCCAAATGGCGGTCCTTTTGCCCGGCATCCGTCCCAACTCTATGAAGCTTTTTTAGAAGGTATCGTACTGTTTATTATTCTTTGGTTATACTCCAGTAAAGCAAGACCTGTAGGTGCAACTACTGGTATGGCCCTGTTTTTCTATGGCTGCTTCCGGTTTTTTGTCGAGTTTTTTAGAATGCCGGATGCCCATTTGGGCTTTCTGGCATTAGACTGGGTTACCATGGGACAGATACTGTCAACGCCGATGATAATTATTGGTGCGCTGCTATTTTATTATGCCAATAAAAAAACGGTATGAAGCAATATTTACAGCTGCTCGATAAAATTTTTCAGGAAGGTAATGTAAAAGGCGATAGAACCGGCAGCGGTACGTTATCAATTTTTGGTTATCAGATGCGCCTTGACTTAAGCGAAGGATTTCCTCTGGTGACAACCAAGAAGATCCATTTAAAATCCATCATTCATGAATTATTGTGGTTTTTAAAAGGCGAGACTAACCTGGCTTATTTACATGAACATCAGGTCAATATCTGGAATGAATGGGCTGATGAACAAGGTGAGTTAGGTCCTGTGTATGGACATCAATGGCGCTCATGGCCAACACCGGATGGCCGGCACATTGATCAGATTCAGCAGGTCATCGAACAGCTAAAAAAAACACCCAATAGTCGACGCATTATTGTATCTGCCTGGAATGTTGCCGATTTACCCGATGAAAGCATGAGTCCGCAACAGAATGTAGCGCAAGGCAAAATGGCCTTGGCGCCCTGTCACGCATTTTTTCAGTTCTATGTTGCCGATGGCAAGCTATCTTGTCAGCTCTATCAACGCAGCTGTGACACGTTTTTAGGATTGCCATTCAATATAGCCAGTTATGCATTATTGACGCACATGGTGGCTCAGCAAAGCGATTTGGAAGTAGGTGATTTTATCTGGACGGGCGGTGATGTGCATTTATATCTCAATCATCAGGAACAGGCTAAACTGCAATTAACCCGTAAACCTTATCCATTGCCAAGCTTAACAATAAATCGCAGACCTGAATCAATATTTGATTACAAATATGAGGATTTTGAAATTTCTGATTATCAGGCCCATGAACATATCAAGGCGCCGATTTCTGTTTAATAAAACACTTTTCTTTTAGGCAAAGAGTTATCAAAAAATGAATACACAACACAAGGCACATCCCTGGCATGGCATTAAACCGGGTGATAATGCACCAGATATTGTTACCGCATTTATCGAAATCGTCCCGTCCGATACAGTTAAGTATGAGATCGATAAAGAAAGCGGGTATCTTAAAATTGACCGGCCGCAAAAATTTTCCAATATGATTCCCACGCTTTATGGTTTTATTCCGCAAACCTATTGCGCTGAAAAAGTGGCTGAATATGCTGCACGAAAATCTGGAAAAGAAGTTATCAAGGGTGATGGCGATCCACTGGATATTTGTGTTTTGAGCGAACGCAGTGTTACGCATGGCGATATTCTGTTACAGGCGATTCCGATTGGCGGTTTTCGTTTGCTGGATGGCGGTGAAGCAGACGATAAGATCATTGCCGTAATGAAAGGTGACGAATTTTACCGGCAGTGGAATGATGTTTCAGATTGCCCGGAGTCTTATATCAATCGGCTCAAACACTATTTTCTGACTTATAAGCATCTTCCGAGTGAAACCAGCATCTGCGAGATAACCAATGTTTATGGGCGGGATGAAGCACATGAAGTCATTAGACGTTCCATGGAAGATTATGAAAATCACTTTGGTTGCTAGGAGGTTGTCGGTCTTAAAGCTAATGCTTGTTTTGATGCAACATATACACAAAAAAATCATACAAATCGGGCAATATTACATTTTTTTGGCATTATTTTCTTTTACACAAAACATTAGCCCCGACATTCCGCACCTCTGTTACCCGGAATTAGTATTTAAGCGAACATAACGCTCGTCGAGTAGTTTAAGCAGTTGATCGTGGTATTCATTGCAATTTCAGACAACCTGATCTCTATCCAAAGCAAACTTTTATTGAGCCCAATAAAACATCTAAAAAATTAGAGTGATACCGTCATAAAGCTGAAAAAAATCACCGCTGCTTGCTTAATCCTAAAAAAATCAGCTGAGTTTAACTCTGCCGAAAATATTTCCTGATTAGCAAGATTCTTCAGCTTGGCGAAGCCAACATGCCGGACGAGGCCCGATGGTGGCCGCAGCGACGAGTAGACGCAACGGAAGGGTCTCAAGATGGAAGCGCCTGTTAAACCGATAAACAAAAGCACCGAGGTAGCGAGTTCCGTATTTGGCGAAATCGAACGCATGGTAAGCACCACCCAGGCTGGTTTTGAGGTTACCCAAAACCGTGTTGATCCAGTTGAATTCTGGCAAATCCTTGGGCTTGCGTCCACCTGCGATGATGACCTGATGTCCGCAGCCTGCATCGGTTACCCCAGAAAAACAGCCCAAGCCATCGGAAGTGACTACACAACCTGGCGAGAGGTCTGCATTAGCCCAGTCGACAATCGCTTTGCGCGTAAAACCCGAAACCGGCGCCATTTTAATATAAAGGGGTCGGCCTTCGGCACTGAGCGAAATGGCCGCCACAAATGGCACTTTGTTCTCGGAACCGCGGCCGGCCTTGCCGCCAGCCAATTCACCACCGAGGTAAGCGTCATCCACCTGGACATCACCACACAGCGTGTACAGAGCATCCCGTTCGACCATCGTCTGCATCAACTTCTGCTGTATTAGCCAAGCCGTGGGGTAGCTCACGCCCAACTGCCGTTTAAGATCGAGTGCCGACAAGCCGGTCTTGGCTTGGCTGACCAGATAAATTGCCAAGAACCAAATGCTCAGCGCCAAGTGTGTGCTTTGGAACAAGGTGCCTGCGATCAGGGATGTCTGCAACCGGCAGCACTTGCATTGGAAGGTCTTATGTTTCCGGCCCTTGAGCAAGTAGTAATCCGCGTTCCCGCACTCTGGGCAGCGGAAGCCTTGCGGCCAACGGGACGCTTCCAGTGCGTCCGCGCATTGCTCTTCAGTGCCAAACTGCGCATGGAAAGCAGGCAAGGATAAGCCTTGTTGGAATTGGATACGGTTCATGGCCATGACGGTTTCTCTTTAGTGGGTTTGTTTGGGTCAGTATGCGCCTTATAATTGACAAAATCTGGTTTAGCTGAAGAATCTTTCTAATCAAGTTTGGTTTTGCAGCCAATGGATACCTTCTGCCTCATCAATCTTCCACAACGCTCTGCGAGCACTGTCATCACTGACCACTTTAGTCATGCCTAATAATTTGGTGTTGACAGTATCCCCCATTAAGCTGGTGATATGCGCATAGCGGTTATGACCCGCGAGAATAGACAACAACAACGATCCCAGGACATTGACTTTTTTGGGTGCGTTATTACTGGCATAGCTCAAAGGACATTCATCAACCCAGGGGTTCGAATAAATGCCCCATTTTTAAAAACTGGATAAAAAACGGCAGTTGTCCCAAGGGAGTGACTTGTGCTTGTGGATCCCATTCAATATGAATTTTCCCGTCAAATGTATCGGCAACCAGGAGGCTGATTTCACGTTTTTTAAGGCTTAATTCTGTGTCACCCTTTGGGTGAATAACTTTAGGGGGTAATATCATGGCTTAGCTCAAGTAATTCGGACGGTCCAGATTATAACCTTGTGTTCGATTGATTTTTTTAGGTTAATGCATCAGATTTTAAAATGATCCCTACTTGGCGATGTTACCCTATCAAGTCTCAGCACGTTCAGTCGGAATTTCAAAATGCCTCAGTTACAATTGCCGATGTTTCCTACTGGCGTTACTCATATCACCGCCTTACTCGCTTTCATCAAAGAAGACGGGAACATTACCTATTTCAATGGCAGCTTACCCGTTTTTAGTCACGCGGAAGAAGATACTCGATCATTCCAAATGATTACGGACCAATTCTGTGTCAATGGGCATACGCAGCAAGCCGAGATTGCCCGTGCTTTTGGGGTAACCAAGATCAGTGTTAAACGCTAAGTCAAGCTGTATCGAGAAGAAGGTCCTGGCGGTTTTTATAACCGACATTCCGCACCCCCGTTAACCGGAATTAGCATATAAGCGAATATAACGCTCGCCAAGTAAATTTAGCAGTTGATAGTGGTATTCGTTGCAATTCAGTATAACTTTTTGACAACCGTCGATTAACAACACATGGATACCCGCGAAAAATTGAAACACCCAGCGTGCAGTTGGCTTTACGGTAGGGGTTCCAAGTTAGGTGGGAAAGGTTTGTTGTTGCTCTTGGAGCGTTTGCCGGATGCGGTATTCCAGAGCTCCGTAGATTAACAGACAGAGGGTCATGATCATCATCAGTGCCATAATGCGCTTCGGCGACTTGAGAAACAGGGCATTCGCCATGAACCAGGGATCCTTCAAAAAACGAAAGCCACGTTCGACTTTTTGTTGGCCAGGCGTATAGTGATCAAGCATCTCTTCGTGGCTGAGTTGCGCTTCCACCCGTTGATTGCTGGCGAGAATAAAACAGCTTTTCTGTTGAATCTTGGGGTACCGTGTTTCGAGAACCGAGGCTACGCATTGCTTCAATGCGGTAGCTGACCGTATCGGGTTTGCGGCCTTTAGAAGGACGCCAACATGAATGACTTCCGCAGCAAAATTTTCTTGGCTGCCAAAATAATTGTAGAAAGAGCCTTTTGGGATTTGCACGGCATCCAGGATTTCTTTTAGTCCCGTGCCATGTTAACCCTGCCGCAACAGCAAGACCACACCTTCACTTAACAGGTTTTCTCTATTGGCTTGATTTTGTGATGTTCTGGACATTAAAAAATAATATGACCGGTTGTCTTGTTTTGTCAAGGGGTATTTATTAGTTCTTTATCGATTTCTGTAAGCGGCTAATCTTTTGTTTGGCACTATGTGATTCATAGTGGGTAAAAAAATTGTCAAGAAATATATATTTTAATTGTTAGCCGTATGAAGAAAACGCTAACGCAAAAACCTCTCGTAGATTTCCTGCCAATCAATCTTTTATTAAATGTGGTTTTTTATAGAAAATATCGTTTATAGTCAATTGGTTAAATTTTTCTATAGACAACAAATATCATAAGTGGCCTCCCTGTAAATAAACGTAATCACCAGATAGACATTCAAGTCCACACCCCCAAAATAACGACTCGTTTCATGGTGAGTGAACTTGACTTTTGATTTACCCACTATGAATCACATAGAATCCTTTGGGTCATATTATTTTTTTAGAAAAATTTTTATCATTTTATGGGAAATATTAATTATTCAACTATATTTGTTAAGGATAAGTAAGTGATATGACGCATTCGGATAGGTGATATAACACATTAAAACCGATATGTAATAAGGGTAGCCAGTTTTTAGCCTGATTTTGGAGTAATAAATGCCGGACAAATTAATGATACTAAGCAATTATAATGCCAAAACTAGCGGCATTTTGCCGCGCGTCAATATGCCACATTTTCAACACTTAATTATGTCGTTAGACTTTTACTCAACTTGTCGTTGTGCTCTAAACAACATCAGTTAACCATCCTTCCTCTCGATAGTGCGGGCTACACAGTCGGCCCGCATTTTTTTAACCGGGGTTATTATGAAACGCAGGCATACATCAAACGATTTTTACCCGGTAAATAATGCCGAACTCAGCAGGAAAACTGCTATCCATGAAGCTGGACATGCAGCAGCGATTTATCTCGGCAACAAACAAAAGCAGTTGCCACCGGTTTTTTTTCAGATTTTTATTAAAGAACTGAATAGTAACTTTCAATCGACCGGATGTTTATGCACATCTTATGACAGTTGTAATCATTGTTTTACTAAAATTGAAGGTGGCCGATTGATTCATACTTTGCCATCCTCATTTGATGAAGCAATTAGTGGTTTCTCTTCTACACAGAAACAGGCTTATCAACTAGCTTATGAGGCGGACATAATCAATTTACTGGTGGGACCTCTAGCGGAAGCAAATTATGTTGCTATGCGTGACGACGAGCCGATTAATCCACGCCTGGTAAATCTGAATTCCTTACATTATTATGGCGGCTCCTCTGATTTAGAGACTATCAACGAATATCTTGACTGTCTAATTGTCGACAGGGCTCAGCGGGAAAAGAAACTGTCAGAGTTATTTTTAGCGGCATTCAATTTTATAAACGACGGATCTAATTGGCACGCCATCAGGGCTTTAGCCGATTATATTTTAGCAGACTGTAAAAATATCATCGAATGCGAAGAAATCATTTCCGTACTTGATGCCCATTACTTTATAGCCAGAAAAAGCTCCTGGTGCTAGTAATCAGGACTCTGCTTATTTCCGTGTGCCAAACAATGCCGTGCCAATTCGGACAATTGTAGCGCCTTCTGCAATTGCGGCGTTTAAATCCCCACTCATGCCAAATGAGTAGGTATCTAACTCGGGAATATCAAGTTTTGCAACAGCCTGATAAAGTGTTTTGTAAGGCAGACGTTGCAGTTCAAAATCAACTTCAGGCATAGGAATCGCCATCACGCCACGCAGTCTTATGTTGGGCAATTCAGCCACTAATTCACACAGTTGTGGCAATTCATTTAAGGTAATGCCGGACTTGCTCTGTTCACCACTGATGTTGACTTGCAAGCAAATATTTAACGGTGGTAATGCACTGGGGCGTTGTTCGCTAAGGCGCTTGGCGATCTTCAAACTATCTACACTGTGTACCCAGGCGAAATTCGTGGCAAGTACTTTGGTTTTATTGGATTGAACAGGTCCGATGAAATGCCAGGTAATATCAAAAGCCCCCAATTCCTGTTGTTTTTTAAGCGCTTCCTGACAATAACTTTCACCAAAATGGCGTTGTCCCGCTTGATAGGCAGAGGCAATCTCTTTAGCGGATTTGGTTTTGCTCACGGCTAACAATAAAACGGATTCTGGTTTGCGGTTATAGGCAATTTCAGCCTGCCTGATTTGAACAAGTAAGTGTTTAAGTCTGCTAGGTATCATGTTTGTCAGGAAATAATTAAGGCGTTATTAGCTGTTATTAAACAGTGCAGCTTCAAAAAGGCAAAGAATTGGACTATGGTATAAACAATTAGTTATTACTTTATTTATTTACTACTTTACCAGAGAATCTTATGGATATTGCCGAATTATTAGCCTTTTCAGTTAAAAATAACGCGTCGGATTTACATTTATCGGCAGGTCTACCCCCGATGATCCGGGTAGATGGCGATATACGGCGAATTAATGTTCCTGTACTGGATCACAAGGCTGTACATGCCTTGATTTATGACATCATGAATGACAAACAGCGTCGTGATTATGAGGAATTTTTGGAAACCGATTTTTCGTTTGAATTGCCTGGAGTCGCCCGGTTTCGTGTTAATGCGTTTAATCAGGAGCGTGGTGCAGCTGGTGTTTTTAGAACGATACCCTCAAAGGTATTATCTCTTGAAGACCTGAATGCTCCCAAGTTTTTTGAGGAAATAACCAGAAAACCCCGTGGCCTGATTTTAGTGACAGGTCCTACAGGTTCGGGTAAATCAACCACACTGGCGGCGATGATTAATCATATTAATTATAATGATTATGCACATATACTCACCGTTGAAGATCCTATTGAATTTGTTCATGAAAGTCAGAAGTGTTTGATTAATCAGCGCGAAGTCCATCGTGATACACATGGTTTTAATGAAGCGTTACGCTCAGCGTTACGTGAAGATCCCGATATTATTCTGGTGGGTGAGATGCGCGACCTGGAGACTATCCGCTTGGCTTTGACCGCGGCGGAAACGGGCCATCTTGTCTTTGGTACACTGCATACAACCTCCGCAGCTAAAACCATAGACCGTATTATCGATGTATTTCCGGCGGCAGAAAAAGACATGATCCGGTCTATGTTGTCCGAATCATTACAGGCCGTTATTTCGCAAACACTGATGAAGAAAATTGGCGGTGGACGGATTGCCGCACATGAAATCATGGTGGGTACATCGGCTATCAGAAACCTGATTCGAGAAGCTAAAGTTGCACAGATGTATTCCGCGATTCAAACCGGACGCAGGGATGGTATGCAGACACTGGATCAGAACCTGAAAGAACTGGTTGATAGAGGCTTGATTACTTCAAAAACAGCCATGGTTAAAGCCGTTAATAAAGATGGATTCCGTTAAGGAGAGAATGATGAATTTTAACGCGCTATTTGCACTGATAAATCAGAGAAAAGCCTCTGATTTATTTATAACAGCAGGCAGGGCACCCACTATAAAAGTTGATAACTCGCTCATTGAGCTTTCCAAGACGCCGTTGACAGCAGAACAGGCTTTAGAAGTTGTGCAGAGTATTATGAATCAGCGGCAGAAAGATGAGTTTGAAAAAACCAAGGAATGCCAGTTTGCTATCAGTGTGCCGGAGGTAGGGCGATTCAGAATCAGCGCTTTTACACAACGTGATTCTGCCGGCATGGTAATGCGACGGATTGAAAATGAAATACCTGATGCTGACTTCTTGCATTTACCGCCTATTTTAAAAGCAATGATTATGGAAAAGCGTGGGCTTATTCTCTTTGTGGGAGCTACAGGCGCAGGTAAATCAACTTCATTAGCAGCCTTAATCAAATATCGTAATGAAAATAGTAGCGGCCATATTATTACTATTGAGGACCCGATAGAGTTCCATCATCCGCATCTGGGTTGTATTATCACTCAGCGTGAAGTGGGGATTGATACGGATTCTTATGAAGTGGCTTTAAAAAACACTCTGCGTCAGGCGCCTGATGTAATTTTGATCGGTGAAATCAGGACTCGGGAAACCATGCAGAATGCGATTACTTTTGCTGAAACCGGGCATTTATGCCTGTCTACATTGCATGCAAATAACGCCAACCAGGCCTTGGATCGGATTATGCATTTCTTTCCTGACGAAATGCATAATCAGTTATTAATGGATTTGTCGTTGAACTTGAAAGGAATCGTAGCTCAACAATTGATTAAGCGAGCTGATGGCAAAGGTCGTTATCCCGCAGTCGAAATATTGATTAATACGCCATTGGCGAAGGATTATATCCGTAAAGGTGAGATCCATAAGCTGAAAGAATTAATGAAAGATTCACGTGAACAAGGGATGCAGACTTTTGATCAGGCTCTCTATGATTTGTATATGGCCGGAAAAATAGGTTACGAAGATGCCTTGAATTCAGCAGATTCGAGAAACGAGGTTCGTTTAATGATCAAACTGAACGCAGAAAATGCTGATGCTTATGATAATAGGGACATTCTTTTATCAGAAACGGATGATGAGAGAAGATATTTCTAATAAAGTAACTCGCAAAAAATAAATCGCCACAGATTCACAGATTAAACTGAGTAGTCACTAAATTTATTTATAATCTGTGAATCTGTGGTTTATTTTACAAAGCAAACAACTCGCGCATTTTTTGCCCGGGACTTTCGGCTCTCATAAATACTTCACCGACTAAAAAGGCGTAAATGTCATTATTGAGCATGAGTTGCACATCGTCGTGTGTATGAATGCCGCTTTCGGTGATGATAATGCGATCCTCAGGGATTTGTTTTTTTAAATCCAAAGTCGTTTGCAGTGATGTTTCGAAAGTGCGCAAATTGCGGTTGTTAATACCGATCAGTTTGGTATCCAGGTTAAGTGCTCTTTGCAGTTCTTCGGCATCATGAACTTCCACCAACACATCCATGCCCAATTTAGTGGCTGCATCTGATAGTTCTCGCATAAGACTATCTTCCAGTGCCGCGACAATCAGCAAAATACAATCTGCCCCCAGAGCGCGGGCTTCATAGATTTGATAAATGTCTATCATGAAGTCTTTTCTTAATACCGGTAATGGACAGCGTTCTCTGACCATTTGCAGGTAGGCTTCAGAACCCTGGAAAAACTCCTTATCGGTTAATACCGATAAGCAGGTAGCCCCATTCATAGCGTAATCCTGGCCGATAAGTATGGGTTGAAAATTTTCTCTAATCACCCCTTTGCTGGGTGATGCTTTCTTAATTTCAGCAATAATTGCCGGTTTTTTGGCCAATACCTTGTTTTGCATGGCACTATAAAAGCCGCGTGGGCGCTCTACATTAGTGGCAATATCTTCCAGATTGGCTATAGACATACCTGATTTACGCTTAACTACTTCTTCGGCTTTTTTTGCCAGGATAGATTTTAGAATATCGGGGGTATTGGTCATGGTTAAGAGTCCATTATGAAATTTTTGAATAAGCGATCAACGCGTCGAATTTGGCTCTTGCCGCGCCACTGGCGATAACCCGCCCGGCTTTTTCGATACCGGAGGCCAAGGAGTCGGTAATATTTGCTGCATAAATCGCAGCTCCTGCATTTAACAGCACAATATCTCTTGCCGCTCCGGCTTGATTATCCAGTACTGATTTTACCATCACTAAACTGGATGCTGCACTATCAACCGCTAATTCATTCAGGCTGGCTCGTTTAAAGCCAAACTGCTCTGGTGTAATGGAATAAGTAAAGACTTCGCCATCTTTAAATTCCGCAATTGTCGAAGCTGAGGCAATGCTGATTTCATCCAGGCCATCATCAGCATTTACCACTAATACATGCTGGCTGCCGAGTTTTTTTAATACGTGCGCCAGGGGTTCGACCCACTCTTTTGCGAATACGCCGATCAATTGGTTGGGCGCGCCGGCAGGGTTGGATAAGGGACCCAATAAATTAAACAGGGTTCTAACGCCCAGTTCTTTACGCACATTAATGGTGTGTTTCATAGCGCCGTGGTGCTTGGGAGCAAATAAAAACCCGACTCCGATTTCATTAACGCATTGAACGACTTGTTCTACGGTTAAATCCAGATTGACGCCGGCGGCTTCCAGCACATCAGCACTGCCGCAGCTACTGGATACCGAACGATTACCATGTTTGGCAACCTGCCCACCCGCAGCAGCAACCACAAAAGCACAGGTAGTGGAAATATTAAATGTATTTGCACCATCACCGCCCGTACCGCAAGTGTCTATGACATGCTCGCCTGTTATGGCTACTTTGCTGGCAAATTCTCGCATCACTTCAACGGCGGCCGCGATTTCGTCTATGGTTTCGCCTTTACAGCGCAAGGCTATTAAAAACCCGCTGATTTGTGCGTCGGTGGCGTTGCCAGACATGATAAGACGCATGACTTTATGCATCTCATCTGAGGTAAGATTTTGCTTCTTAAGCAGCTTATGCAGAGCTTGTTGTATGTGCATTTTAAGTCTATGTTATCAGATAAATAATTTCCAGTTCACTACGGTAAATGTCAGTTTCCTAGTCGTCTTTGCTATTGCTTTTAGCCATTTTGCCCGATTGTGTTTGGGCTTAGGTAACTTGCAAAAATAAACCGCCACAGAATTCAAAGATTTTAAATTTATAATCTGTAGCTGCTGTGAAATAGCGGTTATTTTTTGCGAGTTACCCAAGTTAAAATTACAGCATTTCATCCTGAGTGGTTTTGATTTCTTATAGCATTTGCGCAATATCTTGGTCTTAATTGGTTTGACGTTTTTATTTGCACTTACAATTTGGATTGATAATCAGCGTAGTTTTTAACTCTGACTATAACTAGAAAAAAGGCAGCTATTTGGTAAGAAATTGAAGAGTTTTGAAAACCCGGAGGACTGGTCGCTATCAACCAGTTGAGTGGCTGCAATCACCCAGAAAAATCTGCTTGCATCTGGCGTCAATAACGTAAATGTAACAGATTAAACCTGACTATTGATCAGGCCTGGAAAATAAGCAATGAGTGGGGATGAAAAAACACCCCCCCGCCGGAATGTATGAACGGGGGGGTAGTACTTTATTTACCTGAAATTTGTTCAGCAGTGCTGTTATTTGAGGTATGTCTTTTCTCAATTTTAGAGAATGTTTCTTGTTGAAGTGCTTGAACAGTGCCGCTTTCCAAGTGTTTTGTTTCGTCTTTCTTCAACAGGACAACCAAAAGAACAATTGCAGCGATACAAACGCCAACGATTACCCATGTGTTGTCTTTTTCTTCTACTTCAGCCATTTTAAAATCCTCTATAGTTATTAATATTTATTATCCCCTCTCCTCAAGGGAGCAACTCAAAAATAAACTTTTTTTGAATTGGTTGTCGAATTATCTTTGAACAACGGTGTAATTTTTATCATGAGATAGCGTGCCGTGTCAAAACTATAAATAAAAAAAGGCTGGAATAGCATTAAATATTTTATGGAAAGGTCAATTTGTTATAGACAAAATTCTGGATATTTATATCTCAACTAACTGATAATTAATGGTATATTATTTTATTTATGAGCAATGCGCAGGACGTAATGCAATAAATGTTTTTTGCGCTGGGGTGCCGTCCATTTATGACAGTGCTGTCTGAAGGTAATTTGACCGATTTTCATGTTCGTTAAGTTGTCAAGCAAGGCCCAATTATCCACAGTTGTTATACAATAACCACCCTGTTCTGCCACTCCACTTGTTGCCCTGATGAATAAAACGAAAAAACTTCTCCGTTCTGATATACGTTACGAATGCGGTGATAGTTCCTATGAACAAGGAAGAGGCTATTTTGAAAAAGGTCAGGTTGTTAATCTGACTGTTAAAAAAGAAGGAGCTCTTTTTGTTCATCTTAATTCATCAGTTAAAGGCAGTAAAACCAATCCATACCAGCAAGCTATTCGCATAATCTGGCGTCCCGATTATAGTGCTGCACAAATTAAAGGTGATTGCTCCTGCTCAGGTGGCTATAACTGTAAACATGTTGCCGCTGCCTGCCTGGCGTATCAAAGCGCCAATCAAACTCTTACATCGTCACCAGGTACAAACGCCAGCTGTTTAGCATGGCTGGATAGTTTTAATAAACCCGCGCCTCAGCAACTTAATATCTACCAGGAATTTCTCGCTTATATCCTTAAACCGGGTAATACAAAATATGAATTCACTGTAGATTTTCTGATCACTAAAGCAAATAAATCGGGTCGCTTGGGCAAAGCTCGAAAAACAACTTTACCTAATCTTCGTTACAGTTATTCAAACCTAAGCTATATTCAACCGCTGGACGAGGAAATTACGAAATTATTGACGGCGCTTAACACCTATAAAGGCGAGCCATTGCTTGCCGGCGCCATAGGTTATATCGCCTTATCAAAATTATTGCAAACAGGTCGATTATTCTGGGAAAACGTTGAGAACCCGCCTTTAAAAGAGGGACTTAACCGGGATTTACGCTTTGATTGGCGCCAACAGGATGGAGGAAATTACCAGTTATCGGTTGACATCGAACCAGCGGCCATGCTGCTGTTGACTGATCCACCTCACTATCTGGATACTATTCAGGGCACTCTAGGCGCGTTCAACACACCCATTCCTACAGCCGATCAATTAACTAAAATCTTGTCTATTCCGCTTATTCCGGCTGAATATGCCGATGAATTCAGTTTTAAATTGACGGCTGAACACCCAGGACTACACCTGCCTGCGCCGAAAAAAATTGAATTAACTGATTTGGATGAGCTGACGCCTACCCCGGATTAATAGTTGTACGGTCAGCAAGTGAATGCGCAGCACACCATTCATTTTATGGCTGTGAATTTCAATTACGGGGGCTGGACGCTCTCTGCGGCTGACTCTGAAGGCTACAGCATTGTAAAAACCGATCAAGGATTTGTGCGCATTAAACGGGCTTTGGAAATTGAACGTCAGGCCTTAAATTATATTGCCGATCTGGGCTTCACCGTCGCCCCTGGCGAAAAAACCGGCCAGCAAGAACGGGTTTTTTTCAGCGAAGGAAAAACCATCATTGATAGCGCCTCACGCTGGCGGGACTTTATCCAAAATACGCTTCCGGAACTTGAGCGGAAAGGCTGGGTTATCGAAATTGCCGATAGCTTCAAGCTTAACTTTCAAAGCGCACAAAGCTGGGATGCCGAGATCAGCGAAAGTCAGAATGACTGGTTTGAAATGCACTTCAATGTAGAGATCGACAGCCAATCCTATCCCTTATTGCCCTTGATTATGCCTGTGCTGGAAAACTACGATCCGGAAAATCTTCCCGATATGCTCGATATTCCGCTAGGAAATCACAATTACCTGAGTGTCTCCAGTGACAAAATAAAACCGATACTGGCTATATTGTTTGAGCTATTCAACACCAGCGTAGTGGAAAAGGACGGCACAGTTAAATTATCGCGTTTTAATGCGGCCAGTCTTGCTGATATGGAGGAGCAAAGTTATGGCCTGTTTTCCTTAACAGGCGGAAAAGAACTGAGAGAACTGGGGCAAAAATTAAAAAACTTCACCGGTATTCAAGATGTCGCCTTGCCTGTTAACTTGCAGGCAGAACTGCGACCTTACCAACAGCAGGGGCTTAACTGGCTGCAATTCTTACGCGAATATCAATTTGCCGGTATTCTTGCCGATGACATGGGTTTGGGCAAAACCATTCAAACACTCGCCCATCTGTTACTGGAAAAACAAAGCGGTCGAATGACGTTGCCCTGCCTGATCATTGCACCCACCAGCTTGATGAGTAACTGGCGGCGTGAAACGGAACGCTTTACCCCGGATTTAAGGGTGTTGACATTACAGGGCGCTGAACGCAAACAGTTGTTCGATAAAATCAATGACTATGACCTGATCCTGACCACTTATCCACTTTTGCCCAGGGATGAGGAAATACTGCTTAAGCATGACTATCATTATTTGATTCTGGACGAAGCTCAAACCATTAAAAACCCTACTTCCATAGCAGCCCAATTGGTGCGTCAAATTAAAACCACTCACCGCCTGTGTCTGACCGGTACGCCGATGGAAAATCATTTAGGCGAGCTCTGGGCGCAATTTGATTTTTTGATGCCCGGCTTTTTGGGTGATAACGCGGCTTTCAGGAAACGTTACCGCACGCCCATTGAAGTATACGGTGATAGCGAGCAAAAATCGCGATTGTCACGTCGTCTTGCGCCCTTTATGATGCGCCGAACCAAACAGGAGGTCGCTAATGAATTGCCGCTTAAAACCGAAATTATCCGTTCCGTACCCCTTCATGCAAAACAGGCGGCTTTGTACGAAAGTATTCGTCTGACCATGGAGAAAAAAGTCCGCGAAGCAATTGCTGAAAAAGGCCTGTCACGCAGCCATATCACTATTTTGGATGCCTTGCTAAAGTTGCGCCAGACCTGCTGCGATCCGCGCACACTGCCCTTAAAGGAAGCGCAAAAAGTAAAAGAATCAGCCAAACTCGATCTGTTGATGGAAATATTGCCGGAACAATTAGAGGAAGGACGGCGAATTCTGATTTTCTCACAGTTCACCCGCATGATTGCATTGATTGAAGATGAATTAAACGCCCGGAAAATAGCTTACAGCAAACTGACCGGTCAAACCCGCAAACGCGACGAAGCAATCGAGCTGTTTAAAAGCGGTGCGGTGGATGTTTTTCTCATCAGCTTGAAAGCAGGCGGAGTCGGTTTAAATCTGACCGAAGCCGATACCGTAATTATTTACGACCCCTGGTGGAATCCCGCAACAGAAAGTCAAGCCGCAGACCGCGCACATCGTATAGGACAGAATAAACCGGTTTTTGTCTACAAGCTCATCACTGAAAATACCGTGGAAGAAAAAATTATTGCCATGCAGGACAGAAAACGCGCATTGGCAGAAAGCATTTATAAAGACGGTGCTAAAGAAGAATCATTAAAACTCACAGCCGAAGATCTTACAGCGCTGTTTGAGCCACTATAGAGCTAGACCTTTTCTGTTTTTCATGACATATTCTTTTTTCGCATGTAAAAGTCAAATCAAGCTATGAAAAATTACTCACCGCAAATCGAAATTTTTCCCAACAACAGTTTTAATTTGCCGCCTGACTTCATTCAGAGGCCCTGGTTTCGATCACACAGGCTCATCATTTTTGTCATTGTCTTTCTGGTTAGCGCCATCATCAGCCTGACTTACAATTACAGCAGACCCGCTATTTACCGTAGCAGCGCAACCTTGTTAACCTCGGCAATGACGGCTATAGACCGTGAAAGTAACGCAGCAGACATTCAACATGTCGCCATTCAAAAACAAATTTTATTGGGGCACGAACTTGTTGCCGAAACCTTGTCGCGAATTAAAGCATCAACCACTTCCGATGCCGTGCTTAAGCTAACACCAACGGACATTCAGTATTTACTGAATGTCCAACCGGTGGCGGAGACTAATCTTGTTGAAATAAGCGCAGAAGGCACGGACCCGGAATTTTTGCCGCTGCTCGTTAACACCTGGATTGATGTTTACCAGGATGCCAGGGCTGAAGACATCAAAAAATTAACGGATGATACGACGCGTATTATTGAAGACGAAATGAACGGTCTGGCTGAAAAAATTAATGCCAAGCGAGCTGAACTTGAAGATTTTAGGAAAATCAACGATATTTCTTCAACCGGACGCGATGAAAATGAGCCTTTAGCCCGACTTAATGGCTTAAATGCCTCCCTTAACAAAGCCAGTGAGGATGAAGTTAAAGCGAAAGCGAATCTTGATGCCATTAAATTGGCTATTGCCCGTGACCAGGCAGTTGTTCCTGATCAAGAGCGGGGCAGTTTGCAAGATCTTGAAAAACGTTTGCAAGACTTACGCGAGCAACTGACCGACTTTGATAAAAAATTTACCAGGGACTACATGGCCAAACAGCTCAGATATAACCCTATTCCGGAACAAATTAAAAAACTTGAAGCGGAAATTAAAAACAAGCTTGAATCGGGTAAAAAAATCGTCCTGACTGAAGCAGAAAGAAATTATGCTGTAGCTCAACAAACCGTAAAAGATGTTCGCGCCCAACTTGATGAAAGTAAAAAAGAGGCTACAGCATTTAGCACAAAGTTTGCTGAACACGACGCTTTAAAAACTGATTTGGAAGGGTTGGAAAAGCTCTACCGTGAAACACAAGAACGATTAGTACAAATCGAAACCAGTCACAAAGAAAAATACCCTCAGGTTACGGTTATAAGCCGGGCATACCTGTCTATGGATCCAGTTAGGCCAAGTTATAGTCGTGATGCGCTTATCGCGCTGGTCAGCTCTTTATTGTTAGGCCTTTTTACAGTATGGATTTTCGACTATTTAACTCGAAAACAAGAGCAACCATCGCCTATCACCCTGTCCGGTATTCATATGTATAACCCTAACGTTGCAGACATGCTTAATTATCAACAAACCGCTGCCCGGCCAATAGAACAAAGACAAAAGCATGCCTTAGCGAGTCCTTTGTACAGGGAGCTTTCCGTTCTTCAACTAAGGACTTTATTTAATGCTTCGAACCTGAAAGGTAAACAAGTGATCAGTTTATTACTCAGCGGATTGACCCTTGATGAAGCAGCCTCTTTAAAAGCTGATCAGATTGATCTGGAAGCGGCAACCATTACCGTCTCTGGGTCAGCGTCAAGAACCCTTACCATCAACCGCGCACTTAAATCTTTATTTGCCCAATCAGGAGGTCACCCTGTTTGGGATGCAGATAAACCAGCGTCATCTGACGACCTTGCCGCAGTTCTGCTCTGTGCGACTGTTGACTCAGGCCTGCCCAATCCCGGCGAAATCACTGCTGAAGCGATTCGACATAGCTATATCGCTTATCTTGTGCGCCAGGGGCTTCGGCTATCAGATCTTGAACAAATTACTGGTTATCTGGAACCTTCCGTTATTTCAAGCTACAGCTCTTATTCACCTCCACAACAAGGTCTCAGTATTGATGATGTAGAATTGCTACATCCTGCACTATATGACATTGCATGATCTCTGAACCGGATTGTTGTTCTGGACCCCGTGCTTTTGAACAATGAAATTCTCTATCATCATCCCGACCTTGAATGAAGAAAAAACCATTCTATCCAGTTTATTGGCATTGCAAACTTTAAGAAACGAATGTGAGATTATTATTGTTGATGGCGACAGCATCGATAACACGCGGATTCTTGCCGCACCGTTAGCTGATAAAGTGATAACATCAGCCTTAGGCCGCTCCAAACAAATGAATAACGGCGCCAGTCATGCGACCGGGGATGTATTGATATTCCTGCATGCCGACACCTGTTTACCTGAAAACGCGTTACAGCTGATTCAACAGAAAATCAGCAGAAACGGTCAATGGGGGCGTTTTGATATTCAATTAAGCGGCAACCCTTTCATGTTAAAAGTTATCGCACAGATGATGAACTGGCGTTCACGGTTAACAGGGATTGCAACGGGCGATCAGGTTATTTTTGTTACTCGACTCGGCATTTGAGCAGGCAGGCCAATATCCTGAAATCAGCTTGATGGAAGACATCGCCATTTGCAAAGCGCTAAAGAAAATCAGCCCGCCCATTTGTCTGAAAGCCAAAGTTATAAGCTCTGGCCGACGCTGGGAGCGCAATGGTATTTACAAAACTATATTGCTGATGTGGAGTATACGCTTGCGTTACTTCTTTGGGGCTGACCCGCAAACATTGGCTTTTTTTTATAGTCATAGCGTAATTCACTAAATTCAAATTTAGTGGTTTATGGGGAGCAAAAATTATCCGCCTATGGGTGGCTCAAAATAACTGCCAGGATTCATCTTAAATCTCACAAGAGGACAAAATGGAAACCATAATTCGTCTAACAGCCTCGCTAGGCATTTTTTTCATTATGATTTGCTGGGAATATTACAGCCCCAGAAGAACACAACACATTAGCCGTAAACAACGCTGGCCGGTTAATCTCGGACTCGCTGTATTCAACATGGTTGTAATGCGTTTAACCGTGGGAGGTATTGCTTATCTGAGCTGCTGTTAACGCCTTAGAGAATTCCTGGGGGCTTTTAAACGGGTTAGCGGCTCCTGAATGGCTGTCAATTATTGTCACTTTGTTATTTCTTGATTTTGCCATTTACTGCCAGCATATTGTTTCGCACAAATGGTCACCGCTTTGGCATTTGCATCAGGTACATCATACCGATCTGGAATTTGATGCCACCACTGCGGTGCGCTTTCATCCTTTGGAGATTATGATTTCCATGATGTATAAAGTGCTGTGTATTTATTTGATAGGTGCTAATCCTTGGGCGGTAATCGCTTTTGAAATTATTCTCAACGGTGCCGCAACATTTAATCACAGCAATATCAATATTCCGCCATGTGCTTGATCTTAAGTTACGCTGGCTGATTATTACGCCGGATATGCACCGCATTCATCACTCAACGCTTCCAGCGGAAACAGATAGTAATTACGGCTTTTCCATTTCCTGTTGGGACAGGTTTTTTAAGACCTATGTTGCTGAACCCAGATTACCTCAAACAACCATGACTATTGGTTTGGAACCTTTCCGTCAACAAGATGAGCTCGGTTTTATGCATTTATTGCTGTTGCCTTTTAAGACATTGCGGCGCCGGTAAATATGATTTATCAGTACCCTGATGCAGTTTTAATGATTTTCTGTAAAGCGCCGATTACAGGTCAGGTTAAAACCCGTTTAACAACAGAATTAACTGCTGAACAGGCTATGCAGGTGCATATTGAACTCACTCAAAGGACGCTGCAACTGGCGACAGGAAGTAATCTATGTCCTGTTCAACTCTGGTGTACGCCCTCAACTGATCATGCTTTTTTTACAGCGTCAGCGCAAATTTATCCTGTCACTCTTCATCAGCAAAAAGGTGATGATTTAGGCGAGCGTATGAATAACGCTTTTTGCTCAGCGCTTAACAGTTACTCCCGTGCATTGCTCATCGGCTGCGATTGTCCATCATTAACGATACAGGATCTGGAAATTGCGATAACCGCGTTAAATCAGAGAAGGTGTTGTGTATTGGCGCCTGCAGAAGATGGCGGTTATGTGCTGATTGGGCTGAATCAACTTCACCCGGAACTTTTTGATAATATTTCCTGGGGAACGGAGCGTGTACTTGAACAAACCCGTACCCGTATCAAACACAATAACCTTCATCACTACGAACTAAAAGAACAATGGGACGTGGATGCCCCGACAGATCTGAAGCGGTATCAAGCGCTTATACAAGACAGCCAGGACACGGTATGAAAACAGAAAAAACAATGCGGGTTTTGCGAGTTATTGGTGTGTTGATACTGGCAGGTTCGTTATCCGGTTGTATTTACTGGATACGGGCTTTCCAAACCTATCAACAGATGGGTGAGTTTGACCGGTATTTTAATACGGTTACTACCGATGAGTTTACCTTGCAATTTAAAGAACCCATTCTGTATAGCAAAGATTTTGTTTCTTTATCCAGATTGTATGCCAGTGAGGATGTGCCTACCCCGGATGGCAGGCGCTGGCGCTACTGGTATCGTAAGGTTGATGCTAATAACAAACTGATTGTTCCGGAGATCAAATTTTATTCTGATTTAAACTTTAATAAAGAAGGACGAATCATTGCCTGGTCATTTTCATCGTTATTTTTGCAAATCGCCCCACCAAAATTTCTAGAAGTTTCTTTACGTTCACTAGGTGGAGCTGAAATTGATAAAGAAAAAAGACAATTGCGCGCCAACAGCAAGCTTATAGATAAAATCTCTGAAGATTTACCCAGGAAATCAGCCGTTCTCGCTCAAATAGGGGAGCCTTTGGAAATTAAAGATGAAGGTGATGTGGAAGTCTATATGTACCATTTTCTACTGGAAACTCATCATATAGACAAAGGCTATGAAGACCGTGCTTTAAACGAGGTGAAGCTCAGCTTTGATAAAAAGACTGGGGAGCTGATTAGAATGAATGGTCGTTTTGCCGGTCTTAAGGTTTCTATTAATTATCGAAAATTTCTTAATGAGCCTGCCGGGGAGTCGTCATAGGCATCAAAAATGTCAGCGTGTTTGCCAAACCTGACAGAAAGCCGTCATGGAATGAGGGTTAGCTAGGTACAAAGATTGTTGGTGTCATCTCAAAGCTGTTAAAATCTAGCGACTTTTAACAGAGCCAACGAGTACGATGACTACACAACCTACTAAAGAACTGGAAACTTTCGACAATCCACAACCAGACCGCGATTATACAATACGAATTGATATTCCTGAATTCACTTGCCTTTGCCCAAAGACGGGCAGCCAGATTTCGCAACCATCCAAATCGAATATGTGCCTGCCGCACGTTGTGTTGAATTAAAAGCCCTTAAGTTGTATATGTGGGCATTCCGTGATCAAGGCGCATTCCATGAGGCCGTTACCAATGAAATTCTTAACGATATAGTTAAAGCCATAGCGCCCAATTTTATGCGTATTCGTGCTGAATTCAATGTACGCGGCGGCATCTACACCACTGTTGTTGTGGAGCATAGAAACAGCGGCTGGCAGGCGCCGGAATTGGTTAATCTTCCTTAATCAACTATTACCCTTCAATTTTCTACCAAGAAGCTCTGTAGGCCGGGTTAGCGATAGCGTAACCCGGCACTTTGCTTACAAATGACAGATTATTCATGAATATCAAAGAAGCCCTGACCACCTTACCTCAATACATTTTACCTCATCATGCCTTATCCAGAATGATGAGCAAACTGACACACTGCGAAAACAAGGTTTGGAAAAACCTGTTTATCAAACAGATTATCCGGCATTACGGGGTCAACATGGAGGAGGCACAAGAGCCAGACGTCAATGCCTTCAAAAGTTTTAATCATTTTTTTACCCGTACACTTAAGCCTGGCGTCAGACCTTTAACCACAGAAGGTAATGCCATCGCCTGTCCTGCTGATGGTGCAGTCAGTCAAGCGGGTAACATTACTGACGGTGAAATCTTTCAGGCCAAAGGTAAAAGCTACACCGCGACCGCCTTATTAGGCGGCAGCGCAGAACGTGCAGCACCCTTTAATAACGGCGTGTTTACCACTATTTACCTTTCACCCAAAGATTATCATCGCCTGCACATGCCGTTGACCGGTACCTTAAGAGAGATGGTGCATATACCCGGCCGATTATTCAGCGTGAATACGGCAACTACAAATTCCGTTCCCGGACTATTTGCCAGAAATGAACGCGTCGCCGCGATATTTGATACCGATGCCGGCCCCATGGCATTGGTACTGGTCGGAGCCATATTTGTGTCCAGCATAGAAACAGTCTGGCACGGTGTCGTTACACCGCCGAGTGTTACCTCAGTGCAAAGCTGGCAGTATCAGGATAATGCACCCACGCTAAAAATTGGCGAAGAAATGGGACGCTTTAACATGGGGTCGACGATTATTGTTCTATTTGGCAAAGACAAGGCACAGTGGGATAAGGCTTTGTCAGCTGACAAGGTCGTTAAGTTGGGGGAACGGATTGGTAAAACACTTGCTTGATTTCACGAGGGATGGAGCGATAAGCCTTTAGCTATTAACCTAAATAATCATTTGATCCACGAAAAACACAAAAAGCGCGAAAATATTCAATGAGATACCAGGTTATCGACCCTCACCCAAAGGGTGAATAGTTGCGCAATACAACATACTGATTTTTTTCGTGTCTTTCATGCTTTTCATGGACTAACTGCTCTTTCCAGGTTACTGAAGACGCGGCTGTTTGAGCTCTCCTTCGTGTCTAACAAGAAATTTCTGTTTAATTGCAGAAGGCAGTGTTGAATAGTCGTCTGCGTTGCTGTACCAGCGCGTGGAGGTGAGCCCCTGTTCACGCAAGAAAAAACCAGCCCACAGATGCGGGCTAGTTAGGTCTATAGCGATCATTACAAACTCATTCGGGCAGTTATGGGGCTTGCAATTGTCTATTATTAGAAAGTTTTCCATCTGCGTTATCGGTGTTTCAACGGTGTAACTGCCCAGCGCTTTTCTTTCTGAAGCAGGTAGGATACTGCGTAGAATTTTCTTTATTGTGGTTTGATCAAGAATGCGAGTAGGTTTCCCCATTGTTATCGTGGTCGGATATTTTCCTACCCATGTTGATAAAGTCTCTTTGTTCCAATTAGCATTATCAGCAGCATGGGAAGCCGACAGAAAAAGAACAAACAGCAGGATAATTTTTGAGAAAGAATTCACGGTTGTAACGGTCAACTATGTATTTTGTGAAAAGCCTCAGTGTAATGTTCTTTATCTTCTTTAAGGCACTCCTCACAGGTAAAAATATTTTTCGAGTATCCAGGCCCCGTGCCATAGGACTTGTCGATGCCTGCCAGCTTGGTTTTTGCGATGTCCAGATAATACGTTCCGCATTGAATATTTTTTATTGCATCGGTCATTTCGGAGTGATTAAAATGGATTCCTTTGGGAGTATTGTTGTTGACCGTTTCTACAGCGCCCTTGGTAAGCTGCATCAGGCCAGTTGCCGACGTTGTGCTATTTCTTGCGGCGGGATTGAAATTGGTTTCTTTCCAAATGAGACAGGCTACAAATTCGTCTGAAAAATGCTTGGAATTATTATTTTCACGGATTAATTTTTCAATTTCCTGATAAGTCATTGTATTGCCCCTGCTAAGATTGATTAAGGAACGTAATGAATGTTATCGCAAATTACAAGGCTTGTCTGTAATGATTTCTTTCCTTACTGGCTATCATTATCCACACTTTTCCAAACAATGAATAATTTTGCCCGACTGCAAAGTATGGGTCACTCGACCTTTAAACATCTGTCCCCAAAACGGTGTATTAACGCCCTCGACTTTTCCAGTTTTCCGAATTAACCTGCCACTCTAATTCCGGGTCAAAAACACACACGTCCGCAGCGAAACCGACCGTTAATGCACCGCTTTTTATGTGTAGAACACGTGCCGGATTTTCACTCAGTGATGCTATACCCTGTTCCAGCGTTATGGCGCGTTGCGCTACCAATTTTAGCATTAACGGCAACAGCGTTTCCAATGATGAAACTCCGGGCTCTGTTTCTGGAAATGCGCCCAGCTTGGCATCTATATCATGGGGTTGATGGTCGGAACAAATACTATTAATCGTACCGCTAGCCAGACCTTGTCTCAGATACTGCTTATCAGCTTCGGTACGTAAAGGCGGCAACACATGATAGTTACTATCAAAAGGAATAATGTCATTTTCTGTCAAATGCAGTTGATGTATGGCAACATCCGCACTCACGTTCAAGCCATATTTTTTTGCCTGATGTATTTTAATCACTGAGCGTTTACAGCTTAGCTGACCGAAATGTACGCGACAGCCGGTTAGTTCGACTAATTCCAGGCATTGGGCCAACGCTATGGTTTCAGCCTCTTCAGGAATGCCGGGCAAGCCATAGCGGGTTGCAACAGCACCTTCATGAGCGCAACCGTTATTGCCCAGCCAATAATCGTTGGGCCGAAACATGACCAGCAAATCATGACTGGCTGCATATTCCATTGCCCGTCTTAATATCAGCAGATTTTTCACTGACTGATTGGCATTGCCGACCGCGATACAGCCGGCCTGCTTGAGTGATAACATGGAGCTTAATTCTGTACCTTCCAGTTTCCGGGTAAGCGCAGCAATCGGATAGATTTGCGGGTAATTGGCATTTTCCGCCAATTCCTTGATGAGTTCTGCAACAGCGGGTGTATCAATGACCGGACTGGTATCCGGCTGTAAACACATTGCAGTAACACCACTACTTGCAGCGGCAACGGTTTCACTTTTAAAAGTCGCTTTGCGGCTTTGCCCTGGTTCACGCAAGCGGGTGCTTAAATCTATAAAACCCGGACAGACTATTTGATTATGCGCATCAATGATGATGTCTGGCTTAAAACCAGAAGGTTCATTGCTTACGGAAATGATTTTACCGTCAGCAATATAAACAGACCCGATACGATCAATCTTGTTAGCGGGATCAATAATTCTTCCCTGTTTAATAAGTATTTGGCTCATCACATAACTCCCTGTTTCTGCATAGCCATAGCCATAATGGCCATACGGATGGCTATGCCATTGCTGACTTGTTTGAGAATGACCGACTGCGGGCCATCGGCGACTTTTGAATCAATTTCCACGCCCCGGTTAATGGGCCCTGGGTGCATGACGATAGCATCGGGCTTGGCGATTTTCAGTTTGTCTTCAGTCAGTCCGAAACATTTAAAATATTCGCTTTCACTGGGTAATAATGCCGAAGTCATGCGCTCTTTCTGTAAGCGCAGCATCATGATGACATCAATATCTTTTAACCCTGCGGTCAAATTATGTGAAACATTTACCCCTAAACTTTCAACATGTGCGGGTAGCAGGGTCTTGGGGGCAATCACCCGGACTTCAGCCGCGCCCAAGGTATTTAATGCCTGAATCTGTGATCTGGCAACTCTGGAATGCAGTATATCGCCAATAATAGCTACTCTTAGATTGGAGAAATCCTTTTTTATCTGCCGGATAGTAAACATATCCAGCATGGCCTGTGTGGGATGAGCATGTTGCCCATCACCCGCATTAATAACGCTGATATGAGGCGCTGTTTGCTGGGCGATAAAGTGTGCCGCACCGCTGATCGCGTGACGCACCACAAACATATCGACAAACATCGCTTCCAGGTTGCGAATAGTATCGAGCAGGCTTTCGCCTTTGGATGTCGAAGAGGTGGAAATGCTCATACTTAACACATCGGCGGACAAGCGCTTGGCGGCCAATTCAAAGGTCGTTCGTGTGCGAGTGCTGTTTTCAAAAAACAGATTAACGATGGTTTTGCCCCGCAAAAGCGGCACTTTTTTAATCTGTTGATCATTTATACCAATAAAAGATTCGGCAATATCGAGAATTTCTGTCAACAGGTTTTTGTTCAAACCCTCAATAGTCAAAAAGTGCTTAAGTTTGCCTTCGGAATTTAACTGGAGGTTATCTGTCATAGTTTATGCTGCCGAATCTATTGTTTGCAGATGAATAGCCAGGGGCTCAGGGCCGGTTAATTTGATCCGCTGATCTGCATTCAGGGTGATATTCGCCCCGGCGCAATCAGGACACAATGGGATTTGTCTGCCATCACGTTCTATCAATACCGCTAAAACCACTTGATTTGGGCGGCCATAATCAAAAATCTCATTCAGGGCAGCTCGAATCGTTCTTCCGGTATAAAAAACATCATCTATCAGGATAATATCGCGGCCTTCAATGTTTGGCGGCAACTGGCTGGGTTTTACATTAGGATTAACGCCGATTTGCGAAAAATCATCCCGATAAAAAGAAATATCCAGCAATCCCAGCGGTTCATTAATGTTAAGCCGCTGGTGCATCTGCTCGGCAATCCATACGCCGCCGGTGCGAATACCGATCATGAGTGGATTAGTCAATTGTCTTTCAACAATGATACGTTTTAGCCCGGCTTCCAGCTTATTGAGTAAATCGTTTATTTCTAGCACTTAATGATCCTTTTTATAGTCATTTAACCAGCTCTGCAAAATAAGCTGGGCTGCAAGTTGATCCTGTACTTCCCAGAGTCTGCTTGCATTAACACTGACTTCATCAAACAACAGTTGTTTAGCTTCAAATGTCGATAACGTTTCATCCTGTTGATAAACAGGCAGTTGATAACGGCCTTCCAGCTGACGACAGAATTTTAACATGCGCGGTGTAATCAGGTTGTCCGAACCGTCAGCCTGTTTGGAAATGCCGACTACCAGACCGGTAGGCCGCCACTCTTGTATAAGCTTGCTGATTATTTCCCAATTGGGATTTTGATTGAGAGAACGAATAGTTTGCAAGGGACTTGCTGAAGCAGTGATGGTTTGACCGACCGCAACGCCTATTTTTTTATTGCCGAAATCAAAGCCCAGATAAGTATCGGTGTTGGTTTTTGTTAATAATGGATCTTGCATATTCTAGGTTGTGTTCAAAGGAAGACAAGGCGGAGGGTTGCAGTCAGTACACGTAGTACGGCAAAACCCGACAACGTAGTATTCATTTGAACACAGCCTGGAATTAGCCATGTCCCGCCGGCGTGGTTAACAGGTTAATATCAATACCAATTTGTCCTGCTGCCGCCTGCCAGCGCAGGTTAATCGGCGTATCGAATAAAACGTGTTTACTATAAGGTGTATTCAGCCAGGCATTAGCCAATATTTCCTGTTCCAGTTGACCTTCACCCCAGCCTGCATAGCCTAAAGCAATAAGATAGTGTTCAGGACCTTTACCGGCAGCAATGGCCTCAATGACATCACGCGATGTCGTTAAAGAAATTGATTCTGAAATGGCCATAGTAGCATCCCAGCCGACACCGGTTGTGTGCAGTACGAAACCACGCTCCTGCTGCACCGGCCCACCTGCAAAAACAGGTATTTCTGCGGCGCCGGTTGAAGTAACGCGTATATTCATTTGCTTAAAAATCTCGCCCAGCTTCATCTCAGTAGGCCTGTTAATGACGATACCTAATGCACCTTCTCCATTATGTTGACACAAATAGGTAACCGTATGGAAAAAATTAGGATCAGCCAAGGTGGGCATGGCGATAATAAACTGATTATTTAAGTAAGTAGCTGGATTCATGGGTCTTAGTATCGAAGGTTATGGTGACTTAAGCAACTATTTATCGTGTGACTAAGCCTGATTCATCAGAGAATTTCCAGACACGGGTAATCACCAGAACATCAAGTTCTTTTCGCAGATCTAAAGGCAATGGCGCAAATGGCGCGCTCATACGGACGATTTTTTTAGCGGCTTCATCCAGTGCGGGGTTTCCTGAAGACCTGCTTATGCGGATGCTGTAAATACTCCCGTCGGCATTAACTCCAACATCCATGGTTAACGTGCCTGAGAAATTTTTCTTGGTTGCCGCTTCCGGGTAATTCAGATTTCCCGTTCGCTCTACTTTACTTTCCCAGTCCTTCATGTATTGTGCAGCAACATATTTATGGGCGCTCACGGAATCTATAAATTTTATTTTGGTTTGCTCTGCACTGGGCTTGCTTTGTCTGATTTCTGTACCCAATTGCGCAATTTGTTGCTGTAATGATTCGGCTGTCAATTGGGGATGATTTTCAGACTGATGATTGACTGCAGCAGTTTTGCTCGCTGTAACAACCTTTTTTTCAGCCTTTTCTTGGGTAATTATTTTTTGTGGTACTTTGGGTTTACTCTCTTCGGGCGCACTCTTTTTATTTTCTTGGGTAATTATTTTTTGTGGTACTTTGGGTTTATTCTCTTCGGGCGCACTCTTTTTAATTTGCTTTGCCTGACTATTGCCCTGACTGGGAAGCTTTTGTTCTGGTGGTTCAGGCTTTTTAAGTTGCTCTCCTGCGCCCAACTGATGTTCCTGTGCTAAAAAATCCGCCTTTTTGGGTGCTTTTTTTGCAGGTGTATTAACCAGTGTAATGTCTATCGATTTATTGATCCTCTCAGCTTGGGGCGTGGTGAAATTCATTCCCAATACCAGGACAATGTGAACAATAACCGCTATAAATATAGCTATCAATAACGAATCGTTATTGGACAGGGTAGCAGAAGGAGTGAACATCACCTTATTTGTCATGTTATTGAAGAGTGTGTTCAATATGATCCATCAATAGACCCGCTATATTAAGCCCAAACTGCTGATCCAGTTCCTGGGCGCAAGTAGGGCTGGTGACATTAATTTCGGTCAGCTTATCACCTATGACATCGAGCCCTACAAAAATCAGGCCTTTGTCCCTTAGCGTAGGCCCCACCTGATTTGCAATCCACAAATCCTGTTCTGTTAATGGCCGGCCTTCCGCACGCCCTCCAGCGGCCAGATTGCCACGTGTTTCACCCTGAGCGGGAATTCGTGCCAGCGCATAGGGTACTGCTACACCATTTATCATTAAGATGCGCTTGTCGCCATCTATAATTTCCGGCAGATACTTTTGAGCCATCACATACCGGCTATTATACTGAGTCATGGTTTCCAGAATTACACTAAGATTAGGATCACTTTGACGCAAATGAAAAATAGAGGTTCCGCCCATACCGTCAAGCGGTTTTAAAATAATTTCTCCTTGTTCATGCAGGAAACTTCTTATTCTTGCCGGCTCCCTGGCAACCAATGTTTCCGCGCAGCACTGCGGGAACCACGCGGTAAAAAGTTTTTCATTGGCATCCCGCAACGATTGCGGCTTATTGACAACTAAAACACCCATGCTTTCGGCGCGTTCCAGTAAATAAGTGGCATAAATGTATTCCTGATCAAAAGGTGGATCCTTTCGCATCATAATGACATCCAGTTGATCCAGCGGAATATCCTGCTCACCCATAAACTGATGCCATTGTTGCGTGTCGCGCTGAACAGTGAGCGTTCGGGTTCTGGCGAATGCTCTGCCGTTTCTAAGAAACAAGTCATTAAGTTCCATATAATGCAGTTCCCAGCCTCTGGCCTGAGCCTCAAGTAACATGGCAAAACTGGTGTCTTTTTTGATATTGATATGGTCAATGGAGTCCATGACCATACCGAGTTTAATAGGCATTATTGTCCTGTTTTAATTACTTGAAAAGAAGTGTATTGGGTTTATTTTATAGATTGTTATTTACCTTGAAAAGAATTTTTGGTATAAAGATCGGCTAACTTTTGAATTTAGACGCACCAAGAGGTTAATTATGTCTAGAGTATGTCAAGTAACAGGTAAACATCCCGTTACAGGTAACAACGTATCACACGCAAACAACAGAACCAAAAGACGTTTTCTTCCTAATCTGCAACATCACAGATTTTGGGTAGAAAGTGAAAATCGTTGGGTGCGTCTTAGAGTTTCTACAAAAGCAATGCGTATCATTGATAAAAACGGCATAGACGCTGTGTTGGCGGATTTGCGTAAAAACGGCACTAAAGTTTAAGGAGAAAAGAAAATGCGCGATAAAATTAAACTGATTTCTACCGAAGGCACGGGTCACTTTTATACCACAACAAAAAACAAACGCACAATGCCTGAAAAAATAGAGATCAAAAAATTTGATCCTGTTGTTCGCAGGCATGTTATTTATAAAGAAGCTAAAATTAAATAATCATTTGGGTTTTACAAAACTTCTTTTAAGGTGCCTGAGATAACCACAGCTAGTCTTGGCTGTGGTTATCTGCTTGTAATCAGCCCCGCACCCTCACCGTATTGCTTTTCAGCACCCGCCTGATAACTGGGCTGACGTCAAGACCCATATACCTTCTGGATTTTAAACCGATCCGAGGTAACTCGCAAAAAACTCCCACCCTGTAACAGTTGCCACAGAACCTTTGTTAAGTGGTTCTTGGTGAGCCGTGAGCTTGTCGAATTATTAACGATTGTTCGACAAGCTCACAGCGAACGGTTAAGCATTGCTGCTTGTCCCGGTTTAAGTTGGTAAGTAGTCGTTCAAAAGTTTTTTAACATTTTTTACTTACCACGAAGTTATGTCTTTCTTTGTGATCTTCGTGTCCTTCGTGGTAAACAAGGGAATAAATGATTCTTCATTTTGTTAAAATACTTTTGGTTACACCCCTTATGCGTTCAAGAACGAAAGGTGGATCTCACTGCCGTACCGGCGAATAATATCCTGTTTAGCTGCACGATAGGCATCGACATTACCTTTATGGCCTGACTTGTCTACCGAGCGCCGGGCCAACTCATCGGAAATCACATCCATGAAAAGCTCAGCCAGCAGCAGTCTGGCTGCATCACGAAAATGTCCCCGTCCATCCACATAAAGTTGCACTGTCGGCGCACCGGTATTAATGATGATTTTCCGCTCCTCCGGACTATATACCGCTCGATCCAACTCGTTGTTCAGATTGCGGAACTCATAGCCCACGAACATATCAGCACCATGATCACGGGGCAGTCCTCTTTTTGCGATATGGCCCGACCAGCCATGGCTTCGCCTGGCGGCATCCTTCGCCACAGCAATCTCACACCAGGCCCAATAGGTTCCTGCCCGCACATTGATCTCTCCATGCTCCCCTGCGACATCGCCCACAAGCATCCATTCAAGCCGCCGCCTATCAACCAACTCGCTGACTGCTATCGCCGTTGGCGCGGGTTCGATGTGCATGGAATCAGGCAGCGTATAGTTAAAGGTTAATATCTCATCACCGGAAAACTGTGCCGGATCAACCAGCAAGGCAACGTGGAAAGGATGATTGACCTTGCGATAATAAAAGGGCGTGGTAAAACGTAGCGCCGCCGGAAGTTCTACCTCACCAAGGCCACGCGCTTCCAAGTCTGCGCGGCGGCAGTATGATGCCCAAATCTTTAACCGCCGCCCGGCTCATGAGTTGCAGCAGGTGCTCGATCATGTGACTGGTTCGTCCGGACGTTGTCGCACGTTCCAGGTGTTTGAGTTTTTCTTGCTCCGCCAACACATAGGGCGTGATCATCCTGCTAACGGCCTGAGAAAAAGCTTCCACAAAGGGATCCTTACGATTCAAGCCCTCCCTTTCGTCACTAATAATGGCGCAGCCTTGACTTAATTTTTCGATCAAGGCTGCGCAACGCACCGTGCCAAAAAGATACTCCGTGCCCACCTGGTTTTCGTAGTCAAACAGCTGGCAGTCCAGCACGGCCATATCAGACAGGATGATCAGTCCATTTGTCCGCTCATCGCCTTTTAGTGTTAATTCTGCATTCCGGGCACGCTTCAGGGTCAGGGTAAAAGGATACTCCTCCTGCTGATAAACAAAGCTTCCGGGCTGATCCGGCCCCAGCAGAAGAATTGCAGGCTGCTCCTCATAGCGCACTGCTTCGTGGCACTCCGTCTCTTTCCCTTGCTGAACATGCAGCAGATCGACATTTCGCCGCGTCAACACATCGCGCAAATAGATGTTATTGGCCACAGACTGCACGACCGAGCGATAGTGAGATATATTCACATGGGTGTTTTCAATGATAATGGTTACTTGGGTGCCGCTGTCAGCAATGCCTAAACGACTGTAATCTGTCGCCTTTGCCGGCCGGTCACCACCCCAATCGTCGTATAAATAACCACCATTTTCACTCCGGAATAATTCAATACGGGAAAATCGCCCGCTATGAATAGTCTCGATCCAGCCGTGACCGAGGCCATAAATAGCCTGCTTCAAACCACGGCCGAAATAACCACGACCGCCGCCTTCGCCACGGGCCAAGGAGCTATGGGCCCCGCCATAAGCCAAAATAGAACAGACCCGTTCGAAGGACATCCCCTCCGCCTGGTCGGCAACCACCAGCACCGCGCCGGTCTGATGCCGCTCATATTTAACGCGAATGTGGCCAGTTACTTGCGCACCCGTCTTTTCCAGCCGGACATAGCTGTCATCGGAGTTGGTAATCAGTTCGACCAATGCCTTTTCTACAGAAGAAAAGCGGCGCGAATCGATATCGATTACCCGTTGATCTACGGGCAGTGTTGCAATTGTCATACAATCTACCTCTTTTACCTTATTGGGTTGTTCTGTTGTTGAAGAATAACAGTTGCTTATCCATGTCTGCATAGTTTAAAGGATTGTTTCTATCAGACACCAACAAAACCTTGCATACCAGCCTTTCTTAGATAAATTGCAAATGTCGCGAAGATGAGTTGCGTTTTCTATGTATCAGAGCACTGTCGTTAATCAGCTCTAAAAACCACAACAGTGGTCATTCCGGCTAGAATCTTTGGCATAATAATCACACCCCCGACGAATGCCATTACTCCGAAACTATCACCATGAATCAAAAAAAACGCCAGGCCATTTTTGACAGGCTGGCTGTAGCGATACCGGAACCAGCGACAGAGCTGAACTATAGCAGTCCTTTTGAACTGCTGATCGCGGTCGTCTTGTCTGCACAAGCAACCGATAAAGGGGTTAATAAAGCGACCACCCGATTATTTGCCGTTGCTAATACGCCGCAGGCTATTTTGGCATTGGGCTTAGATGGCTTGAAAGAATACATCAAGACGATTGGCTTATATAACGCCAAGGGTGAAAATATTATTAAGCTTTGCCGGCAGTTACTGGATAAGCATGCAGGTCAAGTGCCGGAAACCCGTGAAGAACTGGAAGCATTGGCAGGAGTGGGCAGAAAAACAGCTAATGTCATTCTTAATACGGCTTTTGGACACCCCACCATAGCCGTGGACACCCATATATTCAGGGTTTCTAACCGTACCGGCATTGCGCCTGGAAAAAATGTTCTGGAAGTGGAGCGCAAACTGGACAAATGGGTGCCCAACCTTCATAAAAAAGATGCTCACCATTTACTAATCTTGCATGGCCGATATACTTGTATTGCAAGAAAACCAAGGTGCCAGAGTTGTGTTATTGAAGACTTGTGTGAGTTTAAGGAGAAAACAGGGTAAAGAGTCAAGGATATTCATTCTTTATTCATGCGTCTTTGGTATGATAGTTCTATTCGATAAGTCTTATTTATCGAATCTTAAATAATAATATTCGGGAGTCAAAATGAAAAAAATCAAAAAAACACCTTTAGCTGCGGCTATGGGTGCTGCTTTTATTTCTACGTTCGCTGCAACTGCGGCTAACGCTGAAGCTAATCCATTCGGCATGACTGAACTGTCTACCGGCTATATGCAGGTTGCAGAAGCTGATGTATCCAAAAAAACTGCGGAAATGGCCTGTGGCGCAGCTATGGGTGGAATGGCTAAGCCTAAAGCACCGGAAGGTGCATGTGCGGGTAATTCAAAGCCGGCAACTACAGTAGTAAAACCAGCTGGTACTGCAGCATCGACAACAAAAGCCACCGAAGGCTCATGCGGTGACATGATGAAAGATGGCAAAATGAAACCCGGTATGGAAGCTGCTTGCGGCGCCATGATGAAAGGGAAAGAAGGTGCTTGTGGCGACATGATGAAAGGGGAGTCAATGAAAGGTAAAGAAGGCGCTTGTGGCGATAAAATGAATATGCCGGCGGCTCCTGCAACAGGCGATTCAATGAAAGGTAAAGAAGGCGCTTGCGGCGATAAAATGAAAATGCCGGCAGCTCCTGCTACGCCTGCAAAATAAGAGTCAAGCTGGGTATTGCTTTTGCCCGCATTAACTCTTTTATAAAAGGAAGGCATGACCTCATGCCTTCCCTTTCCTATCAAATCACTCAAAGTTGTTCTTATGGACACAACACAACATCTCGTTCACGGTGCCGGTTTAGGTCTACGGCGGCCTTTATTAAGTCAGCTTGTTGAAACGCCTCCGAAAGAGGTCGACTTTTACGAAGTGGCTCCCGAAAACTGGATTACCATCGGGGGAAAATTCGGCAAACAGTTTCGCGCAATGACCGAACGTTTTGATTTTGTTTGTCATGGTTTATCATTGTCGATAGGCAGCACTGATCCGCTGGATGAAAAATTCGTACGCGATGTCAAACAGTTTATGGCTGAACATCAAATGAAATTTTACAGTGAACACTTGAGCTATTGCAGTAAAGACGGTCATTTATATGATTTGATGCCCATTCCGTTCACCTCGGAAGCCGTTTCCCATGTCGCTGCCCGCATCAAACGCGTGCAGGATATTCTGGAACAAAGAATTGCCATCGAAAATGTCTCCTATTACGCCGCCCCCGGTCAGGAAATGGCCGAGATAGACTTCTTCAATGCTGTTATTGAAGAAGCGGATTGCGATGTTTTAATCGATATTAATAATATTTACGTCAACAGCGTTAATCACAATTATGATGCCGAGGCGTTTTTAAAGGCGATGCCGGCACACCGTATTGCATACGCGCATATTGCCGGACATTACGTAGAAGCTGAAGATTTTCTGGTCGACACGCATGGCGCGGAGATTGTTGACCCCGTATGGAAACTGTTAGGCAAAGCCTACGAGCTTTATGGCGTGTTTCCGACCCTGCTGGAACGCGACTTTAATCTCCCCCCGATACCTGAGTTACTAAAAGAAGTGAATAATATCAGAACGATGCAAGACGTTTGGGGAACACAGCATGAAAAACAGACTGCTTGAAGCAGATAGACGTGTTGACTTTAAAAGCAAACAGCAAGAATTTGCGGCCTATATAAGAGATCCGGAAAACAATCCGATGCCTGCCGATGTTAAAGAGCAGCGTATGATCATGTATAGAGAGTTATTTTTTAATAATATCGAGGGCTTTCTGTCGGGCAATTTTCCGGTATTAAGAAAAATACTCGATGATCAGCAGTGGCTCGCTTTGGCTCAGGATTTTTTTGCAAAACACCCCTGCCAATCGCCGCATTTTTCTCATATTCCGGAAGAGTTTCTGGATTATTTGCAAAATGAACGCGATAGTTCGGAAGATTTGCCCTTTATGCTGGAACTGGCTCATTATGAATGGGTGGAGATGGCATTATCTATCGCCAAAGAAGACCTGGTTGCCACAAATCAGGTTCCTGATTATCTCCTTAGCAAGAATATCGCTTTATCGCCGTTAGCGTGGCCGCTAGCTTACCAATACCCTGTCCAGAAAATAGGGCCTGCATATTTACCTTTGGAAGCGCCTGAACAACCGACATTTCTCATCGTGTACCGGAACAGAGAGGATGATGTTAATTTTATTGAAATTACGCCAATCACCTACCGGTTACTGGAAATAATTCAGGAACATGAAAATCCATTGGCGGAAGATTGTTTAAAACAGGTAGCCAGGGAATCGAATCATCCTGACCCGGAACTCATAGTTGCAGGCGGCTTGCAGATTCTAAAAGAATTGGCCGAAAAAACGATTATTACTTTAGCCTGAGTTCGGGATAAGTTTGGGCTTAAACCACCGTAGGGGCAATCCCTTGTGGTTGCCCTTTTCAATGGTGAGGTATTTTAATGGGGCAACCACAAGGGATTGCCCCTACCTTGCAAATGGCTTGAACTAAAAGAACTTGCTGAAAAAACCCTCTTCCTTCTTAGGCTTGGGTGCTTCATAAATTTTAAAGCCTTTATCCACCGTCTGCTGTTGCGTGCAATGAAAAACCGCACTGTTGTACTTGATTTGTAACGAGCGGGGGTTTTCATGTTCTTTAAGAAATTTTTCAGCTTCCTGGGCCGTTAAATCTTCCATCATTTCGGTTGCAACACAGAGGCAGGATTTAGAGAAACGTTCTTTATCCTCGTCTTTATTGACTGAGTTCTTCAATTCTCTTTCCACACATTGGGCGGCAAAATCATGCTCGAATTTATGTTTTTCAACATCAGTCACGGGAACATCATGAGAATGATCAAATGGATTATGACTGGCTTTAACCGGTACCGCTTTTTCCTTGTCATCTGAACAGCCGGTAACAGATAGCGCAATAACCATGCTGGTCAAGGCAGCTAACAGTAAGTTTTTTGTATAGGTGTGTGTTTTCATAAATTTGCATCGCAAGGGTTAAAAGGCTCAAGGTTTACCAATCGCACCTTGAATCCGTCACTAAATAAAGCAGAACTTTATCATTTTATCAAGACTCGTTCTAGTTCTCTTCATTTATAGAAAACATCCCGGCTTCAATTTATGCGATACTACGCGCCTTTTAAATCATCCAGATTGTACTGATACTATAAGGAGTAATACATGACTGCACTGGTTGGCATCATCATGGGTTCGACCTCTGACTGGGAAACTATGCGCTTTGCGGCTGAAACACTGGAGCGGCTGGGCATTCCTCATGAAATTGAAGTGGTTTCGGCACACCGGACCCCTGACAAACTGTTCCTTTACGCTGAAACAGCCGAGTCAAAAGGCCTGGAAGTCATCATCGCAGGTGCAGGAGGGGCAGCCCATTTACCGGGCATGACAGCCGCGAAAACTGCGGTTCCTGTTTTAGGCGTTCCGGTGCAGTCCAAGGCCTTGAATGGTATGGATTCCTTATTGTCCATCGTGCAAATGCCTGCGGGTATTCCGGTAGGTACATTGGCTATCGGCAAAGCGGGCGCTATTAACGCGGCGTTATTGGCAGCTGCCATTATCAGTAATAAACATACGCGCTATCGAGACGCGTTAAATACCTTTAGAAGCGAACAGACCGAAACCGTGCTCGCGCACTCCGATCCACGCGAGGAAATTTTATGATAGTCGGTGTACTGGGCGCAGGCCAACTTGCCAGAATGATTGCTTTAGCGGGTTATCCTTTAGGCGTGGATTTTATATTTCTTGATCCCTCGGCCGATGCCTGCGCCAATAAGCTCGGTGAACATTTACTCGGCGATTATGACGATCCTCGTTTACTCGCACAGCTTGCCGAGCGTGCTGATGTGGTCACTTACGAGTTTGAAAATGTGCCGGCCGATGTGGCTGAATTTCTTGCCTCACATACCCAGGTGCATCCCGCTCCCAAAGCCCTGGCAATTGCACAGGATCGGTTAATCGAAAAAAGCTTTTTTCACGATATGGACATTCCTACTCCGGCTTATGCGGCAGTGGACAGTTTTGAAGAGCCTGGAACAGGCGATGTCAATGATTGGCTGGCCGGCTATTTTAAAAAGCCGCACGCTGGGCTATGACGGCAAAGGCCAGTCCTTGCTCAAATCGGCTGATGACTTAAAGCCCGCCTGGGAGCTATTGGCAGGCGTGCCCGCGATTGTCGAAGCCTTTGTTCCGTTTAACCGGGAAGTCTCTATCATCGCAGCGCGTAATGTTTCAGGCGCTATCGTTTTCTATCCGCTATCCGAAAATTGTCATCGCGGCGGCATTCTGCGTGTCTCGGAATGTTGTGATAATGATCCCATGCAACAGCAGGCCGAAGTCCTACATATCACGCCTAATGGAAGCACTGGATTATGTTGGTGTGTTGGCCTTGGAATTATTCGAAATAGACGGAAAACTGATTGCCAATGAGTTTGCGCCGCGCGTCCATAATTCCGGCCATTGGACGATTGAAGGCGCTGAAACCAGTCAGTTTGAAAATCATTTGCGGGCCATTCTGGATTTGCCTTTAGGTGCAACGACACCCGTTGGTAAAGCAGCGATGGTTAATTTTATTGGCGGACTGCCTGTGACTGAAGAATTATTGGCAATTCCCCACGCGCATTTGCATCTTTATGACAAAGCACCCCGTAAAGGCCGCAAAGTGGCTCATGCCACGGTACGCACTGATAACGCCGGGCAATTAGCCGCGTTAATCAAGCAATTGGTCGCGCTGGCTGATGAGGTTGATGATTCGTGATTTTTCGTAAGCGATCACCTCCCCCTTTGTAAAAGGGGGATTGAGAGGGATTTATCTAATTTAAAATCTCCCTTATTCCCCTCTTTTTCCAAAGAAATGACGAGCTTCGATACATTCTTAATGTACGAATTAATGAGCATTTAAAAGGGGGATTTCTCAACTACCCACCTAAAGCCCACCTATTGTCGACAGTACCCTTCGAACTTATTCGCCTGGTTTTTTTAGCATCTTGCGCACATCACCCAAATGCATTTCCTCTTGAGAGATCATGCGCCGGGCATATTCTTCAAGCAGAACATTGCGGCCGTTCACCAGTTCAAGCAGGTGAGTGTATTCGGCTAAAGCCAGCGTTTCATGCTCCAGAGATTCCCGCAGAATATCGCCAATATCGTGGCGATGTGTTTCCAGCAAAGAGCCGATTCCCAAGGAAGGATGACCATTCAAATGGGTAATCAATTCGCCCGCTTCGTTGGCATGAAGCAAAGACTCAGTCGCCTGACTGCGCATCCAGGAAACAATGGGGATACGGTTGTAGCCAAAAACCATCAACGCATAATGGGTATAACGAACAACGCCGGCCAATTCCGCCTCCAGAATTTTATTGAGTACGGTAACCACGGCATCAGTATCGATTTGTGTGTTTGTCATGAGAGTCTCCTAAAATCAGAATGAATGAAGTTTGACTATAACGGTTTTTTTTCTGATTAGATAGTAACTTCATTACGACCTCGAAAAGGAGGCATGTGAAAGTCAAAGGGATGAGGTAGAAAGCGCATCTCAGCTTGTCGAGAGCACTAAAATAGACGCTTTACGTACGCAGGAGAGTTGTCGAAGCCTAAAAAAAGGGTTACCTACAAGCTAGGTAACCCCTTTTTACAACTCGAAAATGGATAAGCAATATCGAGCATGCCGGGTAACGATAAAGTCCCTAACCGCAATGTTCAGGGCCATCAATATCGCACAGAATCCCTATAAATACTGTGAATCAAATTACCCGGACAGATAATACGCCATCAATTGAGCGGATGCGCTCCAGTATTTCAGGAGAAGCATCGGCATGAATATCCACCAGCGTATACGCATAATCGCCACGCGACTTGTTGAATAGATCCAGAATATTCAGTCCAGCTTCGCCCAGAACCGAAGAAATTTGACCGACTATATTGGGTACATTGTGATTGGCAATTGCCAGTCGTTCGCCTTCTTCACTTGCGGGAATAACAAGTTCCGGAAAATTTACCGCGTTACGAATGGAGCCATTTTCCAAAAACTCCCGTACTTGATCTGCCACCATTGCGGCACAATTGTCTTCGGCTTCTTCCGTAGAGGCTCCCAGATGAGGCAGAACGATAGCACGAGGGTGATTGATCAATGCCGGTGTTGGGAAATCACAGACATAGGCATGCAGAGCACCAGAGTCCAAAGCCGTCAGGATAGCCGTTTCATCAACCACTCCCGCACGGGAAAAATTGAGCAATATCGCGCCTTTCTTGATGCGGTCTATATGGTCTTTGCTGAACAAATTCCTGGTTTTATCATTTAACGGGATATGCAGGCTAATCAAATCCGCACGAGAAACCAGATCATCTATACTGGTTGCTGGTATTGCGGATGAAGTCAATTTCCAGGCACTCTCCAGGGACATAAACGGATCAAAGCCGATAATATTCAAACCCAAAGCGGCAGCAGAATTGGCTACTTTTACCCCGATCGCGCCCAATCCTAACACACCCAAAGTCTTGCCGGATAACTCAAAACCGGCGAAATGTTTCTTATTTTTTTCAATTTGGTTGTTGATGCTCTCCTCGTCTCCTTCCAGGCCATGGATGAAATTTAATGCGGGCACGATATTTCTAGCGGCTAACAGCATCCCCGCGATGGCCAACTCTGCCACCGCATTTGAATTGGCGCCCGGCGCATTAAAGACCGGAATGCCGCGTTTCGTATATTCGGCTACAGGAATATTATTGACCCCTGCTCCTGCACGACCGACAGCCTTGACCGATTCAGGAATCGGCTGATTGTGCAGATCGAAAGAGCGCAGCAAAATAGCATCGGGATTATCGATTTGCGATGCCACTTCGTAGCGCTCGCTTGGAAGTCTGTCCAGTCCGGCCCGTGATATATTGTTGTAGGTCAAAATTTTAAACATTTGTTTTTCCTTGTTTTCGGTTAAAAATCAGATATGAATGCAACTAATTTATTCGATAATTATATCTATAGGGTGTTGGTAATTTGATTATCCGCATCCGTGCCTGCACACAGTATAATTAGCAAAGCATTCATTATCAAAATACAACCATGACTAAAAATAGTTATCAAAAACCATCGCAGCAAACTCAAGAGGAAGCGTTGAAAATAGCCAGAGGAACTCAACGTCCCGCTCAAACCAAAGATCAAACAAGGTTGATTGCTCAAGGCATTCAAAAAGGAATTGATCTATACAAAAAACAGCAAAAAGAAAAAGCCAGAGACTTGTCCAGAAAGCTTAAGAAAATGTCAGGTCAAAAGGAGCAATCGATTGAGCCGGGTGATCATGAAATACAAGAGAATATAGTATACCGGCAGCACTGGCTTCCCTGGCTGCTACTGTTTCTGACATGGCTGGGCGTGGGCATTTACGTTCTTGTTTGAGTTCAATGAGTATAAGTCATTGCGATTTGCAAAAGACTTACCGGCAGGGCGATAGAGCAGGTTTGGTTGAGAAGAGCCGGTCTACTCGACCTGTTTTTGCGGCTAAATAACTGCAACAGTCACGGTGTCTGTGCCGAGTATTCGTTTCACTTCCATGTGGTTATAACCAAAAAATTAAAACGAAATTCATCAGCTTCTGGAAATCTGCTTTGCTTAACGATTATATATAAACACAGCAACGGCGATAATAATTAACAATCCCACTGCTATAGCTATAATCCTTTTTTTGCTGCTACTGGCTTTTGATAAATCCCCTGACTTATCTTCTACTATGCTTATGCCTTCAATTTGCGCATTGATGGCTTTGTATTTGCCTCGATTATCTTTGGCAATCTGGTAATAAATCACATCACCCGTTATGGGCCTGCGACTTACTCCTTTTAGTGCAGAGATATGTATAAAAATATCCTTCCCGCCATCATCCGGTTTGATAAAACCAAACCCTCGGTCTTCTTTCCATGTTTTTAAAACTCCCTTAACCATTCTTTTTGTCATAAAAATTACTTATTTGTTGTTTAAGCATGTTGATTCCTGATCTTAGCTTTTTTAGATGAGGGTGATTGAAACCCCGCTCGTGTTGTCAGAAGATAATGGCGTAATTGCAACCCCAATGCCGCACAATACGAATTATCAGTGCTTGGCAAAATATCTTAAAAAAGCCCCTGATTAGAGCCATGCCGAATCCGCACGACCCAATCAGAAAGCAAACAATAACCTAGATTTTTTTCTTTATGATGACTTTATCATCAATAATTAATTCAGAAATTCCACCCAAAGCGGCATGTAAAGTACACGAAGCCTTTTTGAATCCACCTGTTTTAGTATTCTCACCCACCCAGATCAAAGTAACATAAGTTTCCTTATCGCTTTTGGTTTCTGAAGGAAAAAATACTTGCTCCCCTGTTTCTTTCTTAATCGCCTCCGGACATTTATCATTTGCCATGGTCTGTATTGCAACCAGGTTTCTGATCGATGATGATGCTTCCTTTTGTGCAATAGTCGGCTCATCTTTACTTACACCCACCATAATAAAGCCGGCTACAAAAACCCCAAGTACTGCTATAACAATTTTCATTGTTTCTGACATTTACATTCTCCTCTCATTGTGAAACACACAGCCGCTTTACCGGCTACCTAAAAAACTTTCATTTGAATTCTATATAATCAAAATGCTTCAATTGAATTATACAGAATCAAGTTCGATGTATAGAAGAGTGAGGGGGTAACTATCAAATGATGTATATCGAAATCCCACCCAACTTTGCTATTGTATACTTCCCTCACAGATACGCTAGAGTAACCGATTAATTTCAATGCTTACCGCTTGCCAGTGCGATAACGGCTGGATAATTGACTTTACCCGTTGCCATGACTGGAATGGCATCAACTATCAATATTTTCTTGGGTAGACTGATGGCGGCAACTCCTGGTGATGCAGCCACCAGATCAATAACGGTTGCCTGTTTTTGAGTGGTGACTAAAATGACCTGTTCCCCTTTTTTTGCATCGGGTAAGCTGATTGCAGCGTGATGTGCTTCCGGCCAGGCATTAATAGCCAGCTGTTCTACTGCGGTTAAGGAGACCATTTCGCCACTGACTTTAGCGAAACGTTTACTACGACCGCGAATAGTTATGAACCCTTCATCATCGACATCAACAATATCACCCGTGTCATACCAGCCCTTGCCATAAATGGATTCAGGCGGAACCAGTTTACCCGGATTGTCGGCCAATAAATAACCCAGCATGATATTAGGGCCGCGAACGTGCAATTGTCCGGCATCATTAATTCCTTCGACGGGTTCCAGTTTGTGTTCCATACAGGGCATAAAGCGGCCGACAGTACCTGCCTTATGATAGAGAGGTGTGTTAACCGAGGTAATCGGTGAGGTTTCGGTAGCCCCATAACCTTCCAGGATACGAATGCCGAATTTATCTGCCCAGACCTGACGGGTTCTTTCCTGCAATTTTTCTGCCCCGGCAACCACATAACGCAAATTATAAAAGTCATAGGGGTGGGCTTTTTTAGCGTAAGCCGTAAAAAACGTATTGGTGCCAAACATGATAGTGGCATGGAGTTCATAAGCAATTTCAGGGATAACGCTGTAATGCAGAGGTGTCGGATAAAAGAAAGTTTTCATGCCATTCAACATCGGTAGCAGGGTGCCGACTGTAAAGCCAAAGGAATGAAACATGGGTAAAAAGTTAAGCACAATATCCCGTGCATTAAAACTGATACAGGCTTCTAATTGTTTAAGATTGCCCAGAATGTTGGCATGGGAAAGCACTACGCCTTTAGGTGTGCCTTCCGAGCCTGAGGTGAATAAAACCACCGCCGGACTGTCAGGGCTGTATTGTTTATGGTTATACCAGAAATCGGTAGTTCTGCTTTTTATCAGCGCCGTAAATTTGTCCAGCCCGGAAATATTTTTAGCCAGATCTTCCAGATACACTAATTCACACTGTTTGCTTAACTGGCCGGCTTCTTCGCTTAAATGACCCAGTTCAATAAAACGGCGAGACGTTAATACGGTTTTTACTTGTGCTATCAAACAAGCAGTCAGCATATTTGCGGAACCTGTTGAATAATTCAACATTGCGGGAACGCGGCCATACAACTGCAAACCCAGGATAGTCATGAGGGTTTTAGTGGAGTTGGGCAGAAAAACACCCACATTTTCACCGCTTACAGTCATTTTTTTTAATTCATTACCGATGGCAATGCTACGCGTGATTAAATCGTTATAGGATAACAGGGTACGCTCCAGATCTTCGACTATCTTGTGTGAACCTCCATGCACTCTGCGAGCATCAAGCAGACTAGTAAAAATGGTTTGCCGGTAAGGACTGGTGACAAACATCATTTTAGTCATAATATCGGCTAAAAGGTGTCCACAGTAGGTACGACGGGCTCTACCCTTAATATTTCCGGGAGCGGAAATATACGTATGCGGTAAAATCTGAATGGTGATTTTAGGAAATAAACGTAAACGGATAATTCTGTGCAGTTTTGAAAAATGCGTATATTGGGCACCCGATATGCGTACCGGCAATATGGCCGCTTCGGATTTGTCGGCAACCATACCCGTTCCATCATAAATTTTCATTAATGATCCGGTAACCGTAATTCGACCTTCCGGGAAAATAACAGTCTTGGTGTCATTTTCAAGATAATGAATCAAATCCTTTAATGATAACGGATGTGTAGGATCCATCGGGAAAACTCGCGATAACCTCAGGAAAGGTTTTAACCACCAGCGTTGGGAAACCTGGGTATTTATCGCAAAGGTTATGTCATCGGGTAAAAATACGCCCAGTAGCAATGGATCCAGAAAAGAGGTGTGATTAGCAATAATCAAAACCCGTTTTCCGGCTTTAGTGTAATTATCCAGGCCTGTAATCTCGACTCTGTATAATAAAATCAGTAACTGGCGTAAAAATATTTTTAGCATAGTTTTCTCCTTACGTTAGCTTTAATGCGCATACATTTTGACCAGCATAGGGCATCAAGTGGAATAACAGAGGCATTGCAGCTTTGCTAATCAATTAGACAAAAAGAAGGCACTTAGTTATGTAAGTGCCTTTTAAGGGGTAACACAGGAGAGAACAAGCGTTTGTAACATAATTAAAGCAGTTATTATGCCAATGTTGCATTGAACCTTACCCCCTCTAAACAGACGCGCTTTGTTGATAGTGTTCTTGTTTATGTATTACACTCGTTTGCTCTATTATTAAGCAGTGATCGCTGCAACAGCTTGCCAATTTGGTGCGCTGTAGAATGGGTGCATAGCTCGCTATGCACCCTTAAAGCCACTTAAAAAACAACCCTTCTTAAACACTAACACCAAAAGACGAAGCCAAAGGCCCAAGACCGCCCGCAAAGCCTTGTCCAACGGCTTTAAACTTCCAATCTGTGCCAACGCGATAGATTTCGCCGAAAATCATTGCCGTCTCGATTGAAGCGTCTTCACTCAGATCATAACGGGCAATTTCTTGTCCGCCGTCTTCATTAACAATGCGAATATATGCATGATTGACCTGGCCAAAATTCTGTTTACGCGCTTCGGCTTCATGAATGGTCACGGCGAAAACAACTTTGTCCAAATCAGCAGGGATTTTGGACAATTCAACCTTGACGGTTTCGTCATCGCCATCGCCCGCACCTGTTGTATTGTCGCCAGTATGCTGTACCGCACCATCGCCAACGACTTTATTATTGTAAAAGCAAAAATCGTTATCTGACCGGACTTTGCCATCCAGCTTGACTAAAAACGCACTGGCATCCAAATCGAATGCCGCGCCATCGGTTGCGCGCGCATCCCAACCTAAACCCACCACGATTTTATTCAATCCCGGCGCTTCTTTGCTTAAGTTTACGTTGCCGCCTTTACTAAGTGATATTGCCATGAGTGTCTCCTGTTATATGTAAGTTTTTATAGATTTGTTGATTAAACGTTAATACCGTATTGCTTTGCCAAAGCCGCTAAGCCACCGGCGTATCCTTGTCCCACCGCTTTAAATTTCCATTCACCGCTATGCCGGTAAATTTCACCGAAGATCATTGCCGTCTCAATGGATGCGTCTTCGCTTAAATCGTAGCGTGCGACTTCGTTGTTGGAGTCTTTATTAACGACTCTGACAAAAGCGTGGCTGACCTGACCGAAATTTTGTTTGCGCATTTCAGCGTCGTGTATGGTGACGCAAAAAACAACCCGTTGAACATCGGCGGGTATTTTGTCGAGCAGGACAATAACCGCTTCGTCGTCGCCGTCACCTGCGCCGGTGCGATTATCACCCGTATGTTCGATAGAACCACAGGTGGATTTCATCTGGTTATAGAAAATAAAATCACTGTCGGATCGAACTTTGCCATCGTCCTTGACCATAAAAGCGCTGGCATCCAGGTCAAAATCTGCGCCATCTGTCGGTCTTGCATCCCACCCCAAGCCGACGAGCACATTTTTTAGACTGGGATCAGTTTTGGACAAACTGACGTTACCGCCTTTACTTAATGAAATACCCATAAATCAATCTCCGTTAATATCGTTTGTGTTGGCAGATAATAGTCCTCCAATCCACGCAATTATTAAGGATAGAGGAAAAAGATAATCCCATGAGGATTACGCCGGTCGGGCCAATGACTTTCTAGCAGGCTTTGACGGGCGTAGCTTAATATGATAACCGCTAATACCCTGATTGCCTAGTCAACGCCATGCACCAGAAAAAAACCGTTTTACCGGTCGCATTTAAAAAGATGGCCCATCATTGCACCAAAACAACCCTTTCCGCGTTATTTTGGTGCCTATCATTAAAAATGATCATCCTTTATTGCTATAACACTTCAACCTTAATGTGCTCCGCACTCTATCAGTGCGCCATCAAAAGCATGTCACTTAACCATGGCATGTAATCTGCTTGCTCTTAAGTTATAACTCTTATAACGGAAATGTACCATGTCATCTCAAAGCCTTAACTTATTCTCCTTCTCGGGAAAAATCAAAATCCTCCACATGACGTGGATGGCTTTTTTTATTACCTTTGTCGTGTGGTTCAACCATGCACCATTAATGATGGTGATTGCACAAACGCTGGGCATGGATAAATCACAAATAAAAACCATCCTGATTTTAAATGTCGCCCTCACCATTCCGGCGCGAATTGCCATTGGTATTTTGGTCGATAAATTCGGCCCTAAACGCACTTATTCAACACTATTGGCGGCGGGTAGCGTGCCCTGTTTCATGTTTGCTTTTGCGACCAGTTTTGAACAATTGGCGCTCGCACGATTTTTATCGGGATTTATCGGCGCAGGTTTTGTCATTGGTATCAGGATGGTTGGTGAATGGTTTCCAGCCAGACAAGTGGGCATTGCCGAAGGCATTTATGGTGGCTGGGGTAACTTCGGATCAGCTGCGGCAGCCGGAGCATTACCTGCGCTTGCCCTGATTTATGGCGGCCCGGAAGGCTGGCGCTATGCAATTGCCACAACAGGGGTTATTTCACTGGTTTATTCAGTTATCTATTTCTTTAGCGTGTCAGACACACCCAAAGGCTCGACCTACTTTAAACCCAAAAAAGCCGGAGCCATGGAAATAACCAGCAAGGGAGATATGTATTTCTATATTTTTATGACCATGCCGTTATACGCCACCTTGAGCTTGTTAACGTGGAAATTGTCGGCAGCAAGTGGCGCCAACTTATTATCCATGCCTGCTGCTATAGCCATTTACATCGGCATCTGGACGTTATACTTTTATAACGTTTATAAAATTATTCATATTAATAAGGAGCATCTCCAACAACCCATAGAAGCCATTCATCGCTACAAATTCAAACAAGTGGCCATTCTGGATTTAGCGTATTTCATTACCTTTGGTTCAGAATTAGCGGTGGTTTCCATGTTGCCGATGTTTTTCTTTGATACCTTTCATGAATCACAAGGCATATCCATGGTTCAAGCGGGCTTGCTGGGCGGCAGCTTTGCCTTTATTAACCTGGTTGCCAGACCCATGGGCGGTTGGATTAGCGATAAATTCGGCCGTAAACTCTCGTTAAGCATTTTTGTGTTAGGTTTGGCCGCCGGTTATTTCGGCATGTCGCAAATTAATTCGCAGTGGTCGATTGCCCTGGCAGTATTACTCACCATGTCTTGCTCTTGCTTTGTCTCAGGCGGCTGTGGCGCGGTTTACGCCATCGTTCCGTTAATCAAACGCCGCATGACCGGACAGATTGCCGGTATGGTCGGCGCTTACGGTAATGTCGGCGGAGTATTATTTTTAACGATATTATCGTTTGTTTCACCTGAGCTGTTTTTCATGGTCATAGCGGCAGTGGCTTTAGCCGTGTTAATTGCCGTGCAATTTATCGATGAACCCAAAGGACACATGGCCGAAATTCAGGAAGATGGCTCGGTTGAAATGATTGAGTTGAATTGATAGTAGGGGCAATCCCTTGTGGTTGCCCTGGAATTATTTTGTATCCTTTTTTGCAGTATGTGCCGCCTTCCATGCGGCGCAATAACATCTTAGAACCTGTTTATGATCTTTCCGCTACCTATTTTCCAAACAGCATTTGGTTAAAAAATTAGAAGGTGCACAAATCGTTTACCCATCCATTTGCTGATATCCTCTTTTTTACGGCATTTCAGTTTTTTCAGTGCACATGGTCTCCCGTCCAGCTATTTTTCTGGCTAGTTTTTTTAGCAACGTTAAAAAGTGCTGCCTATATTCTTTTCAGTAGCAACACCAGGAATGCCAATACAACCATTTGCAAACTGGTATTGATTAAACCTTCACAGTTCTTCCATAAACGGCGACACTTTTCCAACCAGGCGAAGCTCCGCTCAACAACCCAGCGTTTGGGTATTACCGCGAACGTGTGCAATTCATTGCGTTTTGCCACTTCAACGTCTGCATTCAAGATTCTTTTGACCTCGTCAGCGAATGGTTTTCCAGTATAGCCACCGTCCACCATGATCTTTTGAACTTCAGATAAACGGCTGCAATGCAGTGAAAAGGCTTGCAAAGCACCTTCCGATCGGTGACATTGGCTGTCGTGACTACTATTGCATGCGGCAAGCCGTTGGTGTCAACCACTATGTGCCGCTTGATCCCTGACACTTTTTTACCGGCATCATAACCTTTCTCATCCGCCGTATCGGTGTTCTTGACGCTTTGCGCATCCACTATGCCAAACGTAGTCTTGGCATCCCGCCCGTCTGATTCACGGCAAGCCGCGACTTGTTCATACATCAGCTTTTCCAGTAAGCTGGGGGTGCCTTCTGTTTCACCGGGCGCTAGCTCAGGTTTATGATTCCATTGCCGGAAATAAGAATATACCGTCCCCCATTTTGGATAATCTGAGGGCAGCATGCGCCATTGGCAGCAACTTTTCAGAACATAGACAATCGCACAAAAAACATCATATACATCAAGTGCTCGCGGTTTGGTGGTTTTTTTGAAATTGTCCAATTGCGGACGGATAACTTCAAACTGTTCTCGTGTTATATCGCTTGGATAGATGGCTCTTGGCATGATCGTGAAAAAATCGACAATAATATCAGCTTAAAAGATCATAAACAGGTTCTTAATAGAGCGTGGACACAATAAACAGCAGCATTAGTAATTAATAATAAAATAATCTTGACTGCGTTTTTAAGGTTCAATTTGGTTTCAAGTGTTATAAAGTCACCTATGCTCTGCATAAAAGGCTATTAACAAAGCTGTTTATCTGCAACCACATTTTCATAAGAAGTATTAATCATGATGACAATATTTAAAAAGAGTAAGGTGACTATTTTTTCGTTATCCGCATGGCTATTTGCTTTGTTTTTCCTGACATCAGCAGGTGTTGCTTCAGCCGCAGCAAGCTGGACAACACCCGCTTCACTAACGACAGTGACGCTCTTCAATCTTCCGACTAACAATGCCTCGGTTGCTGTCAATCCTAATGGTGACAGCGTTGCTGTTTGGATTAATGAGAGCAATTACGTTGTCCAATATGCCCAAAGAAAAAATGGCGTTTGGTCAGCGGCAAAAGCACTTTACACGCCTTCAGCCACTAAAAATGAAACGACCAGTAGTGCACATGTGGTAATGAAAGCCGATGGCACAGCGGTGGCTATATTCTCTTCAACCACCCCGGGCGTTTTGCAGTATTGCTCTTCTGGTGGTCGAGTCGTTCGTTGTTTGGGACCGAGCAAGAGTTTTGCCAAAATGGCTACTCTGGCAGTAGGAGCCACAGCTTGGACCAAAGTCAACCTTTCAGCACAAGGTGTACTTGTAGATGATACTCAAATCGCGATTGATACCTCTGGTAATGTACTCGCGTTTTGGAGTTACCAGCAAAGCACTGGCTTGCCAACTGAGCTGCAAACGGCAAATCAACCAGCCAACGGAGTCTGGTCTACGCCTCAAACGGTTTATAGTAGTAGCAATAGCCTTTCTCTGGCTACCCTGTCTATGGGTGCTTCTTGTCCATTATTGGGTACGCCTTGTCCATTGGGTACTTTCGGACATGCTGTGTTGGCATGGCAAGAAAGACAGTCTGCTGGAACTGGTGGCATTTTTAAGATTCGAGCAGTTTATCGAGATAGCACAGGTGTATGGAATCAGGTAGAAGATGTTGCAAGCCCGTCCGCCCAGATCTGGAGACTGCGTTCTGGCATGGATGGCAGTGGTCTGGCGACTTTGGTATGGGATAACAATTATTCGGTTCAACTGTCACGCCGCATAGCTATCAACGCTTCGGTACCATGGAGTTCAGCAGAAACGCTGGCATCGGTTCCAGGGACACAATATGGAGCCAGCGGACCATTCACTGCTTATACACCTGATCTTGCTGTCAACACAGCAGGTGATGTGTTGGTCGGTTGGCTTGAAAATGATGTATCCACTGGGCTATGGACGATTGAAGCACAATTGCTTTCGGCAACTGGCGTAGTTGAATCTTCTTCATCGTGGCCTGTCGATCCTCAAACCGGCAGTGCCTATCCCAGTGTAACGATGAGTCAAGATGGCTCCATTGGCTCTATCGCTTGGGTTGATAATGGCACGGGCAATGCTAATGCGGCAACCTTTCTTACACCTGCTTCAGGTTGGAGCCAACCATTGGTCATCGGCACTGGTTTATGGGACAGCCAGATAGCTCTTGGTAGTGGTTTAAATGCAAAAGCCAGTGCTATCTGGCTGACCAACACAGCTACCGAATTTAAATATAAATATATGGGGTCATCTTACCTCCCATAACTCGCATACCTAATTAGTTCACACAGACACACATTTTAACTCACAGTGGGTGAAAACTTCGGGACTGTAAAAGTATTCTGAATTCGCGTTGAATTTTAAATTTTGGAACTGACGAGTTTGAGTCGTTAATAGCATGGCAGGCCATGTAAAAATCCCTACACTTAATATTGAATTAATCTGAATGTGATCTAATATACATGTTTTATTATTTAATAATTTTAACAAACCTTTATACCCAATAAAAAAATGGAGAAGAAATGTGAGAAAAATCATACTGCTGCCAATATTGGCTTGCTTTTCAATACAGGTTCAGGCATTACCCGCTGACTGTGCGCTAACAAAAGCTGATGGCACAAAAAAAGTAATGGCGCCCAATGGCGAACTTTTAGCGTCTCAATGCTATCAGTGCCATGGTTATGAAGGCCGCTCTCTGGGCGAAATAGATTCCATCGCCGGCAAATCAGCATCTGATCTGTTTGGCGATTTAAAGGAATTCAAAAGCAACGATAAAAAAGACATCATGAGTTTACAGGCACGTCAATATACCGATTGCGAATTGGATGCCATCGCCAACTATTTATCAACTATGCCAAATCTAGGGGATTAACATGGATAGAAGAACATTTGTAAAAAACTTGGGCCTTGGTGCAGTTGCAGCAGCGGTAACGCTCCTATCTCAACTGTCAAAGCAGCCAATACAATTGTTGCCTCAGGTAGCGCTGGTTCACCTTATGAAGTGGTTGTTGTTGGTGGCGGCTTCGGCGGCGCCTCCGCTGCAAAGTATATCGCGCTGTGGGGGGGAAGTGCATGTCAAGGTTACATTGGTGGATATCAATTCAAATCACATTTCCTGCATCCTGTCCAACTTGGTTCTTAACGGTCAGAAAACGTTAGGCAATCTTACCTTCAATTTAACCAATTCAGCTGGTAAACATAATTTTAGCTTTAAACAAGGCGCTGTCAGTTCGCTTGGACAGGAAATAAATGGCAGTCGATATATTGTCTTAGCCAATGGCGATAAAGTAAATTTCGACAAACTGGTGCTGGCGCCAGGCATTGATTTTGTCTACCCAGGCGACATGATCAAAGCTGAATGGACTGATACCAATACCCCTTTCCCTCACGCATGGAAAGCGGGTTTGCAAACCAACAATCTTCGCGATCAATTGAAAAGACTACCAACCGGCGGTAAGGCTAGGGTAGTAATGACGATTCCCGGCAAACCTTACCGCTGCCCACCTGGGCCTTACGAGCGTGCCTGTTTGATTGCTGATTACCTTAAAACCAAAAAAGGTGGCGGCAAACTCTATGTTGTTGATGCAAATCCCAGCATTCAGGCGGAACCGCTCAATTTTGGCAAGGCCTTCAATGAGCTATACAAAGGCATCATTGAATACCAACCCAATGCCGTGGTGAATAGCGTCAGTGCCGTGAATGCTTTTAATCCCAATGTGACCTTGCCTCAGGATAAAACCATCAATATCACTTATGGAACGTCCACCACTAATTACCCTCTATCCGCACCACAAAAATTTCACCTGATCAATGTTATCCCCAATCATAAGGCGGCTGATATGTTATTCAAAAACGGATTCGAGCATCTTTTAAATGGCAAAAATTGGGCAGGCGTTCACCTGGATACTTACAAATCGCTCTACGATAACGATATCTATGTAATCGGTGATGCGCATGATTCCATCCAGCCTAAGGCAGGTCACATTGCCAATTCCGAAGCCAAAGTTTGCGCAGATGCGCTGCTTAGAGATGTAGGATTAAGAACCGCTAGAGTCATGCCGGATGAGGCTCCTGTTACCAATTCGGCATGCTTTAGCCCGATCACAGCTACTACCGCTTCTTTCTTGACGACGGGTTTCCGGTATGACCAAACATCAGATAGTTTGGACAAAATAGAGGAAGCATCCGGCGAAGCCGAGCAAATCAACTCCGACAACTACAAAATGATGCTGGCTTGGGCAAACAACCTGTTTACTGAAGTTTTTTAAATAATTTCTCCGCCTGCCGTGTGGCGCCATCTTTGCTATATGATACACGGCAGGTTTAACCCATAAACTCAACCTCTAAAAATTCATCATACCCGTCGAAAGCGGGTATCGCTTAACCGATATATCTTGGGCTTTAAGCTATTTTAAAATATTTGCCGTATAATTCCAACGGCCGAACTTACTTGAGGTGTCAGCTGATGCCAGGCATAAAAACCCGGCACCATCCCTCTGTTCATTGATCCGGTAATCAAGGAAGGTTTACGCCAACTGGCGGAAAAGACCACAGCAGCCTCACTAATATGATTGGAAGTGATGATTCGGGATCACTGCAGGCTGCACACATAGCCCTCCGAAAACCAAGCCAAATAAATCCATGCAAAATCATTCCGAAATCGCCGAGTTTCTTTGGAAAATCGCTGACCTTATTAAAGACGATTACGACGCCAAAGATTACGAGGATGTGATCCTGCCGTTCACCCTGCTGCGCCGTCTGGATTGTGTATTGCAACCCAACCGGCAGGCGGTGCGCGAGGCGGCGGTAAAATACAAGACCGCACCCGAACAAACCCGCGACGCACTGTTGATGAAAGCCGCCGGGCAGAAGTTCTACAACACCTCCGAATATTCGCTTGAAGAACTGATCCGCCGCCCCGCCGACATCGTGCCCGAATTTCTCCGCCTACCTTGCCGGGTTCTCGGCCAACGTAAAGGACATTCTCTACAACTTCTCCGGTGGCGAGGAAAAAGGCTTGTCGCCGATTTACGAAACGCTGGTGCGCAAGCGGCTGATTCTCAAAATTACCCAGGCCTTCTGCCGAAGTCGACCTGTCGCCCGAAAACGTCGATAACCACGGCATGGGCACGATTTTTGAATACCTGATCCGCAAGTTCAAAGAAGCCAGCAACGAAGCCGCCGGGCAGTTCTACACCCCGCGCGACATCATCCGCCTGATGGTCAAGCTGATGTTCGAGCCGGACCGCGCCAAGCTCGCCAAGGAAAGTCTCGTCGGCATCTATGACCCGGCCTGCGGCACGGGCGGCATGCTGACCATTGCCAAGGAACATCTGCTGGCGGCATCAACCCGTCGCTGGAGGTGTATCTTTACGGCCAGGAGTTCAACGAAAAGACCTACGCGATTGCCAAGGCCGACATGCTGATGAAGGGCGAAGACCCGGAAAACATCAAGCGCGAAAACACCCTCAGCCACGACCTGCTGCCCGGCAAGCAATTCAACTACATGCTCTCCAATCCGCCCTTCGGCAAGGACTGGAAGAACATCCGTGATGAAATCGAAGCCGAACACGCACGCGGCGCGGCAGGGCGCTATGCTCCCGGTTTGCCGGACGTGGGCGATGGCGCCATGCTGTTTCTGCTGCACAAACTCAGCAAGATGGCGCCGCAAGGCTCCAAGATCGCCCTCATCTTTAACGGCTCGCCGCTGTTCAACGGCGATGCCGGCAGCGGCCCCAGCAATATCCGTAAACACATCCTGGAAAATGACTGGCTCGATGCCATCGTCGCCCTGCCCAATGACCTGTTCTACAACACCGGCATCGCCACCTATATCTGGCTGATCAATAACCGCAAGCCCGCCGAACGGCGCGGCAAGGTGCAGCTCATCAACGCCAACGGCGCGGACTTTTACACCATGCTACGGCGCAACCTCGGCAAGAAGCGCGTGGAAATCAGCGAAGACCAGTCCGCCAGCATCCTCGGCATCTACGAAGCGTTTGCAGAAAGCCAGGTCAGCAAGATTTTCGACACCACCGATTTTGGTTATACCAAAGTTTGTGTAGAACGCCCGCTGCGGCTGCGCTTTGATCTGACGCGGGAACAACGTCAACGTCTGCAACTTGATGCCACCGTGCTCAAACTCAAGGACGACCGGGCGCAAGAACTCGCCACCGTGTTGGAAACGCTGGCAGGGCAAGCGCCGTGGCATGACGACACTGCCTTCTTCGCCGCACTGAATAAAACGCTGCCCTGGAAACCCGCCGCCGGGCTGGTGAAGGTGATCCGCGCTTGTTTAAGTGAGCGCGATGAAACGGCCGAACCGGTGCTGGACGCCGAAGGCAAGCCAGTGCCCGACAGCAACCTGCGCGACTTTGAGAATGTGCCGCTGAAAGACGACATTGACGCCTACTTTATCCGCGAAGTGCTGCCCCATGTACCCGATGCCTGGATGGATAGAGACAAGGACAAGGTGGGCTACGAAATCAGTTTCACCAAATATTTTTACGAATACACCCCGCTGCGCTCTACGACAGAAATCGCCGCTGAATTGCTGGCGCTGGATGAAGAAACGGAAAATCTGTTGAGGGAGATTGTGAAGCGATGAACCAAGTATCCTACAAAGAGAGTGGTGTGCGGTGGCTCGGTCGTGTGCCTGCTGATTGGGGGGTAACTAAGATAAAGCGTCATTGCTTGGTGAAGCGTGGTGCTTCGCCTCGCCCGATTGATGACCAAAAGTATTTTAGCGACACTGGTGATTACGCATGGGTTAGAATCTCAGACGTAACGGCAAGCGACAAGTATCTACTGACTTCAGATCAACGATTATCCGAGTTAGGCGCATCGCTTAGCGTGAAGCGTGAACCTGGCGACATTTTCGTCAGTATCTGCGCGAGTGTTGGGAAGCCCGTCATCACCCGAATCAAATGCTGTATTCATGACGGATTTGTTTGGTTTGATCAGCTAAAACTTGAGCCGGAATACCTGTTCTATCTTTTTATCAGCGGGGAAATGTTCAAGGGGCTTGGAAACTGGGGCACGCAGCTTAACTTAAATATCCGACATTATTGCGGAAATTGAAATTCCAATTCCAACAGCCGACGAGCAGCGCCGAATCGCCGCCTATCTGGACGAACAAACTGGCAAGATCGACCGACTTATGGAGATGCGGTGGCGGCAGATGGCTTTGCTCAAGGAACAGCGAGCAGCACTTATCCAGGAAGCCGTCACCCGTGGACTCAATCCCAACGCCCCGATGAAAGACTCAGGCCTTCCGTGGCTTGGCGAGATTCCAGCGCATTGGGAAGTAATTAAACTGAAATATCTCGCTCGTTTCAAAAGCGGTGATAGCATCACTTCGAATGAAATTGATGAAAGCGGAGACTACCCAGTTTTTGGCGGTAATGGACTTAGAGGCTACACGAGAGCCTATACCCATGAAGGTCACCATGTACTTGTTGGCAGACAAGGGGCGCTTTGTGGAAACGTGAACTATGCTATCGGCAAGTTTGGGCCTCTGAGCATGCAGTAGTAGCCTCACTTGCTTCAGGAAATGAAGTTATTTGGTTTGGTGAAATGCTACGAGTTATGAACTTGAATCAATACTCGCAGTCTGCTGCTCAACCAGGTTTGGCTGTGGAAAAGGTGCAAAACATATTAGCACCCGTCCCACCACATTTAGAGCAAATTGAAATCACTCAATTTATCGACCTTGAAAGCACAAGGATTGATAATCTACTCGCATCCTACACCCATCAACTGGAGTTACTGATGGAATACCGCGCCGCATTAATTCACGAATGCGTAACCGGTCAGCGCACCGTGCCGGAGACCACCAACGCATGAACGCGCAAGAACTCACTGCCCTGTTGGACAGACTGCGCGCTGAACCGCATGAAACCGAGTGGCTGGAGTTCAAGGCCAACCGTTTCGAGCCACAGGCTCTGGGCGAATATCTTTCCGCTTTGGCCAATTCCGCCTGCCTGTTGGGCAAACCGCGCGCTTATCTGGTGTTCGGCATCGAGGATGGCAGCCATGCGGTGGTGGGCACGACGCTTTGATCCGCAGAACAGTGAAAGCAGACAAAATAATTAGTTGTTGCCGCTGTGGTTGTCACTGGGTTTGCAACCCAACACCGGCTTCGAGATTCATCCCTTCGACCTATCACGGGCAACAGGTTGTGCTGTTTGAGATTCATCCGGCTTTTGACCAGCCGGTGAAGTTTTACGGCAAGGCCTACATCCGCGATGGCTCCAGCAAAACCGAACTGGCGACTACCCGGAAAAGCAGCGGCAAATCTGGCAACGCCGGGTGGATTGGAGCGCCCAAGTGTGTGAGCGGGCAACCTTGAGCGATCTTGATCCTGCGGCTATAGCCAAGGCGCGCACCGAATATAAAACCAAGTTTCCTTGCCAAGTCAGCAGAGGTAGATGGCTGGGATGATGCCACCTTGCTTAACAAAACCAAACTGACGATACATGGGGCGGTAACGAACGCGGCGTTGTTGTGCTGCTGGGTTTGCCGGAATCATCTTCCTTGTTATCTCCGGCCGTGGCGCGGATTAGTTGGTTATTGAAGAATGAACGCAACGAAGATCAGGACTACGAGCATTTCGAGCCGCCTTTTTTACTGAATGTGGATAAAGTGCTCGCCCGTATCCGCAATCTGACGGTGCGGGAGCTGCCGAGCGGGACGCTGTTTCCGATGGAAATGTCGCAATATGACCCGTGGGTCATCCGCGAAGCATTGCACAACTGCATCGCCCATCAGGATTACGGTTTGTGTGGACGCATTCAGGTGGTGGAGACGCCGCAAAGATTGATCTTGACCAATGTGGGCGGCTTTCTGCCGGGAAGGGTGGAAACGGTGATCGAGCAGGATGCGCCGCTGGAAATCTACCGCAACCGCTTTCTTGCCGAGGCGATGGTCAATCTGAATATGATTGATACCCAGGGAGGCGGCATCAAACGCATGTTCCAGGCGCAACGACGGCGCTTTTTTCCCATGCCGGATTATGATCTTTCGCAATCCGAACGGGTGCTTTTAATCATACAAGGCCGCATTCTGGATGAACGCTATACCCGTTTGTTGATGAGCAGAACCGATCTGGATTTGAGCACGATCATGCTGCTGGATAGGGTGCAAAAAAACCAAGCCATATCGCAAGCGACAATAAACGTTTGAAGGCGGCCAATCTTGTCGAAGGCCGTTATCCGAACCTTGTTGTGGCTGCGCGATTGCCGCCGTGACCGGGCAAAAGGCCCAGCATATTCGTGATAGGGGGTTTGATAACGCCGATATTACCGGGATCTGATTGCTGAAAATTGTGCGCGAACATCAGCCCGTGACGCGCGAAGACATAGACCGGTTGTTCTTGGACAAGCTGCCGGAAGTCCTAAGTCTTGATCAGAAAATAACCAAGATTCACAACCTTTTAACCTCCCTGTCCGGTAAGCGCATTCGTAATGAGGGGACGCGCCACAGTCACAATGGGTTTTGCTTAAGGACGACGATTAAACAATGCTAAATCCTTTGCTAACAATCAAAGATTACAAAAAACTGTTTATAATCAGTTGGTTTTCTTTGTTTATTCATGCCAAATAGCGGATGGCTAACAAAGAAAACAATCAATAAGGAAACCGCTTTAAAAATGTAGTAATGACGGGGCTGGCGGCCAGCCCTTTGTTCACCGCCCGAAATGTCAATCATTTCGATACAGCAACCTTGCTTGATGCCGGACAGTTGTGGCATTTTTGAACGTTACCTTAATCTATTCGTAAGTTAAGGGAAATCGATTTCCCTTAACTAGAGACCGATATAAGGAAAAGTTGAAGCGCAATGCCCAGAATTTTGGGTAGTTAGGAGTGAAAATAAAATAACTTGAGCATTTGCATTTTTGTGGGAGCGGCTTTAGCCGCGCTCTTCGCGGCTAAAGCCGCTCCCACGACAACCCCTATGTCCAGATTATTTAGTTACCGTTCCTTAGCAAATAAAAACCAATAAGAAAGCAATAAAAACCCAAATACCTAACCATTAAAATCAACTTAACCCATTGGATTTATAGTTATTTTTTATTGATACTTGCATCATTAAATTGAGTTGTTATCAATAAGCCACTATCAATAGGAAGCAGAATGGCAAAGATAAATTCCTTGAATGAAGCTGCATTTGAAGATGTAGTGATGGCGGCACTGGCTGCCGGTCCGCTGTATACCATCCGCGATGCCGGCCGCTTCGATGCGGCAACCCTGCTCGATGCCGGACAGTTGTGGGATTTTATTGAAGCGACTCAACCCAGGGAGTTGGCCAAGCTGCACAAGCAATTTCCCGATGCGCCGCGTGAAGCGCTGGCGGCTCATGTAACGGGCTTGATCCAGAAGCGCGGCACGCTGGAGGTATTGAGAAATGGCGTGTCGTTCAATGGTATCAATCTGCAACTGGCCTATTTTCGCCCGTCTGCCGGTGGCAACCAGGAACATCAGGCCCGTTATGAAGGCAACCGCTTTGCAGTGATGCGGCAGGTGCATTTTTCCACCAAAACGCCCGACCAGTCGGCCGATGTGGTCATCCTGCTCAATGGCCTGCCGATTGTGTCGGTGGAGCTGAAAAATCATTTCACCAGTCAAAACGTGCAACACGCCATCGCCCAGTATCGGCGGCGCGATAAAAACGAGCCGTTCTGGAAACGCTGTCTGGTGCATTTTGCGGTGGATGACGACGCGGCCTACATGAGTACACACGATTGGCGGGGCAGGACACGGCCTTTCTGCCCTTTAACCGCGACACCCACAATCCGATTATCCCCGGCCATTTTGCTTCCAGTTATCTGTGGGGCGATTTCATCGATGAAGACGGCGAAGTGCAGCCGGGCATCTGGCAGGGCGGATTCGCTGCTGCTGCTGATTCAGAACTATCTGCACTTCGAGCGCGATGAGAAAACCGGCAAGGAAAAATTTATCTTCCCGCGCTTTCATCAACTGATGGTGGTGCGCAAGCTGCTCGCGCATGCCAAGGCCCACGGCAGCGGCCACAACTACCTGATCCAGCACAGCGCCGGTTCGGGCAAATCCAACAGCATCGCCTGGCTGGCGCATCAACTCGCCAATCTCTGCGGCGCGGACGGGCAGCCGGTGTTTGACAGCATCATCGTCATCACCGACCGGCGCGTGCTGGACAAGCAGTTGCAGGACACCATCAAGCAGTTCGAGAAAATCAAAGGCACGGTGACGAATATCGACCGCAACACCAAGACAACTGGTCAAGGCGCTGGAGCGCGGCGACAAAATCATCATCACCACGCTGCAAAAGTTTGGCTTTGTCGGCGAACTGGCGAAGATGCCGGGCAAGCGTTTTGCCGTGGTCGTGGATGAGGCGCACAGTTCACAGACCGGCGAAGGCGTCAAAGACCTTAAGCTGGTGTTGACCAGCGATGACGATTTGCAGAAGGCGCTGGCACGGGATGATGAAGGGCGAAGAGCGAGACGCCATGGAAGCCGAATTGGAAAAAATTCAAAAGGCGAGGCAGAAGCTGCCGCACCTGTCGTTCTTCGCCTTCACTGCCACGCCCAAAGACAAGACGCTGGAACTGTTCGGCGTGCCGGATAACAACGTGAAAAAAGGCTTCCGGCCTTTTCATCAATACACGATGCGCCAGGCCATCGCCGAGGGTTTTATTCTGGATGTGCTGGAAAATTACACCACTTACAAAACCTATTTCGAGCTGATCGAAAACGAGAAAGCCGAAAGCGAAAAGGAGGTGGAGAAGCTCAAGGCACGGCGGCTGATGCTGAAATATGTCGATCAGCACGAGTTTGCCATCAAGCGCAAAGCGCATATTATCGTGGATCACTTCACCCGCAACACGGCGCACAAGATTGGCGGCCAGGCCAAGGCGATGGTGGTGACCCATTCGCGCGCTCATGCGGTGCTCTACAAGCAGGAGCTGGATAGTGTGTTGCGCGAGCAGAACCTGAACTTCGGCGTGCTGGTGGCGTTCTCCGGGACGGTGACGATTAACGAGCAGAAATACACCGAAGAAAATATGAACCCGCCCGGCACGGGTGATATTGCCGAGGCGTTCAAGCATCCGGCACAGCGTATTTTGGTGGTGGCGAACAAATACCAGACCGGTTTCGATCAACCGCTGTTGCACACGATGTATGTGGACAAGAAGCTGGGCGGCGTGGCGGCAGTGCAGACTCTGAGCCGTCTCAATCGCACCTGTCCGCCTCAAGCAGGACACGATGGTGCTGGATTTTGTCAACGAGCAGGAAGTGACATACAGGCATCGTTTCAGGATTATTATCAGCGCACCGGACTGGAAGGCGCCACTGACCCGAACAAGCTTAGCAATCTGAAATACACGCTGGAGCAGATGCACGTCTTTACGCCGGAAGATCGTGGCGGAATTCGTGGAATTGTTCTTGGTGAAAAAAGTGAAGTCAGAGAAATTGCAACCGTTTTTCCAGCGTATCGTGACCGGCAAGGACAGCAATGGCCGCATCGTGAGAAATAATTACTACGACAACCTTGCCTCTGAATATCTTGGTACAAAGGACTACGAAAAGCTGAAGGCGGCCGCAAAAAACAAGTTCCGCAAGGAAATCGCGCGCTATGTGAAGCAATACAGTTTTATCAGCCAGATTATGACCTTCACGGACACGGGGCTGGAGAAATTCTATCTGTTTGCCAAGCTGCTGTTGCGGCAATTACCGTATGAAATTGAAACCTTGCCGCTGGAAGTGATGGAGATGATCGACATGGACAAGTACCGCGTGCAGGAAGAGCAGAATGGCCGTATTACTCTTGAAGGACGAGGATGGCATTTTGGAACCGTCTCCAGACGATGGACATCGTGGCGGTGAAGCCTGATATGGAAAAACTCAAACTCATCGTTAAGAAGTTGAATGAGGATTTTGGCATTCCCTTCGAGGAAGCCGACCGGGTGATGAACGCCATCAAAGGGAAGCTGGAAGACGACGACGCGCTACGGGCAGCATTCAAAACCAACAGCATCGAATTTCTGCGCAAGCAAAAGCTACAGGACAGTATTAAGGATGCATTCCTCAGCAATGCCGATGAGTTCCTGAGCTTCATGTCGAAAACCGAGACCGATACCGGCTTTGGGAAGTTCTTCTTTTCGGAAATGTTCAAGTGGTATGAGGACAGCGTGAAAGCGGGGAAACCAACGGTGGTGGAAGGATAGTTGACGCGGACAGGCATTTCACTTACCGGCTCACGAATTTAACATTTTTGGACGTTATAATAAGCGGATACTATTTATTAAAAAACACATTGAGCATGACATGAATTATTGGCTAATGAAATCTGAACCGGATACGTTTGGTATAAACGACCTTTGCAATAAGCCTGACCAGACCGAACATTGGGATGGTGTGCGTAATTATCAGGCCAGAAATATGATGAGAGATGATATGAAGTTGGGTGATCAAGTGTTCTTTTATCATTCCAACTGCGAAGTACCTGGCATTGTCGGCATTATGGAAGTAGTTAAGGAAGGCTATCCTGATTACACGGCCTTTGATCCTGATGACATCCATTTTGACCCTAAAAGCGATCCTGTCCAGCCACGTTGGATGATGGTTGATGTTAAGTATGTTAAAACATTATCCCGTGTCATTACACTTAAAGAACTAAAGCTACGCCCGGAATTGGTCGGCATGACTCTGTTAAGGCGAGGCAATCGTTTATCTATAATGCCGGTAAGCGAAGAAGAATGGCATTTTATTCTTTCGCTGGAGCTCCAAGGTTAATTCACCAAAGTATTTAAGCAAAATAATCAGTATCGCCAAACCAATCTATCGTGCTTTGTTTTGCCGGTGCCGGCTTTTCAATGACCAATTCGTCAAGGACATATTCAAGTCCATAAGAATTGCCATTATCAAAAGCCTCGTTTATGGACGTGACGATATCACTTTGAGTATCTGAATTTTGGTTAACCATTTTTTACCTTCCAATTTTGCTGATTGATGCATAAAATTTAAGTGTAGTACAGATAAATTTCTTGTCATGAAAAGCAATCATTTCTGCGATTCCCGGTCAAGGATGCGCCTTGTTTACTGAATGGAAGCTGAAGGCGTTAACTGAACAGGGGCTATGGTGTTATTTAGGAGCATGCACATTCCTTAATAGAACGGTATAAGCGGGTCCAAGTTGATATGACTCCGATATAAGGCAAGGCACGTCTTAAGGCAAATACTCAACCGTAATAGCAAGTATTTCGTGATCTTCGTGGTGAAATGCTCTTTCTGGGATTACAGGATATTGGGCAGCAAAATGGGGAAATTCAGCTAATTAAGTCAAAACGGGAAAGCTATGGTGCCGGAAACTTCTCCAATAGCTCTAACCAGAGCGATTGGAGAAGCCTCCTGCTTCCTGTGCTTTGCATTGCGACGGTATTTGTTTTTATCCTCAAAGACATGCGCCTTATTAAACTGATGCGCGAACTTCGCAACCGGGTTTTGAATAGGGACACAATCTATTTTGTTCGGATTTTTACGTTTTTTCATGGTTTACCTCTTATAATAGTCCTTAGTTTGTCTAACTTGACACGCATTAATATAGCATTACTTTGAGTAGAAAAAGCTTGTGAAATTCAAAAAAGATTTTGATGTGATTGTGGTCGGCGGCGGTCATGCGGGTACGGAAGCCGCTTTGGCAGCCGCTCGATGTGGAGCGAAGACGTTATTGTTGACGCAAAATATCGAGACCCTGGGGCAAATGAGCTGCAATCCAGCGATTGGCGGGATAGGCAAAGGCCATCTGGTTAAAGAGATTGATGCCTTGGGCGGGATTATGGCGAAGGCTATTGATCTCGGCGGCATTCAGTTTCGCACCTTGAATGCCAGCAAAGGCCCTGCGGTCAGGGCAACTCGCGCTCAGGCGGATCGTAAACTGTATAAACAGGCGGTCAGAAGTGCACTGGAAAACCAGCCTAACCTGGCGTTATTCCAGCAAACTGTTGCCGATTTGATTGTGATCGGCAATAAAGTGGTCGGCGTTAAAACCCAAATGGGCTTGAATTTCATGGCAAAAGCCGTGGTGTTGACGACGGGCACGTTTTTAGGCGGAAAAATTCATATCGGCCTGGAAAATTATAGCGGTGGCCGCGCAGGCGATCCTGCCTCTATTGCTTTGGCTGATCGGCTTACGCGAATTGCCGTTCCGCATCGACCGCTTAAAAACCGGAACGCCGCCGCGTATTGATGGCAGAACCATCGATTTCAGTAAACTGGAAGAACAGCACGGCGATGATCCCGTACCCGTGTTTTCTTTTTTGGGCAAGCGCGAACAGCATCCCAGACAAATACCCTGCCATATCACCCGCACTAACGGTAAAACTCACGATATTATCCGTTCCGGCCTGGATAGATCGCCGTTGTATTCGGGGATTATTGAGGGCATCGGGCCGCGTTATTGTCCTTCGATTGAAGATAAAATCGTGCGTTTTGCCGACCGGGATACGCACCAGATTTTTGTCGAGCCGGAAGGCCTGGATACCCATGAAATCTATCCTAACGGCATTTCCACCAGTTTGCCGTTTGATGTGCAGTATGAGTTTGTGCGCTCGATGCTGGGCTTTGAAAATGCCGAAATTGTGCGCCCGGGTTATGCCATTGAATATGATTTTTTTGATCCCACGGGATTTGAAAATGTCTCTGGAAACCAAACACATGGACGGCTTGTTTTTTGCAGGACAAGTCAATGGCACGACCGGTTATGAAGAAGCGGCAGCGCAAGGCTTGATTGCGGGATTGAATGCGGCGCGTTTGGTACAGGGCCTGGAAAGCTGGTGTCCGGGACGTGATGAAGCCTATATAGGCGTGATGATTGATGACCTGATTACACGCGGCACGCAAGAGCCGTATCGCATGTTTACCAGCCGTGCCGAATACCGTTTGTTGTTAAGGGAAGATAATGCCGATTTGCGCTTGACGGAAAAAGGCCGCGAATTAGGGCTGGTTGATGATGAGCGTTGGCAAGCTTTTGAAACTAAACGCGCGGCTATTTCCGGCTTGCAGGATGATTTGAAAAAGAAATGGGTCAGGGCAGACACCGAAGAAGCCCGCCAGGTTGAAGAAATCTGGGGCAAACCCTTGCTAAAAGAAGCCAGTTTGATGGAATTACTGCGCAGGCCCGAAGTCGATGTACAGCGATTGCTGCATTTCTGGAAGGCGGCGAGACTATTGCCGAACAGGTCGGTGAACAGGTTGAAATTCAGGCCAAATATGCCGGCTATATTGTCAGGCAACAAACTGAAATTGATAAAGCCTTACGCTACGATCATTTGCGGCTGCCGGATGCCCTTGATTATAACGGCGTTCCCGGGCTATCCAATGAAGTGAGTCAAAAACTTAAAGCGCAGCGGCCGGAAACCTTGGGGCAAGCATCACGAATCCCGGGCATGACCCCTGCCGCGATTTCCTTGTTGCTGGTTTATTTAAAAAAGAAAAGCGCCTGATGGAAGCGTGTCGAAAAATTCTGGTTTCCGGTCTTGAAGCCCTGAATCTGTCCCTGAGCGATGACAAAATAGAGCAACTGCTTGACTTTATAAAGCTGATTGAAAAATGGAATAAAGCTTATAATCTCACCGCTATACGAGACAGGGAAGATATGGTGCGCTTACATTTACTGGATAGTCTGGCTATTGTGCCCTTTATTGAAGGTAAACGGGTTATTGATATAGGCACCGGCGCGGGCTTGCCGGGTATTCCTTTGGCGGTTTATTTGCCTGAAATCGAGTTTACTTTATTGGACAGTAATGCCAAAAAAACCGGTTTGTGCAGCAAGCAATATTGGAGTTAAAGCTTAAAAATGTAAGTGTTTGTCATAATCGGGTGGAACAATATCATCCTGAAAAAAGTTTTGATACCGTCATTACCAGAGCATTTGCCAGTTTATCTGATATAGTGGAATTGACCGCCATTTACTCAGCAAAGATGGCGTGTTGTTGGCAATGAAAGGACAAGCACCTGATGTCCCCAAGCTGGAATCAGCAAAAACGGAGTGATCCTGTCAACGTTCCAGGAATAAACGCAGAAAGATGTCTGGTTAAAATACAATTGATTAAAGAATCCGAGGTAAGTTAGTGGGAAAAATAATTGCCGTGACCAATCAAAAAGGCGGCGTAGGAAAAACGACAACCAGTGTGAATTTGGCAGCTTCACTGGCGGCCGCCAAACGTCGGGTGTTGCTGGTGGATCTTGATCCACAAGGCAATGCGGCAATGGGCTGTGGCATAGATAAGCAGGAAGTCAAATATTCCAGTTATGATTTGTTGATGGAAGAAGTCCTGCAGCGGAAACCGTCATTTATGTGCCGAATATCGGTTTTTCGGTTATTCCCGGAAATGCCGATCTGACGGCCGCCGAAGTGAACTTATGCATGCCGAACGAAGAGAACGGCGGCTGGCCGACGCGTTGATGCCGATAAAAGCCAGTACGATTATATTCTGATCGATTGTCCGCCTTCGTTAAACATGCTGACGTTAAATGCGATGGTGGCGGCCAATAGCTTATTGGTTCCGATGCAATGCGAGTACTACGCGCTGGAAGGCTTGTCCGCACTGATGAGTACGCTCAGAATATTCAAAACCGTCAATCCGGATTTATATCTGGAAGGTATTCTAAGGACCATGTTTGACGACAGAAACCGACTGACCAAAGATGTTTCCGAACAATTGATTGGCTATTTTGGCGATAAAGTGTTCAGAACCTGCATTCCAAGAAATATTCGTCTGGCTGAAGCGCCAAGTCATGGTTTGCCGGTGCTGATCTACGATAAAGCTTCGCGAGGCACTGTGGCCTATATTGCGTTGGCAGGTGAAATGATTAGAAAAGATAAGGCATGAGTTTAAAAAAACGTGGATTGGGCCGGGGGCTTGAAGTTTTGTTAGTTGATGTTTCTTCAAAAGAGGTAAACATCAAGTGCAAACCTGCCGATAGACGATCTTCAGCGGAGTAATCATCTGCCGCCGACGATATGAACTCAGATGAATTACAGGTTATGTCGAGGCGAGAATTGATAGAAACTATTCAAAAAGAAAAGCGTAAACTGTTCAGGAAACTGATGTCTTAAGTAAGTTGCTTGATGAGTTTAAGAATCTATGCTTGTCGAGCTTTAAATAAACTGATTTGTTTGCATGTAGCGATAAACAATTTATGATTACAATAAATCATAGTGGAGTGGTAATAATATTATTGCAGCCGATAAGATGAAAAATTAAAAGCTAGATTGGCTTTAAAAAAACGTGGATTAGGTCGGGGACTGGATGCCTTACTGGGCAATGTTTCTGTTAACGAGGAAAAACATCATTGCAAACCCTGCCCATTGAATTTTTGCAACGGGGAAAATATCAGCCGCGCAAAGACATGAATCCGGAAAAACTGCAGGAGCTGGCGGATTCTATCAAGGCGCAGGGCGTCATACAGCCTATCGTGGTACGGAAAATCGCCCAGGATAAATTCGAGATCGTTGCCGGCGAACGCCGCTGGCGAGCCTCGCAACTGGCAGGCATCGAGCAGGTGCCGGTCGTCATCAAGGAGATAGATGACCGGACGGCGATGGCGGTTGCGCTGATTGAAAACATTCAAAGGGAAGATCTCAACCCCTTGGAAGAAGCCGAAGCTTTAAGACGATTGTTGGACGAGTTTGAAATGACCCACCAACAAGTAGCCGACGCGGTCGGCAAATCGCGTATTACCGTCACCAATTTATTGCGATTGATGGATTTGCATCCCGAGGTCAAAAAACTATTGCTCAATAAGCAACTGGAAATGGGGCATGCACGGGCGTTGCTGGCGTTGGATGGGTCAAACAGGTTGCTGCCGCCAATAAAATTGTCAAGGAAGGTCTAACGGTAAGAGCTGCGGAACGGCTGGTTAAAGATAGCCAGGCCGAGCGAAAATACCGAAAATTAAATCATCGATAAGGATACCTTGCGGTTGCAGGAAGAATTGACAGCAAAACTGGGTGCAAAAGTGCTGATAGATCACAAAGAAAACGGCACCGGAAAATTGGTGATCGCCTACTCCAGTCTGGATGAACTGGACGGCATTATCGGGCAACTTAAATCGCATGAATGAAAACACAGCTTTCCAAAAGATTTCACTCGCATACACAGCAAAATCACGGCGATTCATTCAATATTTAGCTGAACG
>CAWBLO010000026.1:0-77976 GCA_963789475.1 uncultured Gammaproteobacteria bacterium | reverse complement strand
ATTTTAAAAAATATATTTACTTCCTTGTCTTTGCCTCTAAAAGGAACCTGTTATGAAAGATTCTTTACAGTTATATAGCAACAAAGATGAATCACCCGGTTTTTTGCGTGGCGCCCTCATGTGGCGGGGGTCAGTTACGCCACGTATTTTGCCTATCCTGCTGTTAATGACCTGTTATTCTTTGTTAGTTGTTATATTGGATCAATACTGGCGACCCTTGCCGCATTTTGATGTGACTCCGTTTGAATATACCGGTGTGGTTCTTGGTTTGGTTCTGGTGTTTCGAACCAATACAGGTCACGAGCGCTGGTGGGAGGCCCGGAAATTATGGGGAGGCATTGTTAATCAAAGCAGAAATATTGTCATTGAGGCTTTGAATTACAGTGAGGTTTCAAATTCCGGCCCTCAAGAAAGTTTGTGGCGCAAAGAAATGGTGAAGTGGACGATTACATTTTCTTATGCGGCAAAAGAATCTTTACGTAATAGCAAGAACTTCAATAATTTAAACGGCTTACTGAGCAAGCAGGAGCTTGATGAGCTGAAGTCGGCTGTCCACATGCCGCTGTTTGTTGCCGCCAAATTAGCTTCATTATTACAACAGGCACGATTTAGTCATCATATTGATGGTTTCGTTTTTTCGGAGCTGGAAGGACAGCGGATTTTGCTGATTGATCATATTGGTGCCTGTGAGAGAATCCTGAAAACGCCTATGCCATTGGTTTATGCAATTAAAGCCAGACGGTTTATTTTGATTTTTTTATTATTGTTGCCGTTTTCTTTAACTGAAAAGTTGGGGTTCAGTGCAGTATTTATTTTTTTTCTAGTAGCTTATCCATTATTGTCTTTGGACAGAATTGGTGTGGAGCTACAAAACCCATTTAGCACCAACAATTTAAGCCACTTACCTTTACATACTATTTGCGACAGTATACAAATTAATTGTCTGGCATTACTGGAACAGTCGCAACGTAATTGAATTCATCCATTGAATATAAAGGAATAATATGAAAACTTTAACTAAAGAAATGCAAGCCGCCATTACCCCTGCTATGGCATTGGACTTATTAAAAGATGGCAATAAACGGTTTGTCAATAACCTGAAAGTCAACCGTAACCTATTGCAACAGGCCAATGAAACCTCCGACGGCCAACATCCTTTTGCGGTTATTTTAAGTTGTATCGATTCCCGTACCTCGGTTGAACTGATTTTTGACCAGGGTTTGGGCGATGTATTTAGTGTGCGTATCGCGGGCAACATTATTAACGAAGATATTCTGGGTAGCATGGAGTTTGCCTGCAAAGTCGCAGGATCAAAAATCATAGTGGTTTTAGGCCATACCAAATGCGGTGCGGTAAAAGGCGCTTGCGACCATGTGGAAATGGGCAACCTGACGGCGCTTTAAAAGATACAGCCAGCGGTTTATGATGAAAAAACCGAAACTGAAAACCGCACATTCAGGCAACGATGAGTTTGTGGAAAAAGTGTCCGCCATCAATGTGAAACGAACGGTACATGCCGTTTTGGAACGCAGCCCGATTTTAAAGGAAATGATTGAAACTGGCGCCATAGGTATTATTGGCGGCATCCATGACATAACAACAGGTGAAGTCAGTTTTTATGATGATACCTTGATTATTAATAATCCTTAGCTTTTAAGTTAGATGGGAAAATCTCCCCTTTGTTAAAACTATAAGGAACCTACCTGTGAACATTACCATCTGATGATAAAGAACTCCGCCGCTCGATCCGCCTGCTGGGCTCCGTGTTGACGCGGGTATTGAAAACCCAGGCCCAGCCTGAAATCGCCGCCACGGTTGAGCAATTGCAACGCCGCTTCGCCGGATTGTTGCGCGACGGCAGCCTGCCCAACGGCTAGATCTGCTGGAAACGGTCGAAGGCCTGGATCCTGATGCTATTGGCGAGGTAGTACGGGTATTTAATCGCTATTTCAGCCTGCTCAATATTGCCGAGGAATCCCATTACCTGAGAATACGGCGGCGGCAAGCCGAACGGGGCGGTCACTACTGGCCCTGTTCCTTTCACGATACCCTGCTCACGCTCAAGGAATCCGGGGTAACGGCGGACAAACTCCATGTTCTGCTGGACGAACTCTTGTACCTGCCGGTGATGACCGCCCATCCGACCGAGGCCAAACGGCGTACCGTCAAGAGCGCCTTGCGCAATGTATTCCTGACCCAGGACGCTTTAGGCGATAACCGCGTGAAGGGCTATTTTCGCAGGGAGGCGCTGGAGCGTCTGCAATGCCAGATTCAATTGCTGTGGAAAACCGACGAAGTGCGTACCCGGAAGCTGGGCGTGGCGGACGAAATCGACGCCGGGTTGTTTTATTTCCCTCTTTCCCTGTTCCAGGCGACAGCGCGGGTTTACCGCAATTTCGAACGTTCCCTGATCGATGTGTATGGCGAAGATGTAGCCGGGCAAATACGCGTGCCCAGCTTTTTGCGCTTCGGTTCATGGATCGGCGGTGATCGCGACGGCAATCCCAACGTTACCTCGGAAACCACTGTTCTGGCTTTGCGCCTGCAAGCGCAAACTATCTTGCAGGAATACATTCGCCGCCTGGACGAATTGCGCGGTCAGCTTTCCCATTCTCACGGCCTCTGCGAATTTCCGGCAGTTTTTGTAGATAGTCTTGAGGCCGACCAGGCTATGCTTGGCGCATCGATAGCGGAGCTGGAAAAACCCTATTTGCAAGAGCCTTACCGTCATAAGCTGGCGTTGATGAAGTACCGCATGGAGTGCGCTCTCATGCAGGTTCGGCAACACCTGCGCGGTGAGCCGGAGTTGCCGAATCGTCATGCCTATCCAGGTATAACCGCGTTTTTGGACGATCTGCGGCTGATCGACGCCTCCTTGCGCGGCCATGGCGATGCGGCTATTGCAGATTTGGAATTGCATGATTTAATCCGCCTCGCTGAAACCTTTGGATTCCACCTGATGCAACTGGACGTGCGCCAGGAATCAGGCCGGCATACCGACGCCGTGGCAGACATTCTGGCGGCTGCGCTGGGGCTGGATTATCACGCCTTGGATGAAAACCAGCGTCTTGACCTGTTGAGCGAGGCCATCGCTACGCCGGGTGGACTGATGTACGATCCCGCCGCACTGTCTCCGGCCAGTCGCGAAACGTTGGAAGCGTTCGAAGTCATGGTGCGCATGAGGCGGGAAATCGGCCCGGACTGCTTCGGCAAATACGTGATTTCCATGACCCACAACGCCAGCCACGTCATGGAGGTGATGCTGCTGGCGGCGCAAAGCGGCCTGGTCGGCCGTCTTGGTGGCCATTGGCATTGCCATATCGGCGTAAGCCCCTTGTTTGAAACCATCGACGATCTCAACCGGATTGAAGACAGTGCTACCGCGGCTGTTTGACACCCCGGTCTATCGAGAATTGCTGCGGGTTTCGGGCGACAGCCAGGAAATCATGCTGGGGTATTCCGATTCCTGCAAAGACGGCGGCATTCTGGCCTCGGCCTGGGGGCTTTCACGAGCGCAGCGGCAAATCATCGCCATCGCCGAACAGCACGGGCTCAAGTGCCGTCTGTTCCATGGCCGCGGCGGTACGGTAGGGCGTGGCGGCGGCCCCACCCACGAAGCCATCCTGGCGCAGCCGCCGGATACGGTGCGCGGACAGATCAAATTCACCGAACAGGGCGAGGTGCTGTTCTACCGCTACAACAATATGGAAACCGCGATCTATGAATTGACGATGGGCGTGACCGGCCTGCTCAAGGCCAGTGTCAGCCTGGTGCAACCTGTGCCAGCGCGACCACCCGGAGGATTTGGCCGTGATGGACGAACTGGCGCGAATCGGTGAACACGGTTACCGCGAACTGACCGAGCGCACCCCCGGATTTCTGGATTATTTCTACGAAGCCACGCCGGTCGGCGAAATCGGTGGGCTCAACATCGGCTCGCGGCCATCACACCGTAAAAAGGGGGATCGCTCAAAAAATTCGGTGCGCGCCATTGGCTGGGTATTCTCCTGGGCCCAGTCGCGGCAGACCTTTCCCGCCTGGTACGGCATCGGCTTGAGTCTTTCAACCTGGTGTGCCGGCAAACCGGAGCGCCTGGAAAAGTTGCGGGAGATGTACCGGGACTGGCCGTTTTTTCGCAATCTGTTGAGTAACGCCCAGATGGCGCTTAGTAAATCGGACATGAGCATTGCCAAGGAATATGCCGGACTGTGCGTCGATCCGGAAACCGGTAAGCGCGTCCATGGCTTGATTGCCGGCGAGTATCAACGTTGCGTGGAGTGGATTCTGGAGATTGCGGAAACGGATCGGCTGTTAGCGGAGAACCCGGAACTTGCCGCCTCCTTGCAGCGCCGGGATGCCTACCTGGGACCGCTCAATTATCTTCAAGTGTTTTTGTTGCGTAAGGTACGGGTAATCGATCCAAAGCATCCGGACGAAAGTCCCTGGATGAAACCCCTGTTGCGCTCCATCAACGCCATCGCGGCGGGGATGAGGAATACTGGCTGATTATGATATTCTGGAGATGATTGAAGAGCGCCAAGCCCATTGCTAGGCACGAAACGTTGCGACGGGGCAAATACCCCGTCGTGCTTGGGACTACCCGTAGTAATGACCTGAGTTGTTTATATTCCCAGGCAATAAACTAAAAACTTATAGTGTTTTTTACGATTCTTCAAATACCAAATCAATTCGAGTACCCCCTTTGATACCGGATTTACTCAGTTCAAAGCGAGCCTTATGCAGATCAGCAATCTCTTTAACGATGGCGAGTCCTAAGCCGCAACCATTACCAGGGCTTCCAGGTATACGGTAAAAACGTTCGAAAACCCTATTCATTTCTATGTCGGGTATGCCGGGTCCATCATCCTCTACCGTCAAATGCGGGACTGGATAACGCTGAAGTTTGACCAAAATATTGCCATTGTCATAACCGTAAGAAATGGCATTATCCAAAAGATTAGCCAACAATTCTCTTAGCAGTATTTCATCGCCTTGAATATACAGTTCCTCTACCGGGCTTTCAAAACCTATCTCCATGTTCCGCTGTAGTGCTTTAGGCACCCAGTCTATGCAGGTTTTTCTAGCCAATTTGCATAGGTCTACGGGCAGCAATTCATAGCCGCCACTGATGGGTTCTGACCTGGCCAGAACCAATAATTGGGTAGTCAAATGCGACATGCGATCAGCCGAGTTTTGGATTTGCTGGAGTGCCGGTTTCATCGCGGATAAATCCTGTTCACGAAGCGCACGTTCGGCTTGCAATTTCAAGCCTGCCAACGGAGTGCGGAGTTGATGGGCGGCATTGGCAATAAAGCGTTGTTGGGTGGCGATAGCTTGTGTGTGTGCTTCCAGTAATTCATTAATAGTATCCGTCAACGTGCGTACTTCGAGAAAAATGTGCGTTTCAGGTATGGGGCTCAGATCACGCGATGACCGTTGAGCGATTTGATTGGCTAACAAATGCAAGGGTTTCAAACCCTTTTTTAAGCCAGTTAACAGAAAAATACTTGTTAATAAAATCAATATTATTTGCGGAATCAGGTCGGCTAATAAAATATCCGTCATCATTGCCCTGCGTTTATTCAAAGTCTCTGCGACATGTACAAAAATTCTTTCAGGCGTTTTATCAAGCTGTGATTAACATGGACACGACTCTGACCGGTTCACCGTACAGCTTATCGTTAAAATAAACGGGATGTGACCAGTCTGTTTCCGGATCCAGGGGTTCGGGAACAAGCTTGTCTCCAGCCACTATTTCTTGTTCTGAAGAGGTGATTTTAAAATAGGTTTTGTCCTGCTCGTCCCATTTGAAAATCTCCAAAGCGGCGGCCGGCAATTCGACAAATACCTTGCCTTCCCGCACTTTGATTTCCTGTGTCAAGGATCTGGCGGAATCGAGTAGCCACCGGTCATACGCTTCATCGACATAATGCAGGGTAACGAAATAGGATAGAACGGCATCGATTATTACGAAAAAAATAAGCGGAATGACCAAACGGAAAAGCATTTCCGTTTTGAGGCTTCTGTTTTTATTCATCGGCTGATTTCTCTAATAAGTAGCCTAGTCCGCGTACCGTGCGAATCACCGCACCATAAGGTTCTATGCGCTTGCGCAGGCGGTGAACATAAATCTCTATGGCATTGTCGGTCAGCGCGTCACCGTCGACTGATAATCGTTGGGCAATGCGATCCTTGGCGACGACTTTTCCGGCTTGCAGCAATAAAATTTCCAATACGCCATATTCCCGTGCCGATAGCAAAATCGGCTGACCCTCTACCAACACCTGATGGTTATGGGTATCCAGTACCAACCGTCCAATCACAATATCGTTGCTAAATCCGCCATAACAACGCCGGATCAGGGCATTAATCCGTACTTCCAACTCTCGGAGCTCGAAAGGTTTGGTCATATAGTCATCAGCGCCTTGCTCAATGCCGGTGATCCTGTCATTAACACCATCACGCGCTGTCAAAATCATGATAGGCAAAGGCACTTTAAGTCGTCTGAATCTGCGCAATAATTCCAGGCCGTCAACATCCGGCAATCCTAAATCAAGCACGATCAAATCGAAACCCTGTGCCTGCAATAAATGTTCAGCATAAGCGCCCGTGGTTGCACAGGTAACCGTATAACCGCTATTGGCCAAGGTATGGATTAAGCCATCGGCCAAAACAGCATCGTCTTCTATCAATAAAATGTTCATAAACTGGAATGGCTGTTGTGAAAGGTTCGTGAAAGGAAGAGAGACTAAGATTACGGTCGACTAATAAGCTAATAGCGGATTAAAGAATAATACAGTCAAAAAGCAGCGCCACAAAGCAAAAGGCTACAGTTTATAAATTGGCATCCTTTAGGAGCGTGGGAACTTTAATTATAGCAATTGACACTATAGTTTCGAATCGATACTATTTAGCAATAACATGCAAATCACTTCAACGGACTCTTTAGACATGATACATAAACACAAACAATATTATATTCGTCATCTGAAAGATGATATTCCAGCAGGTATCGTGGTGTTTTTAGTGGCTTTACCCTTATGCCTGGGTATAGCGCTGGCATCAGGGGCGCCCTTATTTTCCGGCTTAATCGGTGGACTGGTCGGCGGACTTATAGTTTCCTGGCTCAGTGGTTCACAACTCGCTGTTTCAGGTCCTGCTGCCGGTTTAACCGTTATTGTTTTCAATGCCATTGAAACCCTCGGCAGTTTTCAAGGTTTGCTGGTTGCCTGTGTTTTAGCGGGCATCATGCAACTGGTGTTGGGGTTTCTGAGAGCCGGGATTATTGGCGCTTTTTTTCCTTCCGCAGTCATTGAAGGCATGCTGGCGGCGATTGGTTTAATTTTGATTATCAAGCAAATTCCTCATGCCACGGGATACCATACCAGTTATGAAGGCGATGAGAGTTATATGAAGGAAACGGCCGAATCCAGCTTCCTTGAGGTATTTGATGCGTTTGGTGGTGTATCGCCAGGTTCGGTTGTTATCAGCGTCGTGGCATTGTTACTGTTGATTCTATGGGGCACGGCATGGTTTAAAAAACAAAAATGGTTAAAACTGATCCCCGGCCCCTTAGTGGCGGTTGTTTGGGGCGTTGGCTACAACGTGATCACCCGGCAGTTTGCTCCTGGCTGGGCAGTCAGGGGCGAACATTTGGTCAACTTGCCGGTTTCGGAAAAAGCCACCGATTTTTTCAATAACTTTGTACTGCCAAACGCCAGCTATCTCAGCCATCTTGGCAATCCGCATGTTTATATTGTTGCCGTAACGATTGCGATTATCGCCAGTCTGGAAACACTGTTAAGTCTTGAAGCGACTGATAAACTGGATCCTTTAAAACGTCTTGCGCCCACCAACCGCGAGCTGAAAGCGCAAGGCATCGGTAATATTATCAGTGGCTTGCTTGGCGGCTTGCCGATGACCGCCGTCATCGTGCGCAGTGCGGCCAACATCAACGCGGGAGGTCAATCCCGTGTGGCCTGTTTTACCCATGGCGTATTTTTGTTACTCAGCGTCATGTTTTTTGCGCACTACCTGAACTATATTCCACTCGCTTGTTTGGCGGCCATTTTATTGCATACCGGTTATAAGCTGGCAAATCCGGTTTTATTCAAGAAGTTTTACCAAAAAGGCATGAGTCAATTTCTTCCTTTTGTTATTACCGTGATTGCGATTCTGGTAACCGATTTATTAAAGGGTATGGCCATAGGTATGGTTATTGGTCTGTTTTTTGTCATCAAAGCCAATTATCACGCCGCCATTACGCTCACTCAAGTTGGCTCGCATTATCTGTTATCCCTGAACAAGGATGTTTCCTTTCTGAATAAAGCGCTATTAAGAAAATATATTTTGAGCATTCCGGAACAAAGCACAGTAACCATCGTCGCGAGCAAAGCCACGTTTATTGATCACGATATTCTGGAGACGATTGAAGATTTTCTGGCTACCGCGCCTGACGACAATATCACAGTCGAAATCATTGATCTGCATGGCAAGGAAAAAATCCAAAAACACGAAGCGATGGTGATATCAAATGGCAGGACGGAGAGACAGAGCGCGGTGGTCGTTGATTTTGAACGGCAACTAAACAAACATTAACAGCCATTAAAGTTAATATTATGAAAACGCAAGCAATAGAAATGCAGATTGATGCAAGCCCTAAAGTTAATAACAGTGGCCTGTTTGCCAACCTGAAATACGATCTTCCGGCAGGCATTGCGGTTTTTCTGATAGCCATACCGTTATCACTGGGGATAGCGCTGGCATCCGGCGCGCCCCTGTTCTCCGGATTGATTGCCGGGATCATCAGCGGAATTGTAGTCGCCCCATTAAGCGGCTCCTCATTGGGAATCAGCGGTCCAACCGCAGGTCTGGCTGTCATAGTACTGACAGCCATTGAAAAACTCGGGTTCAATGGCTTTCTACTCGCTCTGGTGGTGGCTGGAGTTTTCCAAATCGTCATGGGGCTGACCAAGGCAGGCGTTATTGCCTATTATTTCCCGTCTTCTGTCATTAACGGCATGTTATCGGGTATGGGTTTTATTATTTTTCTTAAACAGATTCCTCATGCCATCGGTTATGACCGGGATTATGAAGGCGATACGTCCTTTTTTCAGCCTGACAGCTACTCGTCTTTTTCTGAACTGGCGAATATGCTGGAATATAGTTCGCCCACGGCAATCATGATTGCACTCATATCGCTGGCGATTCTTATTTTGTGGGAACAGCCGTTTATGAAAAAGTACCGGTTTTTTCAATTGTTCCAGGGCGTGTTAATCGCGATTTTAGCCGGTGTGCTAATCAATCAAGGCCTGCAAAATTTTTATCCCGAACTGGCGCTAAGTGGAAGTCATTTGGTTATGCTGCCTGTGCTGCAAAATCCCGGTGATTTATTGAGTCAACTGCATTACCCGGATTTTTCCCAGTTCGGCAATCCGGCTATTTACATGACAGCGTTAACCCTGGCGGTTGTAGCCAGTTTGAAGACCCTGCTCTCTGTGGAAGCGGTTGATAAAATGGATCCTTATAAAAGAGTGACCTCCACTAATCGGGAGCTGATTGCCCAGGGCATCGGCAATGCCTTTAGTGGTTTGCTCGGTGGACTGCCGCTGGCGCAAGTCATCGTGCGCAGTTCGATTGGCATTCAATCCGGTGCCAGAACCAAAGCAACAGGGATCATATGCGGATTGCTATTGCTGTTTGCGGTTATTCTTATTCCAACCTTGCTCAACAAAATTCCTTTATCCAGTCTGGCAAGCGTGTTACTGGTGGTCGGTTATAAATTGACCCGGCCTAAATCTTTTAAAATCATGTACAAAGCGGGCATGTATCATTTCATTCCCTTTTGCGTCACTATTTTGGGCATGATTTTTACCGACCTGCTCATTGGTCTTGCTATTGGACTGACCACCGCCTTGTTTTCGATATTGCTGGAAAATTATAAAAGTGCTTTTTATTTTAATGAGTCGCATATCGGCAATAAAACCATACTCCGGTTATCCGAGCATGTCTCTTTTCTGAATAAAGCCAATATTCAACAAACCCTTGAGCAGTTGCCCGATCATTCAGAAGTCATCATTGATGCAACCCGTTCAAAATACATTGATTACGATGTCTTCGAAATTATTGAAAACTTCAAAATCGAAGCACAACGAAAAAACATCAAACTGACTATTGAAAACCTGCGCGGTTATGGTGTGCTGGAGCCGGTTGAGAATGCGCGAGCGCCAACCTACGATACCCAGCAATCATTAACCCCGGCTAAAGTGTTGACACTGCTGAAAGAAGGTAATGAACGCTTTGTTAATAATCTGAAATCAAACCGGAATTTACTGGAGCAGATTAACGACACCCGGCAAGGGCAATTCCCCATTGCGATTATTCTTAGCTGCATGGATTCACGGACTTCGGTTGAACTGATTTTCGATCAGGGATTGGGCGATGTATTCAGTACCCGGGTGGCCGGCAATGTCATCAATGACGACATTCTGGGCAGCATGGAATATGCCTGCAAGCTGGCCGGTTCAAAGTTGATTGTAGTGCTGGGGCATTCGCATTGCGGCGCAATAAAAGGCGCTTGTGCAAAGGTAGAGCTCGATCATTTAAGCGGACTATTGCACAAAATAAAACCGGCTGTGGATGCTGTTTGCGCAAAAGAATCTGTGGAAATTACCGCTGATGATGACGGCATCGTGCAAAAAGTGGCCGATAAAAATGTGCAATTGACCGTCGAGCAAATCAGAAGCAAAAGCCCTTTGTTAGATGCAATGGTGAAAAACGGAGAAATTGGCATAGTCGGCGCGATGTACTACATTGAGACCGGTAAAGTGAAATTTTATTGAATCTATTGTTTTGGGAGCACCCTATGATTCCATTAGCTAGTCGAAAAATATTGATCCAATTTATCCTGATCGGCATTGTTATAATGACGTATGATGTGATGTTGCATTCATTGTTTACGGTCGTGCATATTGCTTTTGAGTGGTTCGAGCTTGCTCTTGAGGAGCTCATTGAGCATATTTTTCACACCAACCGCCAACAAAGCCAAATCATCGTGTTTTATCTGATGTGGCTTATTGCGCTTTATGGAGTCTATCGGCTATGGCGTGCGTTGCCCGGTTTTTATAACCGATTTAAAGAACAGCTTCTTGCCGCTAGCTCTCAGTATAAATCACATATTATCTGTTACTGGAGAGAGCAGTCTTCAATCCAGAAAATAAAATGGGTTACCACTTTCTCGGTGAGCTTATCCTGCCTGGCTTTTTTTGCCTTCAGTTAACAGTAATATTCGTTTTTAGCATCAAGCCCTGGCACATACCCAGACATCCACCCGGCTCACTCCCGCTTTTTTTAATAAATAGGCCAGCTCATGCGCGGTTGAGCCTGTGGTCATTACGTCATCGAGTATGGCAATATGCTGGGCTTGAATAGGCTTGATCATTGTGAAAGCATTTTTCATGTTTTTGCGGCGTTGTTTGGCGGTTAAAGCGGTTTGATGCGGGGTGTCGCGATGTCTAAGACAACTGTTCAGGTCTAACGGGATTTGTAATTCCTTGGAAACAGTTTTGGCGATTTCAATGGCCTGGTTGAAGCCACGCTGGCGGTAACGGGCTTTATGCAGGGGAACCGGTACGATCAAGTCCGGTCTTTGTGCGGTTATTTTCAGATGTTCAGCCAATAACAGGCCGAGTAAACGGGCATTCTTGTAGTGCGCGCCGAATTTTAATGAAGTAATCAAGTGTCGCATTTCACCCTGATAGATGAAGGGTGCGTAAGTTTCGTCAAAGGCAGGATGTGAACTCAGGCAACGTCCACAGAGTATCGGTGAAACTGCCGGTGCTTCAAATATTTCGGCGCATCGATAGCAGCACAGATTATTTCTCTGTAAGCGCTGATAACAGGAAGCACATATATCCCGGCCATCAAATCCTGAGTTTCCGCACAAGATGCAGGTAGGCGGAAGCAGGTAATCCTGTATAATATTGATCCAGTTGTAACCCATTTTTATTCCAAGAGGTTGACGAATAATGTTATTGCTTGTCACTCATAACCTATTACTGTAGCTGGAGATTAACTAAATGTCTGCAAACCCTGCAATTAGCCGTCACGTTTCACTTGCCATTCGTCATGACTGGCAACTGGATGAAGTGCAAGCACTCTATGCCTTACCCTTTAATGACCTGATTTTTAAAGCCCAAACGATACACAGAGAGCATTTTGATCCGAATGAAGTTCAAGTGAGTAGCTTGCTGAGCATTAAAACCGGTTCGTGTTCGGAAGATTGCGGCTATTGCCCTCAAAGTGCGCGTTATGATTCCGGCTTGACACCCGAGGCATTAATGCCTGTCGATGAAGTTTTGAAGGCTGCCCAGCAAGCCAAGGATCAAGGTGCTTCGCGTTTTTGTATGGGTGCGGCCTGGCGTAAACCGAAAGATAAGGATGTTGAACGGGTGATAGAAATGGTTCAGGGCGTTAAAGCGCTGGGTATGGAAACCTGTGTCACGTTGGGCATGTTGACGGATGCTCAAACGCTCCGGTTAAAAGAAGGGGGTCTGGATTATTACAATCACAATCTGGATACCTCGGAAGACTATTATTCTGAAGTCATCACTACGCGAACCTATCAGGATCGTCTGGATACACTGGAACGCGTCAGGGATGCGGGAATTAATGTGTGCTGCGGCGGTATTGTCGGCATGGGCGAAAGCGATGTTGATCGCGCCAATCTGTTAATCCAGTTGGCTAATATGCCCAAGCATCCTGAAAGTGTGCCGGTTAATATGCTGGTGCAGGTTGAAGGTACGCCGTTAATGGGTACAGAGCCGCTGGATCCGATCATTTTTATCAGAACGATCGCCGTTGCCAGAATCATGATGCCCAAGTCACGCGTGCGGTTGTCGGCAGGCCGCAGCAAGATGAGCGATGAAATGCAGGCTTTATGTTTTCTTGCCGGCGCTAACTCCATTTTTTACGGCGATAAATTATTGACCACCGACAATCCCATGACCAATCATGATCTGGCTTTATTTGACCGTTTAGGCGTGCATTCCGGCGGTTCAAGTTATGCAAATCAGTTTTAAGGTGAAAGGTGAAAGGTTCAAAACTGCCCGTATGTGTCTTTTTTTCATAACAGCAATCAATAACCATGGCATTTTCACATTTACCAGATAATCTGGAGGCTATTGCACAGCAGGGCTTGTATCGATCCAGACGCGTCATAGCATCTCCCCAAGGCATCAATCTGCAAATCGACGGACGCAATATCGTTAATTTTTGCAGTAATGATTATCTGGGTCTGGCAAATCATCCTGCTGTCGTCAGCGCGTTTAAAACCGCTGTCGATCACTACGGGGTTGGCAGCGGTTCGGCGCATTTAATCTGTGGACATAGCGCGGCTCATCATGCCCTGGAAGAAGAGCTGGCAGCATTTACAGGTCGTGATCGAGCGTTATTATTCTCTACTGGCTACATGGCCAATATCGGTGTGATCTCGGCGTTGTTAGGCCGGGGTGATGCGGTGTTTGAAGATCGTTTAAATCATGCCTCCTTGTTGGATGGCGGTTTGTTATCCGGCGCAAGGTTTAAACGCTATGCGCATGCTGATGTTGAAAATCTCAATGTCCATCTGAAAAAAGCAACAGGCAATAAATTGATTGTTACTGATGGCGTATTCAGCATGGATGGTGATTTTGCACCGCTAAGAGCATTATCAACAGCTGCAAAAGAAGGTGATGCCTGGCTGATGGTTGATGATGCCCATGGATTGGGAGTCATCGGTACACACGGCGGCGGGCTTCTGGAGTATTACGGACTTAACCAGGACGATGTGCCGGTGTTGATGGGTACTTTGGGCAAAGGCTTCGGCACGTTTGGCGCATTCGTAGCGGGTTCTGACGTGCTGATTGAAACCTTGATTCAGAAAGCCCGTACGTATATTTATACCACTGCGTTACCCGCAGCAGTTGCTGAAGCAACGCGGGCCAGTTTAAAAATAGTTATTGCAGAAAACTGGCGCAGAGACAAACTTAAAAAGCTGGCTGAGCGTTTCAGGTTAGGGGCAGGGCAGTTGGGTATGCAATTAATGGCATCCGGGTCGCCTATTCAGCCGGTCATAATCGGCGATAGTCAACAGGCAGTAGACATCAGCAACGCCTTGTTGAATGCCGGTTTTTTAGTCAGTGCCATCCGGCCACCCACCGTGCCTCAAGGCAGCGCACGATTGCGTGTGACATTTTCGGCGTTGCATGAGGAACAGCATGTTGACCGCTTACTGGATGCGCTGGATAAAACAATTGGATTGTGAAAATATGACAAAAATCCATCAACAAACTTTTGGTAAAGGCAAGCCCATCGTACTGGTGCATGGCTGGGCGATGCACAGCGGTATTTGGCGGGATTTTGCAGGGCAACTGGCGCAAAATTATCAAGTCACCTGTATCGATTTGCCGGGGCATGGGCGTAGTGAAAAAATAGATTCCTTTACACTGGAGCGGGTCAGTGAGGCGTTGGTTAATGCCGTGTCCGATGAAAACAGTTGCTGGTTAGGTTGGTCGCTAGGCGCAACGGTGGTGCTTGATATAGCCCAGCGGTTTCCTGAGCGAGTCAATTCGCTTGTTTTAATGGCGGGAAATCCTTCATTTACCCAAACAGCTCAGTGGCAGGGCATGAATGTTGGCTTGCTGGAAGCTTTTGCCGACAAGTTGAATGAAGATTGTCAGGCGACCTTATTACGCTTTTTATCCCTTCAGGTGAACAATTTACCCGAGTACAAAACCTTGTTGAGAGTCTTGAAATCAGCCGTATTGGAATGTGATGCACCTGATAATGAAGCTTTGCAAGGCGGCCTGGATATACTAAAACACGTCGACTTAAGGCCAGCATTATCCGGTTTAAACGTGCCGGTTTCCGTAATATTAGGCACACGGGATACCTTAGTGCCCATCAGTGTAGGGCAAAACATGCAGGAGCTGGCGCCTGAGATAAAGCTTAATATTATTGACAAAGCAGGGCATGTGCCGTTTTTATCACATCCGCAAGACGTCCTGGCGATTATTTCCCGTTTTATGGATGAACAATGTATTTAGATAAAGCCAGGATCAAGCAATCATTTGCAGCGGCATCGGTGACTTATGACAGTGTCGCCGGATTGCAGCGTACCGTGGGTAAAGAACTACTCCGTTCTATTGATGTTAACAAAGTTGACAGGAACTTTATTGGATTTAGGTTGCGGCACAGGTTTTTTAACGGGCGAGTTGTTGGCACACTCGAATCATGAAACGACTATAGCCCTGGATATTGCCTTGTCCATGTTGCAAACAACGCAAAGCAAGCTGGCCGATAAGCCTAATATAATGTATGTATGCGCTGATGCAGAGCAGTTGCCCCTTGCCGGGCAAAGCATTGATAGCGTGGTTTCCAATCTCGCCTTGCAATGGTGCAGCAATCTTGAAGCTGTTTTTACCGGCATTAGACGGACGCTAAAACCCGAGGGTCAGCTGGTTTTTTCAACCTTTGGCCCGCAAACACTGCACGAACTGAAAAGCGCCTGGGCAGCCGTTGATAACTATAGCCACGTTAATGATTTTTATAGCGAAACACAGTTGAAACAGTTCCTCCAGCAAGCGGGATTCAAAAATAGCCAGATCAAAAGCAAGCTTTATACATCACGCTATGATTCCGTTTGGACATTGATGCAAGAGTTAAAACACCTGGGCGCGCATCATGTGATTGCAGGCCGCAATAAAAAAATCACCACCAAAACAGCCATGCAGCAGATGATTGCGGCTTATGAAAAACATAGAGTTGAAGATCAGATTCCTGCGACTTTTGAAGTCATTATCGTTACTGCCAAGATGTAAATCTAAAAAACCTTATTTCACCACAGAGGCACGGAGAACACAGAGAAAAATCATGGAACAAGGCTATTTTATAACCGGTACGGATACCAACGCAGGCAAAACCTGGGCGACCATTGCGTTGATGCGCTATTTTAAGCAGCAGGGCAAGTCCGTTATCGGAATGAAACCCGTCGCAGCGGGTTGTTTTATGCAGGATGGTCAACTGAAAAATGAAGATGCCTTGCTGATACAGGAAAATGCTTCAGTAAAGATTGACTATGACTTGATCAATCCCTACGCATACGAATTACCCGTCTCTCCGCATATTGCCGGCATAAACAATCCGGTCAAACTGGCTACTATTGTCGAAAGGTTCAATACCCTGAAAGAATTGGCTGAAATAGTGTTGGTCGAAGGTGCCGGGGGTTGGTATGCACCCTTGAATGACCATGAAGATATTAGCGATTTGGCAAAATCGCTGGCATTACCCGTCATTATCGTGGTTGCCATCAGGCTGGGCTGCATCAATCACGCAAAATTAACCTGGCAGGCGATACAACATTCAGGCATACCGTGTGCCGGCTGGATTGCCGTATGCGTAGACCCTGACATGCTAAACCGTGACGAAAATATACACACTATTAAAACGGCTTTGAATGTGCCATTGCTGGGTGTGTTGCCCTATCTGGCCAGTGCTGATTTTGATTTATTGGCGGGTAAGTTGGCGTTGTAATCCGTTTTCGAGTATTCATTTGACTTCATTCTATTAGATCCTGGCAGCTAGATTCTTAGAAGCTGTCTGGCAAAACATTAGCAACATTTTGCAAGAGTTAATTTTAGCATCGCAATACGGATCATATTTTCGGCTGTTGCAGGAAGTATTTCGAAATCCTTTGATAAGCGGCGAAAATGGCCTAGCCAAGAAAAAGTCCGTTCGACTACCCATCGTTTTGGTAGGACAGCCCATTTACCTTCGATCTTTTCTGAAATATGCAATGTCATCCCCAGTTTAGATGAAGTATATTCAACGGCGGTGCCGCGATAACCCGCATCACCAGAAAATGCTTCCAGTGATGGGAATTTGCTGGCCGCCCCTTCCAATACTTCGCAAGCGCTTTTGGTATCGCTCAGATTGGCAGCATGTACCCTAACGTAGAGCAAGTTACCCAGAATATCCACCACAATATGCCGCTTATGCCCTTTAACTTTTTTGCCGCCATCAATCCCCGCTCTTCGCTGGCGTACTGGGTTTTCACGCTTTGCGCATCGATAATCCCGTAACTGGGCCGGGCGGCACGGCCTTCTTTTAAACGGTGGTAGGCAGTCAACCGATCCAGGCATTTTTCCCAGATGCCACGTTTGTTCCATTTGCTGAAATGGTCATATACGGTTTTCCAAGGCGGGAAATCTTTCGGCATCATCCGCCACTGAATGCCTCCTCTCAAAACATAGAGGATTGCGTCCACTATGGATTTTTTGGAATGCTTATGGGCATTTCCGCGTTTGCTAGCCGGTTCAAAATCTTTTTAATGAGGTCCCATTCTTTATCACTTAAGTTGCTTTCGTATGACATTTTCTAGCTTTTAATAAAAAATCGTTGATTTTAATAGAAATCGTTTTGCAAGACAGCTTCTTAAGGTTGTTGCTCGTTTTTTACTGCACAACCCTATAATATCGGTGAAAACTTTCGGTAAAAAAGCCGGTTATCACTGTGGCTAAACTATTTCACCTAATGTTATTCTGTTTTCTCGGCATACAACTCTGGGTGTTATCTTATTAGAAAAGTCTGTGTGTACGTTTTGGGAGTTTGAAAGTAAACATTCTTATATTATGCAAACTTAGATAATAACTCGTTAGGCTGTCTGTGTGCTTATGATGAACAAAAAAATCATTGAACGTTCGATAATTTTGATTTTATAACCATTACTTTAACTTAGTGGTTTCAGCTGGTGTTTATAAATGGGTGGATGATAAAGGTACCACTCACTTTAGTGATAAACCTCCGTCTCAGGTGAAAAAGCAATAGTAGTTGTTGAGCTGGAGAAAAATGAAGCTCGAAAAAATTAAAGAAACATCCGCTGGCTCCTGAAGACGAAGAAGCGCTAAAAAAGGCGGGATGCTTCTTACATCAATTCTCAAAGAATACAAAATGCACTGGCTTTACTAAAGCCGTATAGCTGAGCGGGGTAATCCCCGTGCGCAGAATGGTCTCGGACTTATATAGTCTTTGGCTTAGAGCATCAAAGATATTAATAAGGGCTTTAGCTGGCACCAAAAAGCGGCTAATCAAGGTTATGGGCGTGCGCAATATTACCTAGGAATCATGTATTTAGCTGATGGTCAAGGTGTGACATAAGGATGCTGCCGAAGGGGCTCAAATAGCTGCGTAAAGCAGCTAGAAACAAAGAACTTCCCGAGATGCCCAATTCAGCCCTGGGAGAGATGTTCCAGAAAAGAATGAAGGAGTGCAGAAGAATAGTCGACAGGCGGTAGAGTGGTTCCGCAAAGCAGCAGAACTAGGGCCACGCTTTTGCCCAACATAATTTGGCGCTAATGTATGCCATTGGTGAAGGCGTAACATTGAATCATAAGCTGAAACATTTCGGTGGGAGCAAAAAGCGGCCGAGCAAGGGGATCCGTATGCTCAGTATATACTTGGAATTTATATGCTAAAGGTGAAGGCATCCGGCAGAATTACAACGAGGCTTTTAAGTGGATTCGAAAAGCAGCCGAGCAAGGATATCCTCTTGTCTTTGAGTTCGAACCAGGTTGGAAAATGGGTTCTTATGCCGAACTTCCAAACCAATATGGTATCCTTGAGTTTATCCGCGAAAGAGATGATATCAACAACTGGAAAGAACTGCTGACCATTCAGAATTTTCCTCCATTGTGGGGCGGTTTCTCCAGAAGATACGCTTAATAATTTGAAGGCTGTTAGGAAAAATTATTGTCCAGGAGTGACAAAATGGAACATCATTGGAAAAGATGTAAACAGCATTTTGTATGAGTGGCAAGCGAAGCCATGTCTTGGTTGGCCTTACCAGCACGAGATAGCGAGGATCATCTATGGAAAATACAATACATTTATTCTTCACTACACACTTAAAATGCGTCAGATGCCAGATGAAAAAAGACTAAATGGATGCAGAGATTCTCGGATCCAAGTAAATGCCCTAAATATTGCATCAATTCTGGTTGCCAACTATATCTAGAAGAAATTGAAATTGCTGAAAACGACAAAGTAATGGAGGTTGCCGTGTAAAGTCTTTATTCGGGAAGCGATTTGCCTGGATTCTCGAAAGCCGAGACTGGGTTGGTTGATTTTTAAATGTGTAACAAGAGAGTAAATCTGATGAAAAAATATTAGTTTTAATCGCGTTTTTATTACTGGAAGCCTGTGCCTCACCTGTTACAAAAATTGAGCCGGTTCCTGCAACAGAGACAATTTCACAACTTTGCATTAAAGAAAATAAAAATGTCTTTACAGATGATTTTTTGCCGGAAGTTCGGCAACAAATAGAAGAGCGCAATATCAAGACGGAAATTATGAGCCCGGAATCACAGTGCAAATATATTATGACCTACGACGCGCAGTGGTCATGGGACTGGTTTTGGACATTCAGCGTTTATCTTTCTATGGCCGAGTTTTCTGTAATAAAAGACGATCACCAAATTGGAATGGCATCGTATACGGCAAACTTAGGGCCATCAGCCATAGGCCAAACAAAAAACAAAATTCGACCGTTATTGATTGAGCTGTTCAGAAAATAAGCCAAGTCGAGTAGTCGAGTAGTCGAGTAGGGTACGCTGCGCGTACCTTTATTTAGTTTAGGTGTGGTGTTTTTGAAATAGTACTTGGCTTGTTACCGCCCTGCTCCTTATATAATCCTAAAAGGTTAATGGTAACCGTATGAAATTAAAAGTCATAATCCATACGGCAGAAGAACGCGGATTTTGGGCTGAAATACCGGCAATCTCGGGTTGCGCCACTCAAGGGGAAATCATTGAAGAGCTTTTATTCAACTTGTATGAAGCAGTGGAAGCTGGAGGCATGGCATGAACACTGTGGTTAACGTAACGGAACCGCGATTACTGAATGCTCAAATCACCGAAGATGAAATTATTGCCCACCTTGTGGACGGGCGCACAATCAGCGTCCCTTTAATTTGGTCTTGGCGTTTATCGGAGGCAAGCGAAGCCCAGCGGCAACATTTTGAAATTCTCGGTGACGGCCAGGGCATCCATTGGCCTGATATAGACGAGGACATTAGCGTGGAAGGCATGTTGTATGGCACACCTGCTCGCCGCCAATCAAGTTCCGCTAAAGAGGCAGCTTAACAAATGCATCAAACCGCACACTTCATGGTCAAGTGCGGTAGGCATCGCGTACCTTTATTGGATTTTGGGTGGTTTATATAATAGGAACGCCAGCACGGCTTTGAGGGTGGTGTTTTTGTGTCGCAAAACCGCCCTAAAAGCTATAATAATCAATCTTGTTAAAGTAACCTCTTAAAAGCAGGCCTGAATATGATTGAAACGATATATAGTTTGCTCGAAAAAATCGGTTACATTCATCCGGTTCATCCTCCCTTTACGCACGGGCCCATTGGCGCCGTATTTGTCGCTTTTTTCCTTGGACTCGCTGCTTTGTTATGGCGGCGCCAAAATCTGTTGTTGTCTGCGTATCACGCGGTAATCATTGCTTTTATATTGCTCATTCCCACTGTGTTAGCCGGAATCATGGATTGGCAACATTTTTATTCCGGCGCATGGATATTCCCGATACAGATGAAAATAGGCCTGGCAATCAGCCTTTTCATCCTGTTATCTATTACCTTGATCGTTTTTCAGATTAAAAATGTACGTTCTTCGATTTTGATAACGTTGTTTACACTCTGTTTTTTTAATGTAATGGGTCTGGGATATTTCGGTGGACAACTGGTTTATGAGGGCAGAACTCCGGCAGTAAGCGAAGCTTTTTTGACCGGACAAAAAATCTTTGTGAATCATTGTTCAGGATGTCACCCCAACGGGGGCAATATTCTTTTCCCTAACCTGCCGTTAAGGACAGCGCCTCAGTTGAAAAGCTACCAAACCTTTATTGAGTTCGTGCGAAATCCAATTCTTCCGAATGGTTCAAAAGGTCCCATGCCGGTTTTTACACAAAATAAATTGTCAGATCCACAGGCAGAAGAATTGTACAGTTATATCATTCACGGTCTCGCTAACCCCAGTAGATCCGGTAATAAATAAAACGCGGTAGGCCAACCCTGGCGCCACATAGACCCGTATTTGGTTATCCCCTTAAGGCAACGCTAAGCAGAGAATTGAAAATGGAAACACGATCGTCAAGTCAGGAACTACATCATGAGATTTTCGGCTCTATCCTCGATAGAACCGAGATGAGCCCGTATTTATTACTATCTGCGGACAATTATCAAGCGGCGCTCAAGCAGGCGACCAAAATGATGAGTAACCGGGGGTTTGATGCGATAGGTAATGGTGAGTTACAGGAAAGTGAAGCGGTTAGGGCAAAGCATTACGTTTATCGAACCTACAAATATTTTTTTAACTTGATGTTTCCGTTTGTTAAGGCGCAACTCAATGGACTTCTCGCTTTGGAATCCAATAACGCTGATCTTTACCGGAACAGCCTGCAAGCCATTGGACGGGTAGAATCGACCTTGAATAATGCCGGGTTTCAGGAAATAGCGGGTGAAGATCCGCGGCATCTGTTTCTTTTGGCTTCTTCAGCCAAGTATCCGGCTGTTTTTAATGGGTATCAGGGTAAAAACATGGAAATTCCGCGGGAATGGCAGCAAACGGCCTGTTCCATGCTGAAGATGGGTTATCTGATCAAGTCTATCGAGGAAGAGAGCCAGGATATTAATGATTATGCCCAGTTGGGGTTTTTTCTGGAAACTGAAAATCAAAGCCTTGATGATCTTTTTAATTATGACTGGGAAAATCCGAAACACATCCCGGCAAGCGAATCGGCGCAAAATGCCTTCGTCAAAATTTCCACGTTTTTTCATAAACTGAAAGAGTCCATAACGTTTGATGATCACCATAACTGGTTTGTTTTCGATAGTGGAGACGGCGTTCGGGTGAACATCAATGAGATCAAATCCAGACTAAAAAGCCCGGAAAGTATGGTCACCAAATTAGGGAAAGATTTGGAGGGAGAAGCTTATGATATCAGGGATATTCTTGCTATTACTTTTATACTGAAGGACAAGGATGATACGCTGAAGCTTTTCCACGCATTGCAAAAAAAAGGCGTCATTCTCCAGGAAAACACGGCGTCTTATTCTATAACACAAACCCTGTTTGACACGCCGGAAAGCATGGTAGAAGCGGTGCGAAGATTGATGATCAGTCTTTCGCAAAGTGCCGGTCATGAAGAAACACCCACTGAACAGGAATTGCTGGCGAATGCAAAGATATTTTATGAAGCGTTAAGCATGAATGCGGCAATAAATCAGCATTCCTCTATAGGCCACAGAAAATTCCAATGCAAGATAAGCTTTTCACTGCCGATTCACCGGGAAGCTGAAACGCATAAAATCATGATTCCTGGCACGGCGATATATGCCAGGAGAAGCCAGGTTGATAAAAAAACCCAGCAGCATACCCTGGGCGTGGAATTACGCATATCCGACGAAGAGAGTTGGCGCACTTCTGAACAAAAAGGGGACTCTCATCATAACGCTTATAAATTTCGCCAGTTGATTTCGGTGATGAACAGGGTTTTCAAGACTGTTTTTAACGTGCCCAAAGAGAGTATTGCCCAACTGAAAAAAGATCAGGCTAGCTTGTTTTCTTAAGTTAGTGTTTTAACTGTTTAGCTTAAAGCGATAGCTAGTATAATTGCCCTCTTGTCTCGGCTTGATAATCTCGCTGTACTCACTTTTTAACTCAAAACTTTCAAGAGAACTCTATGGCGCTGTATTGTGGAATCGTTGGCTTACCTAATGTTGGCAAGTCGACCCTGTTTAACGCATTAACCAAAGCAAAAATTGCCGCTGAAAATTATCCATTTTGCACCATTGATCCCAATGTCGGCGTGGTGCCTGTGCCGGACATCAGAATGGAAAAGCTGGCGGAAATAGTAAAGCCGGAGCGCATATTGCCGACAACTATTGAATTTGTCGATATAGCGGGACTGGTCGCCGGCGCGTCAAAAGGTGAAGGTCTGGGTAACAAGTTTTTGGCGAATATCCGGGAAACCGATGCCATTGCGCATGTTGTCCGCTGCTTTCAAGATGATAACGTGGTTCATGTTGCTGGAAAGATTGATCCCATTTCAGATATTGAAGTGATTAATACGGAATTGGCCCTTGCTGATATGGCTTCGGTTGAAAAAGCCTTGTTACGCGCAACCAAAGTGGCTAGAACCGGCAATAAAGACGAGTTGGCGAAAAAGCTGGTTTTAGAACGGGTTTTCAAGCAACTGGATGCAGGCGAACCAGCACGGACATTGTCGCTGACGGATGATGAAAAAGCCTTACATTAAAGACCTTTGTTTAATGACGTTAAAGCCCACTATGTATATAGCCAATGTTCAGGATGATGGTTTTGAAAATAATCCTCTGCTGGATAAAGTACAAGCGCTTGCCGACAAGGAAGGTGCAATGGTTGTACCCATCTGCGCGGCGATAGAAGCAGAAATAGCCCAGTTGGATGAGGCAGAAAAGAAAGAGTTTCTGGATGACTTGGGCCTGGAAGAGCCCGGATTAAATCGGGTAGTCAGAGCGGGTTATACGTTACTTAATCTAGCCACTTATTTTACTGCCGGCGTCAAAGAAGTCAGAGCCTGGACTATACCTGTCGGCGCTTCCGCACCTCAAGCGGCGGGTGTTATTCACAGTGATTTTGAAAAAGGCTTTATTCGCGCTGAAGTCATTTCATATCAGGATTTTATTGCCTATAAAGGCGAGCAGGGGGCGAAAGATGCCGGAAAATGGCGGCTTGAAGGTAAAGATTACATTGTTAAAGATGGCGATGTCGTGCATTTTCGATTCAACGTTTGACAAAACAAGAGCAGATACTTATAATTCTCGCTCTTTACAAAGACCTGCCAAAATGGCGATATAGCTCAGTTGGTTAGAGCACGGGATTCATAACCCCGGGGTCGGTGGTTCAAGTCCACCTATCGCCACCATAAAATCAACAGGGTTAGGTAATTTTACTCAGTAAACATCCGGCTAAGCCGTCTGAGAAAATTACCGATCCAGCCCGTATGATAAAGCTACATGTCCTTGAAGCGGACAGTCTTCTTTCCAGAAGTACCCGATTTATCCCGTCCTTGAGATTGGCCGGCATGACATGAGTTAGCCGATTTATTTTTGCTGATGAAAACCCAGTAAGTTTTTAAAGTTGAGCTTCCAACAATTGTATCGCACACGCTACTCCATCGTTGCATTGCATAGTTAGGCTTGCCTGTTTGGCATTGTCTTGTATAGACTTTGAATTCAGCACGGTTCGTATGCCTTCGGCCAAGGCGGTGGCAGTCACTTTTTTCGCTGGCAAGGGTTTTCCCGCCAAGTTTAGCGCTTGCAGTTGTCGAGCCCAGAATAATTGTTCGTCCATAAACGGCACCACTACGGATGGACAGCCTGAACGGGTTGCGGCATGCGTGGTGCCTGCGCCGCCGTGATGAACGATCGCCGCGCAATGCCTGAACAGCGGTTGATGCGGATGCCTGCCGATGAAATAGACTTGATCGGTATGGCTGTCTGCTGGATAGCGCGTTGAGCTGGTCTGGATTATGGCTCGGCAGCCGGCCAAGGTCATCGCTTCCAAAAATAGCTCCATGCTCCAGTCGGGCACCGCCTGTTGCAAGCTGCCGAAAGTCATGTATACCGGTGCGGCGCCATGCTCCAAAAACTCGATAAGCGAGTCTGGTATCGTCCAATGCCGCTCGTCTTCGGTTAAATTCAGAAAGCCACAAACCTGGTGATGCGCTTGCCACTGTTCACTTGAACGACAAAATAACGGATCGACTGCCACCAAATCGAGTTGTTGTGATGTCAGCAGTTCGGTCAGGATGTGGTCTGGTGGCATCTGCCCGGCTTCCAGCCATAAACGGCTCAAGGGTTTTTTCAATGCCCAGTTGAACAACGCATCAAGCAGCTTCCAACTCAATTTATTGATAGGGCGACCAAAATCCGGAAAACTGAAAGGCGGGATGGCAGGATTGGGTATCGCGGCATGGCACAAGGTCACGCTGAAAAAAGGCTTTTGTTGTTGTAGCGCCGCCAGTTTTAATGGATAGAGAAAATGGTGGCCGATTAGATAGTCGTTATCGGCAGCCAATTGCAAGTGCCGCCTGATAAATGGCTTGTTCGTAGGGAAAGAATGCTGCATCAAGCAACGCCCTCAACCATTGCAGAGGATGCATTCGAAACGAGCGCTGGGCAAAATCCTGCATATCGAAATCAATATGCTCCGGCACTTGCCAGTAGCCTATTCCCAGCTGTTCGCAAATCCCTTGATAGCTGTGGTTGTCGATACTGCTCACTACCAGTGTCACAGAGTGCCCCGCTTTTTTCAGGCCATCGGCCAACGCCAGCATCGGGCGGATGTCGCCGTTGGAACCCCAGGTTTGTATGCCGATTTTCATTAGGTGATTAGATTATGGTAGTTCATAAAGCGCAGGTTATGTTATTGTTATTTTTAATAAACCTCGCATGAAAATACAGCACTATCGGCTACCTGACAAGATAATTGTCGCAGAATAGACGAGTTAATGCAGTTCCTACAAATCATATACCATGTGGTAATTATTCTGAGATTCCCCTTTGTAACATAGGGATTGAGGGGGATTTATCTAATAAAATCTCCCCTTAGCCCTCTTTTCAAAGAGGGGGACTTGCATGCTTACCTATGCAGAGATCGCCCAGGAACTTAACACGAATAAAGTTGCATATTGCCCAAAGATGAACGTGTGTTTGCCGTCTTCCGGTTACAAGTAATCAACCTTAAGCTACTCATAATTTTATTCCAAAAGTTCTTCGCCGCGCCAGTTCTAAAATCTTGCCGGGGATTGTTTTCAGCCTCCCATAGATGTGTCATTTGTCCGGGCTGTGGTGAATGATTGAGGCTAAAGCCGTTCCCACACAGCTAATTTAATTGGCGTTGTAAATGGGGGTGGCCGCTATGCGGGCATCTATCTGCTTTGATATTTCCTGATAGGCGGGGCTGTCAATGGACTGGTAGCGTTGTTTAAACTCAGCTTCATCCATGTGTTCAGGAAGATCTCTGGGGTCGGGCATAAAATCGCTGTAATCTTTTATTCCAGACATTGCTTTTTGAATCCTGCGAGCATTTTCAGGTGAGGACGTTGCCATTTCACCAAAGCGTGTACCCGCCTTGTCAGCGGCTAAATCTATAAAGCTGAAACCACTGCCGCCCTGCGCATCGCTTAACTCTTTCTCTTCACCGATAACTTTAGCTACCTGGCCGTTTACAGAGGCGGTAATGGCCGCTGAGCCGATGAAATGTTGGGCAAGATCAATTCTTTTGTATAAAAAAGTGGAGTAGCGTTTTTCTGTTGTTGGCTTTGATGTGGTAGCAGATAGAAATTTCTTTGTTTCTTCTGCGTTATTGACGTATTCATTAACCGTCGTAATGGCCATTTTGTTTTCTTCGATAGCATTTTTTAATGTAGAACGTTGATAAGCCAGTTCAAATAAGGGCTTTAATAAATCGGCCAGTGATAAACGCCATGCCGGATCATGCTGAGCGATGATTTCGGCAAGTTTTTGCTGATAAATGTCGAGCTTGGGATTATCGCCACTTTGAGTCAGGAAATTCCTGGCTTTAGTCATGGTTTCAAGGCTTGAGTAGTAGATAATAGTGATTTTTTGTTGGTCAATTTTAACGTATTTGATTGGTTGGGTTGCCAGAATGAAATAATCATTCAACGATGTATGGCGAATAATTTTCTTGATAACAAAGGCGGCAAATCTTGCCGGGAGTAGTAACTTTCCGGCTTTAAACTTTGTAAGGCTGGGAAGTTGGTTGTCTTTATCATTACCCAATCTAAAACTTATATTTAAATACTCACCCAGGCTATTTTTGGGCAAAGTCATGGTGACAGTGAATCTTAATGCGTTATTTTTGAGTTCTATGTTGACTGCGCTTTTGCTGTACCGGTTTAACAAATAATTGGCGGCAAGATTGAGGTCGGGTTGGGTTAACTCGATTGTGCCTATCTCGTCAGGTTTGGTTTTAGAGCCTTCATGAAGGATTTTTTTTGCTCTGGTAATGTCCTCACGGGTAGGCGTCCATCCCACAGCGATGTCCGGTTTGTTACTGACGCCAAAAAAAATCAGCATTGCACATAAAATAACCAGCGTGCTCAGCAAGAGCAAAAAAATGCGTAAAACGGTTTTCATAGTTAATCGTTTATGCAAATTCCAGTTTTAAACCGGCAGATTTTAGATAATCGGCCTCCTGAATTAAGTCAGCATGGGTCAGGGGTGACTGGATTAGCCACGCATTGGGAAACTTTAAGTAAATTTTGGATTTAATGATGGTTATTTTAAAGTCGGGTAATTTATCTTCATGACGATTGCGGTGCAGTAATACTGCCAGTCGCAGCACCAGTGTCAGGAACGGTGCATCGATATTCCAGGGTGACGGTAAATCGTTGAAATGAGCTTGCGAAAACTTGCGTCGATGTGATCTTATGATGGATGCCAACAAAATCTGATCCTGATTGGAAAAGCCTGCTAAATCGCCATTTTCAATAATATAGGCACTGTGTTTATGGTATTGACTATGGGCAATATCAATACCAATTTCGTGCAAATCAGCTGCCCAGTTTAAAAATTGCGCATAGTTTTCCTCGTTAGCCCAATTGCAATCATCGCTTAACTGTTTCAGTATGACATTAATGGTTTGTTTAATGCGTGTCGCATGTTTTTTATCGGTGCGATATCGATCGGCTACAGACTGAACCGTTGCAGAGCGCATATCATGATTATAAATCCGCCCTAATAAATCCTGTATAAGGCCTTCTCTTAAGGCGCCATCAGCAACTGTCATCTGCTCAATCCCCAAGCTTTTGAAGGTGGCATAGACGATAGCTACACCGCCTGCAAATACCGGCAGACGTTCCAGATCAAGCTCCGGCAAGTTAAGTTCATTAATATGATTATACTGGTTGAGATGAGCAGCCAGTTTTTCCAATCCTTGCCAGGTTATGCCGTTTTTGCTCCAGCCTTTGGCTTGTAGAACTTTAGCAATTGAACGTAAACTGCCGGATGCACCGATGGCCTCATCCCAGTTTTTTCGCTGAAATTTTCTCTGGAATGGCTCCAGTTTTTGTTCGGCAAACAGGGTTGCCTGATTAAAGGCGTTTTTGGATAGACGACCCTCTTTAAAAAAGGCATTACTAACCGAGACGCAACCCATGTGCAGACTTTCTTTTTCTTTGGGTGTATCACCTGTACCTATGATGTATTCGGTACTGCCGCCGCCTATATCCATAACCAGACGCAAATTGGCATTGCTGCTCAAGCTGTAAGCCACACCCAAGTAAATCAGGCGAGCTTCTTCTATACCTGAAATAATATGGATAGGATGGTTTAAAGCTTGTTCAGCTTTAATCAAAAACTGCCCGGCATTTTTTGCGGTACGCAGGGTATTGGTGCCGACAATGCGCACGCTGCCGGGCGGAAAATGGCGGACTCTTTGGCCAAATTTTTCCAGGCACGCTAGTGCTCTATTTTGAGTGTTTTCATCCAGGACATTGTTTGCGTCCAGTCCGGAGGCAAGCCTGACCATTTCCTTAAGACGGTCGATGGTTTGTAATTTGCCATTGTTCAGGCTGCAAACAATCATGTGAAAGCTGTTAGAGCCCAAGTCTACAGCGGCAACGATTTCTGGTGGTTTGTTAGGCACGTGTTATCCAGTTTTGTCTACGAGGCGAGTTAATATCTGATAAAATCCAACAGTTTTTGTTATCCATGTAAGCTTTTTTATCATGGAAATAGCGACTCTAATTTAACTTATTTAAAGGCTCCCGTTAAGTGTTAGTTTTAATATGAATGCATTATCTATTCGTAACCTTCGAAAAACTTATAATAATGGTTTTGAAGCACTAAAAGGTATCAATCTGGATGTTGAGGAAGGTGACTTTTTTGCCTTGCTGGGTCCTAATGGTGCCGGTAAATCGACGGCTATCGGCATTATAAGCTCACTGGTTAATGAATCCAGCGGGTCGGTCAGCATCTTTGGTCATGATTTAAAAACGGATCGATCAAGAGCTAAAAGTTGCTTGGGGTTGGTGCCGCAAGAAGTCAATTTTAATCAATTTGATACCGTTAAAAGTATTGTTTTCAATCAAGCGGGCTATTACGGCACACCCCGTAAACTTGCGCGGCAAAGAACGGAGCAATGTCTTAAGCAAATGGATTTGTGGGATAAGCGCGATACGGTTTCAAGGCGTTTATCCGGCGGCATGAAGCGTCGCGTCATGATTGCCCGTGCCATGGTGCATGCGCCCAAGTTATTGATTCTTGATGAGCCAACCGCAGGTGTGGATATAGAAATTCGACGATCCATGTGGAAAATGATGCAGGAGGTTAATCAACAGGGAACGACTATTATTTTAACCACCCATTATCTGGAAGAGGCAGAAAGTCTGTGCCGCAATATCGCTATTATTGATCAGGGGCTAATAGTCGAAAACACTGATATGGCGAGTTTACTGGCGAGACTGCATGTTGATCATTTTGTTCTGGATCTGGCCGAACCACTAGCTAAAGCGCCTATCATTACAGGCTACCAGATTGAACGTCTGGCGGATAAAGTGCTTAACGTTGCCGTGCCCAAGGAACTGGGGCTTAACCAATTATTCAGCCAGTTAAGCGCCCATAATATCAAAGTCATCAGCTTGAAAAACAAGAGTAATCGCCTGGAACAATTATTTATGGATTTAATAGAGTCAAAACCCGCAGGCACTCAATAATGAATTATTCCATTGCTCTAAGAACGCTTGTAACCAAGGAAGTTTTTCGTTTTATCCGGATCTGGCCGCAAACCTTATTACCCCCGGCTATTACCACAGCACTGTATTTTTTAATTTTCGGCAAGTTGATTGGCGAGCGCATTGGCACTATTAATGGCGCAACCTATATGGATTATATTGTTCCGGGCATTATTCTTGATGTCGGTCATCAGTCATTCCTACTCAAATGTTGTATCGTCTTTTTTTTCGACTAAATTTCAACGCAACATTGAAGAGTTGCTGGTAGCCCCCGTGCCCAACTGGGCGATTCTTGGCGGCTACGTGAGTGGCGGTATTATTCGCGGATTATTAGTTGGTATAGTGGTGACTTTGATTTCGCTTTTATTCACTGATATTGCCGTCAATAATGTATTGATTACCTTGTCCGTCGCTGTACTCACTGCCACTCTATTTTCTTTAGCCGGTTTTATCAACGCAGTGCTTGCGGAGAGCTTTGACGATATTTCCATTATCCCGAATTTTGTATTAACGCCGCTAAGTTATCTGGGCGGCGTTTTTTATTCAGTAGAGATGCTTCCGGATATTTGGCAAACCGTTTCCCGAGGTAATCCCATTTTGTATATGATTAACGCTTTTAGATACGGATTGATAGGCGTGACGGATGTTAATATTCAGTTAGCTTACATCATAACCGGCGGATTTATAGTGATCTTGACCCTTTTTAGCCTGTTTTTATTACATAAAGGCATTGGCATTAAAAATTAGGCAGTTTATGGTCTTTGACATCACGTTTAAAACATCATCCATCTCCAGACAGGTGTATTTTTTTCAGACAAACGCGCTGTAAATCTATATCATTACCGTTTTTTTTAATCACGAATAAGGTTTTATCATGCAAGTAGCTGACAATATGGCTGTTTCTATTCACTACACTCTGACTAATGATGATGGCGAAGTACTTGATACTTCAATAGGTGACGAGCCGTTAGTTTATCTACATGGAGTGGGGAATATTATTCCCGGCCTGGAAAATGCATTACATGGCAAAGTTGCCGGTGACAAATTTAATGTGCATATTGCCCCTGAAGATGCTTATGGCGAACTAGTGGAAGAAATGATTCAGGTCATTCCACGGGATATGTTCGAAGGCATCGATAATATTGAAGTCGGTATGCAATTTAATGCGGATGTGAGCTCCGGTTCCGGCGTAGTAACCGTGGTTAATATTGAGGATGATGATATTACTATTGATGGTAATCATCCCTTAGCAGGACTTGCATTAACTTTTGATGTGGAAGTTATTGATGTAAGAGCTGCAACGGAAGAAGAAGCCAAACATGGGCATATTCATGGCGCTGGTTGTCACCATTAGTCTTGCGGCTAGAGTTGGATAGTTTGTCTTCTACATATTGGATTAATGGCTTTGAATGTAGTTTGGTTGTCCAGATAAGTTTTGATCCACATATATTAGGGCGTGCTGGACGCGCCTTAACGCCTTTTACCAAGGGTAAATGTTCTTGTGATCGGGCATGCTTTTTATGCCCGGCCTTCCCCAAGTCAAATATCGCAACGGCTTTTCGATTTAGTCAGATTCTGGAAGGTTTTGCACGCTTTCTTAACAAAGTAAATATAGTCACTTCTGTTGAATCAAACTTAGCGTTCTTTCCGGCAATTTTTCTGTGGACGCACCTTCCATATTCAGGCGGGCGTCTTCATGTACTGTAGTCATAAAGTGAATCAACTGCATCTCGAGCTGCATTTTTTGTTCAAAGTCTTTGGCTTCCCACATTTGATTCAATAAATGTTTTGCATGATGATGAATGGTGAAAGCAACCGCTTCGGGCAGGTGTGTATAGCTTGATTGTATTGACCGTTTTAGCTGATCCAGTGAGGCCAAATATTGTTTATAGTCCTTAATATCCTGTTTGCATTTGGTTTTAAACATGGATAGCTCGGTATCGTTTTTAGTCCGCAGCAGGGTAATTTCATGCGCTAACTGGACGCTTTTCTTTTTTAATTCCGCTTCCAGTGATTTCTCAGCCAACACACGGGCATGTTTGAGCTTGACTTGCTGATCCTGATTGACTGTTTTCCATTGCAGATTTTCATCTTTAACCGAATGAAAAAGTTTAACCAGAGTAAAAATCCAACTTTTGAAAGTAGTCATGTGCTAAACAAGTGTGGCTATTTTTTGCTGCAATTTTAATAAAGCCTCAACGTCCTGTTGATTACGATATTGAACATTTTCTTGTTGTAATTGCTGATAAGTGGTTTTGGGTAGCTGTTCTTTAATCGACTGCAAATCTTTATTGATGGCTTTGGATAAAGACTTTATGTGTCGACGATTATTAGCATTTAACAGTCTTTTTATTTTGAGGTCATTAAAATAATTGATTTGTAATGTTCTGAAATAAAATAGCTGCTTAAGCTGATCCTGTTTGGCCTGAATAAATAATAGCCGCCGTTCTATACGTTGCCTGGCGGAAAAGTAATCGAAACAGGCTGTGATAATGAGCTTGGTAATAACGAATAAACCTGTTGTCAGTAACAAAGCAAACGCGCTTAACAGTGTGACCAAGCCAAGCTGGGTCATTAATCCAGGTAACCCCGGCACAGCCAGCCATAGTAACAGGTCTACCGACATAAATACGGCAAATGAAGCGAACATTAATAAAAGGGCAATTCTAATAATCAAAATGGCAACCGGTGTTTTTAATATCACTGAACGACATTGTACCCAACTTTTTATTAAAAAACTTAACACCCAATACTTACAACATGTTAATCGTCATTGTCCGTATTCATACTGCAAGCTTTTGGGGATGTAAGGTATAATAAGAGGTTATTTAATTTCACTTAAAGTTAATGATGGCTCAGTTTTTTGAAATACATCCGGAAAATCCGCAGCTGCGACTGATTCATCGTGCTGTGGAAATCATTCGCAAAGGTGGCGTTATTGCTTATCCGACCGATTCGTCCTATGCGCTTAGCTGCCAAGTCGGCGATAAACAGGCAATGGATAAAATACGGCGTATCAGGCAGTTGGATGATAAACACAACTTCACTCTGGTGTGTAAAGACCTGACACAAGTATCTATGTTCACCAAAATCGGCAATGATGCTTATCGGCTGATAAAAGCGTTAACGCCAGGACCTTTTACTTTTATTCTGGATGCTACACGCGAAGTGCCGCGCAGGCTGCAACATCCCAAGAAAAAAACCATAGGCATCCGCATTCCAGATCATCCGGTTGCGCAATTGTTGCTTCAGGAACTGGGGGAAGCTTTATTTAGTTCTACCCTGGTATTGCCGGGCGAAAGTGAGGCCATGACAGACCCTTACGAGATCAGAAACAAGCTTGAACATGAGCTGGATTTAGTGATTGATGCGGGCATTATTGAACATGAAGAGACGACTATGATTGAATTTTCCAGTAATGGTGCAGAGATAATCAGACAGGGCAAGGGTATTGCCCCTATGCTGGATTGATAAGGAGATACAATATGATGAATGAATTGACGTTAGTGCAGCGCATAGTGGTTTGGATATTACCGGTGATTTTTGCGATTACCGTGCATGAAGTGGCGCACGGTTGGGTTGCAAAAAAATACGGTGATAACACCGCCTCCAGTCTGGGCCGGTTAACCTTAAACCCGATCAAACATATCGATTTGTTTGGAACGATTATCCTTCCAGGGATATTACTGGTCACGGGTACAGGTTTTATTTTCGGATGGGCAAAGCCGGTTCCTGTTGATCCCCGAAATTTTAAGAATCCATTGCATGACATGGCCATAGTGGCTTTGGCAGGGCCTGTTTCAAATTTGTTGATGGCGGTAGGCTGGGCATTAATCACGCGCTTAGGCGTTACCATCGGTGCAGGAGCTGAAGCTATCTCATTACCGTTGATTTATATGGGAGTTGCCGGTATTTCAATTAATCTGGTGTTGGCATTGATTAATTTATTGCCGATTCCGCCGCTGGATGGCAGCCGTATTTTGACCGGTATGTTACCGAGTTACTGGGCGTGGCAATATAATCGCCTGGAGCGCTACGGATTTATTATTTTATTAGTATTGTTATACACGAAACTATTGGGTGTAATTTTAGCTTATCCGATGTTTGTTGCTCAGAAAGTGTTTTTTTCGATTGCCGGCTTGTAAATTAAAAGAAACCGGCTTGGATGAATCTGCTTTCCCGGTTCAATGTCCTTATTCTCAAGATGATCTTTTGAATCCGGAGTTTTATCCAGGAGCATGACAAGGTGAACAAGGATAAATGGAAAGTACGAAAGAACAACCGCCGCTAGCCTTTGCAATAGTCAACGGCACACCTTTTAATCAACTGCCGGACGATCTTTACATTCCGCCGGATGCGTTGGAAGTGTTTCTGGACTTGTTTGAAGGGCCGCTGGATTTATTGCTGTATCTGATCAGAAGGCAGAATCTGGATATTGTAAACATCCCTATCGCCCAGATTACCCATCAATACATCACCTATATTCAAATAATGGGTGTATTAAATCTGGAGCTGGCGGCAGAATATTTGGTTATGGCGGCGCTATTGGCAGAAATAAAGTCAAGAATGCTGTTGCCGAGACAATCAGAAGAAGATGATGAGGAAGAAGACCCCAGGGCAACATTAATTCGCAGATTACAAGAATATGAGTGTATTAAGGCAGCCGCTGAAGAGTTCGATTTTTTACCCAGAGTTGAACGTGATATATTTGCCATAGATGTCGATGTCTCTTCATTAGACATTGAACAACAGTTACCGGATATTCGATTAAGAGATATGTTACTGGCATTTCAGGATGTTCTTAAACGAGTCGACCAACTTAGCCACCACCAAATTACCAAAGAAGCTTTATCTGTCCGTGAAAGAATGGCAACCATTTTGGAATACCTTAAAGGAGAAAATAGTCTCCTTTTCTCGCAATTATTTATCCGAAAAGAAGGTCGACCCGGAGTCGTTGTCTCGTTTCTGGCCATCCTCGAACTCGGAAAAGAAGGACTCATCGAAATCATCCAGTCAGAACCCTTTACCGAAATCAGAGTCAGAAACGCCGCCCGTTTCACCCCCGCCGAAGAAGGTCACTAAACCACGGGTAAAGTCCACTGTTGTTGATTTAAAATCGGTCGTAGCTCCTGACCTTTTTGGCAACGCTCAGGAGAACCCTGTCGAAGAGCCGTATACAGCACCGATCGGGCTTCGTCCCTACGCCAGGGATGCCCTAAAGATTGCCGAAGGGCTCAGGGCTCGGCGTAGACAATTAAAATTAACAATATTGAATGCATCATTTCCAGTAACAGAGCAACCCGAAGCCAACGTGAAAACCAAGCGTATAGTTGAAGCTATTCTATTTGCTGCCAAGCGTCCGATGACAGCCAAGCAAGTGCAGCACGTTTTTCCTGAACTGGAACAGCCGGAACTTCAGGAGATACAAACGGCAATAGAGGCGATTACTGAGGATTATAAATTTCGACCCATTGAGTTAAAACAGGTGGCTAGCGGCTATCGTTTTCAGGTTAAGCAGGATTTGTCGCGCTGGGTATCACGGTTGTTTGAAGAAAAACCACCAAAATATTCACGGGCATTACTGGAAACATTGGCAATTATTGCCTACAGGCAACCGGTAACGCGCGGCGATATCGAAGATATACGCGGTGTCAGTGTCAGTTCAAGTATTATTCAGACTTTACTTGAACGTGAGTGGGTTAGGGTAGTGGCACACAAGGAAGTGCCCGGAAGGCCCGGTTTATATGGCACGACCAAACAATTCCTGGATTATTTCAATATTACATCATTAAATGAACTACCGGCTTTGCAGGAGATACAACATCTTGATGGGTCGATAGATAACACGCAACAATCTATGCAGGTAACGAGTGAAAAGCAAGAAACCAACCAACGATTCATCGAAGCAGCCGGGCAGTTCGCCGAAGAGAATAAACAAGTCACCGAAACAACAGCGTAAAAATCAGGAAAGGCATGCGCCGAAAGAAACCGGCTACAAGCAGGCGAATAATTCACAGAAACAAGCTGGTGAGCTCAAGCCATCAAAAAAAGCCGACAGCAATCAGGTAGACGCCGGTGAGCGCATTCAAAAAGTGCTGGCGCGCGGCGGTGTCGGTTCCAGAAGAGAAATTGAACGCTGGATAGATGAAGGTCGACTAAAGCTTAACGGAATTGCTGTTAAGTTGGGTGATCGATTAAAAGCAGGTGATTATTTACAACTCAATGAGCGGGTGGTTCACTGGGAAAAATTTGCTATACAACCGACCCGAGTGCTGCTTTATCACAAGCCCACCGGCGAAGTGGTGACGCGTCGTGATCCTGAAGGTCGGCCTGTGGTGTTTACACAATTGCCGACACTCACTACAGCCCGCTGGATTTCGGTAGGCAGGCTGGATATTAATACGTCGGGATTATTACTGGTTACCAATAATGGCGAACTGGCCAATCGATTAATGCATCCCTCAACCCAAGTCGAACGTGAATACGCTGTGCGAATTTTAGGTGACGTGCCGGAGGCAACGCTGGAAAAACTCAAGCAAGGCGTAGAACTTAGAGGATGGTAAAGCCAAATTCGATGCGATTCGGTTTTTCGGTGGTGAAGGCGCTAATAAATGGTATCACGTTATCGTTAGCGAAGGACGCAACAGGCTGGTCAGGCGCTTATGGGAATCCCAGGAAGTCGTTGTTAGCCGCTTAATGCGTGTCCGCTATGGGCCGGTGGTTTTACCGGAACGTCTAAAAGCTTGTACTTTTTATGAATTGACTGATAAAGAGCTGGATTTGCTATTCGAATTTGCCGGGTTGGAAAGGTCAGAGCCGGCAATAACAGCGCCCAAGCCGGAGCCTAAAAGGCATATTCCCAGAAAAAGATAGCTTCATACTCAGTTTAATCGGTGGCGGTTTATTTTTTCGAGCTCCTTATCGAATTTGTTCAACTTGGGTTCACTTCTGAACGACCCTTAAATAAACTCCACATTACTTACGGAAAAGGTAACAACAATGCACCCTGGTTTTTTCAATCACCTCTTGCTCATCAGTCAGTTTGAACTGAAAAAGGGTTTTGCAACCCGAAGAGGCATCCTGTCTCTGCTCACTTTTGCCGTCGTTTGGTGTGTTATCCTGTTTTATCCCCTTCGCTTTGCTGCTGACCTGTTGGTGCAGGAAAATGGCATAGTGCAAGGCTCCGGTTTTTTTGATTTTATTGGTTTGGGCTCAATTCAACAATGGGCTATTGCTGAATTCGGGGTTTTTTGGCATTTTGCATTGCTTATCTTTCCGATGTTGAGCATTACGCTGTCAGCCGATCAAACCTGTTCTGATCGTGAGCGTGGCACCTTACGCTTTATAGTATTGCGCAGCAGTCGCGACAGTATATTCTTTGGCCGGTTTATGGGCGTTATGGTGATTCAGGCGCTATTGATCAGTGCAAGCGCATTAAGCACACTTGCGCTGGTGTTGTATCGTGATGGTGCGCTGTTTTCTTCAGCATTACCTGACCTGCTCACCATAACTGTTAATTTAATCCTGGCCGTTCTACCTTTTACTGCCATGATGGCCGCTTTATCCGCCAAGGTTAAATCGGCTCGACAAGCCACTGTCTGGGCCATTCTGATCTGGACATTTCTGGCCGGCATCATCAGCGGTTTTGCTTATTACCTGCCTGCGCTCGCTTTCCTTAAATTTCTGATTCCCGGCTATCAATTATCTGACCTGGCGGAACTGTCAGGCTGGCATACGCTGCAACTGGCTTATATTCCCCTATTGCAAAGCCTTGTTTTATTAGCGTTGGGCCGTTGGATAATGGCAAGGCAAGCACTATGAAATCACCTATTGTTCACTGTCATCAGCTTAACCACGTTTATTCCGGCAAAGCCGCGCTCTCCAATGTGAGTTTTGAACTGGACGCGGGCGAACCGATCGGCTTGGTCGGTCCCAATGGCGCCGGTAAAACAACATTGCTGAGCATCCTGTCCGGTTTTTTACACCCCACTTCCGGCATTGTCAGGTTGTTCGGTCACCTACCGGGTGCGACGCAACTTATCGGCAAGGTCTCAGCGCTACCTCAGGATGCAAAACTGGACCCCGGCTTTACGATAATTGAGCAACTGGTTTTTTATGCACGGCTACAGGGTTTGACTACGCAACAGGCCATCCTCGAAGCAGGTAGGGTTTTAGAGGAAGTATCACTGAAAGAGATCGCTCATGAAAAACCGCAGGCGCTCAGTCATGGCATGGCTAAGCGTGTGGCAATTGCCCAGGCGCTAATCGGTAAACCGGCGCTGATCTTGCTGGATGAGCCTACCGCCGGGCTTGATCCTGTTAATGTCCGAACGGTGCGAACAATCATTGCAGAACAATCGTCAATGACGACCTTTATTATCAGCTCCCATGATTTGGCAGAACTTGACCGGCTGTGCCAGCATATTTTACTGCTGGAAAACGGTATTTTGCAGCCCGAGAAAATTAGCATAAACGATCAACAGACACCCACCCGATTTATTACCCTGCAAATGGAAACCGGCCCTGCGCTGGAAGTTATGGCTAAACTCCAGGCCTTAGAAGGCGTCTTGCAGGTCACTAATCCGCAAAAAAATGAATTTATAGTGGAATATGACTTTGATTTGCAGCCCCAGATGGATCTGCAACTGATGCAATGTATCAATACTCATCACTGGCAATTCCGGCAGTTGAGCCACGGCAAGACCTTGGAAGAAAAACTTTTCTTCAGGGGCTAAGTGAACTCGGAATAGAAAGTTATTCTTTCAGCGACAGAGTCTCAATCCGGTCAATGGTGTCGAGAATTACTTTGTCTTCCTGAGCTAACCAGCCTATGCTGCGTTGGATGATTTTTTCATCTTCCGGAAGTTCCCGAACCAATTTTGCAACAGAGGTAGCGCCATTTTCAGTCAAGTAATGCCAAATACTGCCAGCGGTCAAACCGACGCGTTCAGGCATAGTCATTTCTGGAGTCGTCTCAACCGCTTTGGTAGCCGCGGTTTGAGCCTTTTTAGGGGTTTTCTGATCCGGGCTTGGTTTTTTAGGTGTTGCTTTAGTAGCTTTGGTCGCAATGGGCTGTTCAGTTTTAGCTTTAGGCGTTGGCTTTTCGGTGGTGGTTTTTGGTTTTTTCATAATGAGGTAAATAATATAAAGGACTAAAATTAGTATCAACCATTCTGACATAAAGGCACTCCCTTTGTTTGAGGGATTTTACTCGAGTTTAAGAAGAAAAGTAATCTGCAAATGCTTATCCAATATCTCTTTTACTTTTGTAGCTGCTTGATCGGCGTTTAGCCCTGATATATTAATTTTAATATCGGCTTTCTTGTATGTCCGATTAAAATAGCTAATATCTTTTTTAATCTCTTTTAGATAATACATTTTCTCTTCTTCTGATAAATTCTTATTGATTAGAATGGAGTCTTTGTCGTAAAAAGTAATTCTATTCAAAATATTGATTGCGTCATCAGTAAGCACGATAGTAGTTCCGTTCGATTTTTTTATTAATCTCCAGTAGGGGCCCATTAGCCCGCTTGGGGGTAGTGCAATAACCGAGTCTTGAGCCGATTCTCGATCTAAAAGATCCTTTAAGGCTTTGGATGCTTCCTCCCGAAAGGAATATATTGTTAAAAATTTGTCCTGAAGACCCTCAATAGGTATTGAGAAAAAATTTTCAATCTCATCATCCAGGTCAAAAAATTGACAGCCAATTAATGTTGCTAACCTTGAACCAATTGTTGTTTTACCAACGCAACTTATGCCTGTAAGAAAAATTTTCATGTGATTCTTTATTACCTGTTCTTGAGCAATAGAAGAGTCAACATCGCTGCAATCTTTGTAAAAAAAGCTTAGATATTGTGCCGTATTTATGTCTTTTTTACACATAAAATTTCTTGTGCTATGCTAGCGCAACATTATAAAGACACAGGTGAAGGATGTGTTTTGTTTTAACGAACAGAATCGCCATAGAGAGATAACCATGACTGAATCAAGCCTTATGCAAGCGACCGTACAGGAAATAATATCCACCCTTAAAAATAAACCCGGTGCACTTTTGCCCATTCTGCATGGCGTACAAAATGCATTGGGTTATGTGCCTGCCGAAAGTGTTCCAGCCATTGCCAAGGCATTGAATCTTTCACGCGCTGAAGTCCATGGTGTTATCAGTTTTTATCATTATTTCCGCGATACGCCGCCGGGCAACCATACGATTCATCTTTGCCGTGCCGAATCCTGTCAGGCAATGGGCGGCAAGCAATTGGAAGATCATGTAAAAACCAGACTAGGCATCGATTTTCACGAAACTACAGCGGATGGCAAATTCACTTTGGAGCCGGTCTATTGCCTGGGCAACTGTGCTTGTTCACCCGCCATGCAAATCGGCGATGAGATTTATGGCCGGGTTTCGGCAAACAGTTTTGACGCGGCTATTAATGAAACAGAGGAACTGGCATGAGTATTACTATTTATGTTCCATGCGATTCCAGCGCCATTTCACTGGGAGCTGACCGTGTCGCTATAGCTATCGCCAAGGAAGCTGAAAAACGCGGTATGACTATTGAGTTAATCCGCAACGGTTCAAGAGGCCTATTCTGGCTGGAACCACTGGTCGAAGTAGTCACGGAAGATGGACGCCTAGCTTATGGCCCGGTACAGGTCAGTGATGTCGCCAGCCTGTTTGATGCGAATTTTATACAGGGAGGTTCACATCCCCTGTTTTTAGGTTTGACAGAAGAACTGGATTATCTGAAAAAACAGGAACGTTTAACCTTTGCCCGTATTGGTAAAACAGATCCTGTCAGTCTGGAAGATTATATTAGTAATGATGGCTATCGCGGTTTAGGCAATGCCTTAAAGCTGCCACAGACCGATATTGTTAAAACAGTCACTGATTCAGGCTTGCGTGGACGCGGTGGCGCGGCTTTTCCAACGGGTATTAAATGGAATACGGTACTTAATACACCCTCAGAACAAAAATACATTATTTGCAACGCCGATGAAGGCGATTCCGGTACATTTTCCGATCGCATGGTCATGGAAGGCGATCCCTTTGTCTTGATCGAAGGCATGACGATCGCAGGCTTGGCAGTTGGTGCAACACAGGGATATATTTACCTGCGCGTAGAATATCCGCATGCACACAAAGCGCTTAATACGGCTATTGAAAAAGCCTATCAAGCCGGTTATTTGGGTGATGATATTCTGGGAAGCGGCAAAGCCTTTCATCTTGAAGTACGATTAGGCGCCGGTGCTTATATTTGCGGCGAAGAAACCTCTTTAATGGAAAGTCTGGAAGGTAAACGTGGACTGGTTCGTTTTAAACCGCCATTACCTGCTATTAGCGGTTTATTTGGTAAACCTACCGTCGTCAATAACGTCATTTCACTGGCATCAGTGCCGATTATTCTGGATAAAGGCGGTGATTTTTACCGTGATTTCGGCATGGGACGTTCCCGTGGTACCTTGCCCCTCCAATTGGCGGGTAATATTAAACATACCGGTTTAGTTGAGTTGGCCTTTGGTTTGACCCTGCGTGAACTGCTTTATGATTTCGGTGGCGGTTCGGCTTCCGGTCGTCCGATCAAGGCAGTCCAGGTGGGTGGCCCTTTAGGCGCTTATTTGCCTGAATCACAATTTGATACCCCCCTGGATTATGAAGCGTTTGCCGCGATCTGGGCAGTTTTGGGGCATGGCGGTGTTGTGGCTTTTGATGATACTGTCGATATGGCTGAAATGGCGCGTTACAGCATGGAATTTTGTGCAATTGAATCATGCGGCAAATGCACACCCTGTCGCATTGGTTCCACCCGTGGCGCAGAAGTCATGGATGAAATTATCAAGGGGCAGGAACTTAATAAAAATATCCCCCTGTTACGCGATCTTTGCAATACTTTACTTAACGGCTCGCTTTGTGCATTAGGCGGTATGACTCCCTATCCTGTATTGAGTGCTTTAAATCATTTTCCGGAAGATTTCGGACTGGATGATAAAGCCAACGCCGCCTGATAATGACACGAGGAACCAATCATGAGCATCAATAAAGAACAAGATTTCGGCACACCTGCCAGCACAGCCAGTCAGTTAGTCACACTGGAAATTGATGGCTTTCAGGTCACTGCACCCGCAGGAACTTCCATCATGCGAGCGGCGGCAAGTATCGGTATTGACATCCCCAAGTTATGTGCCACCGACAGTATTGAGCCGTTCGGCTCTTGCCGGCTTTGCGTTGTACAAATCGAAGGTGGGCGCGGAATGCCGGCCTCCTGTACAACACCCGTAGCAGAAGGCTTGAAAGTCATTACCCAAAACCAAAAACTGGCTGATGTACGCCGCGGAGTTATGGAGCTGTATATCTCCGATCATCCGCTGGATTGCTTAACCTGTTCTGCTAATGGCGATTGCGAACTGCAAGATATGGCGGGTGCAGTGGGTTTACGTGAAGTACGTTATCATCCGGTTGAAACTCACCTGAATGCGGCCAAGGATGAAAGCAATCCTTACTTTAGTTTTGACCCCAGCAAATGTATTGTCTGTTCGCGCTGTGTCAGGGCCTGTGAGGAAACCCAGGGAACCTTTGCTTTAACCATTGATGGCCGCGGTTTTGATTCCAAAGTATCGCCCAGTCAAAATCAGGCTTTCATGGATTCCGAATGCGTTTCCTGTGGCGCCTGTGTGCAAGCCTGCCCGACAGCAACCTTAATGGAAAAATCGGTGATCGACCATGGTCAACCGGAACATGCGATTGTAACTACCTGTGCCTATTGTGGCGTTGGCTGTTCATTCAGGGCAGAAATGAAAGGCGATCAAGTTATTCGCATGGTGCCGCACAAAGACGGTAAAGCCAATCACGGTCATTCTTGTGTAAAAGGCCGCTTTGCATTTGGTTATGCTACGCATAAAGACCGTATGACCAAGCCCATGATTCGTGCCAGTATAAAAGACGCATGGCAGGAAGTCAGTTGGGAAGAAGCCATTAATCATGCAGCATCCGAATTAAAACGGATTCAGCAGAAATACGGCAAGGATTCGATCGGCGGAATTACCTCTTCTCGTTGTACTAATGAAGAAGTGTATATTATGCAAAAACTGATTCGTGCAGGTTTTGGCAATAATAATGTTGATACCTGTGCACGGGTTTGCCATTCTCCTACCGGTTATGGACTTAAACAAACCTTTGGTGAATCATCAGGTACCCAGGATTTTGACTCGGTTATGAAAGCCGATGTTATTTTGGTTATTGGCGCCAATCCAACCGATGGACATCCGGTGTTCGCATCACTCATGAAGAAACGTCTGCGCCAGGGCGCAAAACTTATCGTGATTGATCCGCGTGAAATTGATCTGGTTAAAAATAGTCCCCATGTCGAAGCTGATTATCATTTGAAATTGCGCCCCGGCACTAATGTAGCGTTGATCAATGCTTTGGCTCATGTCATCTTAACAGAACAGTTAATGGACGAAGCTTTTGTCAATGAGCGTTGCGATGTCGACTCATTTGCTAAATGGGAAACATTTATTGCCCAGGAACACAACTCGCCCGAAGCAACCGAAGCCATAACAGGGGTTGACGCGGCTGATATCAGAGCGGCGGCAAGGCTCTATGCCACGGCCAAAAATGGGGCTATCTATTATGGCTTGGGCGTAACTGAGCACAGCCAGGGCTCCACCACGGTTATCGGTATTGCTAATCTGGCGATGGCTACCGGTAATTTGGGCCGGGTCGGTGTTGGTGTCAATCCTTTACGCGGGCAGAATAACGTTCAGGGTTCTTGCGATATGGGTTCGTTTCCGCATGAGTTTCCCGGTTACCGCCATGTCTCTGATAATGAAACCCACAAATTATTTGAATCTGCATGGGATGCCGAATTAAGCTCGGAGCCTGGCTTGCGTATTCCCAATATGTTTGATGCAGCGCTGGACAAAAGCTTTATGGGTTTGTACTGCGAAGGTGAGGATATCGCCCAGTCAGATCCTGATATTCAGCACGTACATGCCGCTTTACGGGCAATGGAATGTGTCATTGTGCAGGATATATTCCTTAATGAAACCGCTAAATTCGCTCATGTCTTTTTACCTGGCGCGTCCTTTTTAGAAAAAAACGGCACGTTTACCAATGCTGAACGGCGTATTTCACCGGTGCGTAAAGTCATGTCGCCGTTAGCAGGTTATCAGGATTGGGAAGTCACTCAAATGCTGGCAAATGCGATGGGTTACCCGATGAATTATAGCCACCCATCAGAAATCATGGCTGAAATTGCCAGTCTTACGCCTACTTTCGCTGGCGTCAGTTATGAAAAAATTGACCAGTTAGGCAGCATACAATGGCCGTGCTATGATCAAGAATCAGTGGGTACGCCTATCATGCATGAACAAAACTTTATGCGCGATAATGGCAAGGGTTTGTTTATGCTAACCGAATATGTCGCCACGCACGAACGGGTCACTCGCAAATTTCCTTTAATTCTGACCACCGGCCGGATTTTGTCGCAATACAATGTTGGCGCACAAACGCGGCGCACTGACAATGTTGCCTGGCATTCAGAAGATCGTCTGGAAATTCATCCACATGATGCTGAAGACCGTGGCTTGAAAAGCGGTGACTGGGTAGGCATTAAAAGCCGGGCGGGTGAAACCGTATTACGCGCTTTGATTAGCGAACGTGTTCAACCGGGCGTTGTTTATACCACTTTTCACTTTCCAGAGTCGGGCGCCAATGTTATTACCACCGATAACTCTGATTGGGCCACCAATTGCCCGGAATACAAAGTAACCGCAGTACAGGTCAGTAAAGTCAGCCAGCCTTCGGAATGGCAAGAAAATTATCATGCGTTTTCAGAAACACAGCTGGATTTGCTCGAACAAGGCATAAACAATGGCTAGCGACACTGCCACCGCAGTGCTATTTTCAAGCGCCGCCGCGCAACTGTTGCCATCAGAATTAGGCTGGCCCAGCTATCAACAAAGCACCGTTGATCGCTGGTGCGGTGAACAGCATGAACGAAAACAAGACTATATTGCCGAGGAAGTGCCTATTTCCCTGGTTTACAATGGGTTGCCTCATGTTGTTATGCTGGCAACACCAACTGATCTTGAGGAATTTGCACTGGGTTTCAGCATTACCGAAGGCATCATTAAAAATCCGCAAGAATTATTATCAGCGCGGATTTATAACCGCTCAAACGGCATCGAAGTACAGTTAAAAATCCCCGATCACCGTTTTCAATGCCTGGCAGATAAAGGTCGTAATTTGACAGGCCGTACCGGTTGCGGTCTATGCGGTGCGAGTACTTTAAGACAAGCCATCCGTCAACCCAACCCAGTTAATGGGAACTTGACCCTATCTGCCGCCGAGTTGCGTTCGGCTTTAACGGACATTAGTCAGCACCAGAAATTAAACCAATTAACCGGAGCCGTCCATGCCGCTGCCTGGACAGTCCCTGGACAAGGCATTTTATATATAAGGGAAGATGTAGGACGGCATAATGCGCTGGATAAATTGATCGGGTTTTTATTGCGCACCGGCAAAGACTTATCCACCGGTTTTGTAATCGTTACCAGTCGAGCCAGTTATGAAATGGTACAAAAAACTGCGTGGGTCGGCATTACTCTTCTTGCAGCTGTTTCCGCACCTACCGGCTTAGCCATAAGGCTGGCAGAAGAAGTAGGACTTACTTTGATCGGTTTTGCGCGTGATGACCAGCATGTCGTTTATACACACCCGCAACGTTTAACCCATACTAACTATTTTATTTAATTGCAAATCATGAAAATTGAAAGACTTATCACAATGGCCAATGATATCGGTGATTTTTTTAACGCAGAGAGCAATAAAGAAATTGCCGCTGAAGGCATAAGAAAACACATATTAAGATCATGGGATCCCAGAATGCGGCGTGAGATTATTGCTTATTGCCGGCAAGATGGAACTGCATTAAGTGATCTGGCTAGAACGGCAGTTTCCAGGCTAGAGTAAGCTTAATGCTGTTCGGTGTTTCTGTGTAAAATCCTTTGGAATTTTCAATTAAGCGCAAATTGTGACTGTCCTCAGTATATTACTAAATAACCCGAAGGATTAAACCATGAAAGCGACAGATGAATACAGACAAAAGCTGGTAACTGAACTTATTGGGCAGAGTGCCAGGATTGATGTATTAGTAATGCAATCCAGGCAAGCAACAGCAGATGTTAAGCCGAACTACGATCAAGAACTCGAAGAGTTGCGGGCCAAACAGCGGGAAACCACTAAAAAATTGCATGAGTTAGAGCAAACCAGCAGCAATGATTGGGAGAACATCGGAGGCGGTGGCTAAAATTTTGGCCGGGCCAAGGTAAAAAATAACAATAAGAAAATCCGAGGAAAGGCCAAAATTGGGGGTTAATCAACAAACCTGTTTCTTTCGCTGGTAATCTTCCCGCTATAAAAAACATGTCAATCACACCAATTCAACATTCCTGCAGGGAATGCATTATTCATTAAAGGTAAAACGACGTTATGCTAGACCCCCGTTTATTTAGAACCGATCTTGATTTTGTTAAGGAACAACTAAACAGGCGTTCATTTAGTTTTAATCCCGAGTCTTATGCCGAACTGGAAGCCAGACGTAAAGAGGTACAGGTTAAAACCCAGGAATTACAAAATGAGCGTAACAGTCGTTCAAAAGCGATTGGGCAGGCAAAAGCCAAAGGCGAAGACGTACAGCCGTTGTTGAACCAGGTTCAGCATTTGGGCGATCAGCTTAAAGCGGCGGAAACTGCATTGGCCGGGATTCAGTTGGAAATGGAAACGCTGATGGAAGGTATTCCCAATATTCTCGATGAATCCGTGCCTGACGGTAAAAGTGAAGAATTTAATCTTGAGATTAGCTGTTGGGGCGATGTGCCTCAATTCGACTTTGAAGCTAAAGATCACGTAGATTTAGGCACAAAACTGAAAGGAATCGATTTTGAGTTGGGTGCAAAAATCGCCAGCAGCCGGTTTGTAGTCTTGAATGGTCCGTTGGCAAGATTGCAAAGAGCTATTATTCAGTTGATGCTGGATACACATACGGCCGAACATGGCTATAGTGAAACTTATGTGCCCTTTTTGGCCAATGTGGACAGCTTGCGAGGTACTGGACAACTGCCAAAATTTGAGGCTGATCTGTTTAAAGCGAGTGATGATCCGGCCTTGTATCTGATTCCAACAGCGGAAGTTCCGGTCACGAATATTGTTAGGGATGTGATTCATTGATGCCAAGGAGTTACCACTTAAATTTGTTTGTCATAGCCCATGTTTTCGAAGTGAAGCGGGTGCTTATGGACGAGATGTGCGCGGCATGATTCGCCAACATCAATTTGAAAAAGTCGAGCTGGTGCAAATTGTAAAGCCGGAAGATTCATTTAAGGCGCATGAAGAGTTGACTCAACATGCTGAAAACATCTTGAAAAAATTAAACCTGCCTTACCGCAAGATGCTGTTGTGTGCCGGCGATACCGGTTTTTCATCAGCAAAAACCTACGATCTTGAAGTGTGGTTGCCGGGGCAGGGGACTTATCGGGAAATATCGTCTTGCAGTAATTTCAAGGATTTTCAAGCGCGGCGTTTACAGGCGCGTTGGCGTAATCCTGAAAGCGGCAAACCTGAATTGGTGCATACCTTAAATGGTTCCGGTTTGGCGGCGGGTAGAACCTTGATTGCAGTCATGGAAAATTATCAGGATGCGCAGGGGCGTATTCGGATACCTGATGCATTGCTGCCTTATATGGGTGGATTGGATATTATCGAGTAATTTGGAATAATCTTGTTGAAAGAGTGATCGATTCATTCTTCTGAGCAATAAAAAAGGGAGGGTTATTGTTAACCCTCCCTTTTTTTGCTTGGTAACTCTTAATTTACTTCAAGAGTTACCAGTCTGGCAACGTCTACTAATGTTATTGAGGATTTAGAGGTTGTTGAGGTTTACCTTCAACTTCCAATTGTACGCGACGGTTGTTGGCGCGTCCTGCTTCAGTTTCATTAGTGTCTATAGGTTGAGTGAAGCTAAATCCACGAGAAGTAAGATCGGATCTTCCGCTTCCTTCAATCAAGTATTTTTTGACAGCATTCGCACGGCGTTCGGACAAACCTTGGTTATACTTGAATGAACCGACATTATCCGTGTGACCTTGTACTTCAATTGCCTTCTCAGGATGATCTTTGATTTTTTGAGCTGCATTATCAAGATTACCAAAGAATTCCGGTTTAATATTGTATTTATCGAAGTCAAATTTGACATCAACAATCCAGCAGCCTTTTATACTGACTGGAACGCCGGGTAAGGTGTTAGGACACAAATCATCGCAGTCGTTAACGCCATCCTTGTCTCCATCAAGCGTCGAGCAGTCTGCTGCGCCGGATTTCAAGAAAATGCTTTTTACAAAATTTGACATGTCACCGGGGCTTGCAATTCTGTCAGCCGTTACGCCATAGCCACAGCCGGCAATATTAGAGAGTTGATTTAAGACGGTTATGCCGGATCTTTCTTCTGCGTTGCCAACCCAAACAGAATACACGCATAATCTGTCGCCATATTGTTGTTTCAAAGATTGCATCGCAGTAACACCGTCTGAGTCCAGATGATGACCATCACTCAGTATTAAAACAGCAATGTTACCTGTCGTTGCAGATAAATCTTTGGCTGTTTCTTCGATTCCGGTTTGAATAGGTGAGCCACCACTGGCACAAGTCAGCGCATCTATGCCGCTACCGAAAGTTGATTTTGAGTAACTGGTCGGAGCCTGATTAAGTTGGGTAAATCCCCCTGACAAGCACTTGCCAAAGCCAAAGCTGCGGATACTTGAGGTTAACTTAAGGTCAGGAATAGTTTGGTTGATTCTATTCAGGACTTCTTTTTCAATTGAAAATTTTGTAGGATCAGGCTGAGCAGGGTAGCCAGCGCCTAAATATTCTTCTCTCATTGACCCTGAAGAGTCATTAATAACAAAGAAATTATCTGCTTTTTGTATATACTGACCGGAGGATAGCAAACCATTCAAGTCCTGTGCTTGAAATGTCTCAAAAGTGGATGTCGGTTGTGAGGCACAGCCCGATAAAAGCAGGGCTGCAATCGATGCGGCGGTTATAAGTATTTTTTGCATTTTAAAATCCCCTTATTGTTATTAATAAACTGATCGAGATAGGGCAAATGTTCTGCGGTATCAATAAATCAAACTGGATTTTAGCATTGTCTCAATTTAATTGAAATAGCGTGTTATCGTTAAGCCATGTAATTAATAAGGTTGTTTTGTTTAAATGAAGTTATCCTTAGGCCATAGCATCATTATTTGCAGTTATGACTGGACTTCAAGTTTTATTGATAGGGTTTGCGTATAATAAGGCAAACCTAATATCAATTATTAAAAACTATGGAGTTACTTTAATGTATAAACTATTAACATTATTTATTTTTTCTTGCCTGTTATCTCTGTGTGTAAATTCACAGGCAGAGGAACCCTCGGCACTGGCGGTTATTGAGCAATCTGCTCAGCAAGGCGATGCCAAGGCGCAAGCCAAGCTTGGTGCTATGTATTTATTGGGTAGTGGCGTTGAAAAAGATGAGCAACAAGCGGCAGAGTGGATGTTAAAAGCCGCAAATCAAGGATATGTTGAAGCTGAGGTAATAGTTGCAGCGATGTATGATCGAGGCCTGGGTGTAAAAAACGATGTTAAAATGGCTACCCAATGGTACGAAAAAGCGGCAGCCCAGGGAAATACAACTTCAATGGCCATCCTGGGAAAAAATGACGTTGCCAAGGGCGGTGTTGCATTTAGCTATCAAGGCATGCGTTTAAGCGCCGCTAAACAAATCCCAACAGAATACGCAAAAAGAATTCTACTAACGAAATAATATCACAATGAGTATAACAACACGTTTTGCCCCGAGCCCAACGGGTTATTTGCATGTCGGCGGTGCGCGTACTGCCTTATTTTCATGGCTTTATGCACGTAAACACGGCGGAAAATTTATTTTACGGATTGAAGATACCGATCTGGAGCGATCAACTCAGGAATCGGTTAATGCTATTCTTGAAGGAATGACGTGGCTGGGCCTGGACTATGATGCAGGGCCTTTTTATCAAACCCATCATTTTGATCGCTATAAAGAAATTATCCAGCGGTTATTGGCGCAGGGTGATGCCTATTATTGTTACTGTAGCAAAGACGAATTGGAGCAATTACGTACCGGGCAAATGGCCAATAAAGAAAAGCCACGCTATAACGGTAAATGCCGAGACAATGCTGAGTTGCAACAAGAAAGGGAGCCGGTTATACGCTTTAAGAATCCGGTTGATGGTGTCGTTACCATTCCTGATTTGGTTAAAGGTGACATTGTGGTTGCCAATAAAGAGCTGGATGATTTGATTATCGCCCGGGCTGACGGCACGCCAACCTACAATTTAACCGTTGTTGTTGATGATATGGATATGAAAGTCACGCATGTTATCCGGGGTGACGATCATATTAATAACACGCCCAGGCAGATGAACATTCTTAAAGCCCTGGGTGCGGAGCTTCCGAAATATGCGCATTTACCCATGATTCTTGGTCCAGATGGTGCGCGTTTATCAAAACGTCACGGTGCAGTGAGTGTGATGCAGTTTCGTGATGAGGGCTATTTGCCGGAAGCGTTGCTGAATTATCTGGTGCGTCTGGGCTGGTCTCATGGCGATCAGGAAATCTTCACTATAGACGAGATGGTTGAGTATTTCGAATTGGATGATGTTAATGTGTCAGCATCGACTTTTAACATGGAAAAACTGTTATGGTTAAATCATCAATATATTATGAATGGCGACCCTGCTCATGTAGCACGTCATTTAAGTTGGCATATCGGGCAGTTGGGCATTGATCCAGCTGACGGGCCGGAATTAATTGATGTTGTAAAAGCGCAAAGAGAACGTAGCAAAACCTTGGTCGAAATGGCAGCTGCCAGTGTTTACTTCTATAAAGAGTTTGATTCCTATGACGAAAAAGCGGTTAAAAAGAATTTCACCGTAGGTTCGGATCATGTTCTAGCATGTTTACATGATGAATTGGTGGCGGTGACAGATTGGAATGGTGAGACAGTGCATCAAATTGTCCTGAATGTAGCCGAAACCATGGGGCTTAATTTGGGTAAAGTGGCTCAGCCCTTGCGTGTTGCTGTTTGTGGGTCGGCAGTTTCACCCGCGATTGATGTCACCTTGTCATTACTTGGACAAGAAAAAACCCTGGCTAGAATAGAAAAAGCCATTAATTACATAAGAACTTTAAATTAGTATTGGACATAATCGGTAATTACTGTACAATGCCCGTTCTTAACTCGGGGCCATAGCTCAATTGGTAGAGCGCAACACTGGCAGTGTTGAGGTCAGCGGTTCGATTCCGCTTGGCTCCACCAAAAAATATGGCTCCAAGAAAAATTGGCTCATGCCAAGAAAAAAGTTGATTAAAATGCTTAGTCCCCATCGTCTAGCGGCCTAGGACACTGCCCTTTCACGGCGGTAACAGGGGTTCGAACCCCCTTGGGGACGCCATTTTTAATGGCTTACATGATTTAAACCGATCTTTTATACAGGTATTAAAGATCAATAGTTTTAAATTTTTCGTCTGATCCTGTTTGGATAGACGTAAGAATTAGGCCTGACTAAACCCGTTTTAGTCCCCATCGTCTAGCGGCCTAGGACACTGCCCTTTCACGGCGGTAACAGGGGTTCGAACCCCCTTGGGGACGCCATAAAATAAAAGGCTTATCAATTTGATAAGCCTTTTTTTTGCCATGTTAATCATATTTGATGTATTTAAATCTCGGATCATCGGGTGTGCCTTCTAGTGCACCGCCTTCTTTGCCGGGTTGCCACATAATGACCGCTTCGATCTTGTGTGCCAGTTCAAAATCCTTGTTGGTAATACCTTTTGCTGCGTGATTCATTAACTTAACAATCACAAAGGCATAAGAAACGGTAAGATCAGGATGATGAAATGCCGCCTCTGCCAGATGCCCCACCGTATTAACTACCATCAAAGTGCTTTTCCAGCCGCTGGTTTTGTATTTACGTCGAATCCAGCCGTTTTCCAGATACCAGTGCGGCAACTCTTCCTTTAAACGGGCTTCAACCTCTTCATCGATATAAGCTTCTTCGTGCTTGCGTTCTCTCCATCCCATAATGACTCACCTTTTATTTTGTTAAAAAACTGTTTGGTTACTTACAGCAGTTTTAAGTGAGATGAGTTACGTTAAACTCAAGACCTTTCAGGTTTTAAAAACCTGAAAGGTCTATATTCAGTGATTAACATTGATTGAAACCGCTGTATATCATTCGTAAAGACATTCACTCAAATCGGGCGTTTTAAAAAATTTGGATTTCAGGATTTCCTCAGTATTTTCGCAAATGAGTTTACCGCTTTTATTCAGTCTGGACATTTTGCTGTCATGTACCATTTGAAAAGCTTTGTCGAAATCTGCATTAATAAAACTTTTCGATAAATAAGCACACAAACAATAGACCTCTGAATAATTATCAGGGTTGCCGGATGCGCAATGATTGATCTTGTCAGAAAATAGTCGCATTAAAGAAATCACAAAACCATCATGTTGCCATGATACCGGCCGATCCAAAACATCCGCTCCTTCAATAGCAATAGCGCCCAATGCACAATAAGAAAGATTGATTATTCCCGCCAAAATTTCGACCATATCTCCTGCTTTAAACGCTCTGAACAGCTCACTGCCTTCCTCCATAAGCAATGCCTGACGCATAATAATAGCCATTTCGGATAAGCGTGCGTTTTCTCCCTGTTCTGCCTGCGGGAATGCCAATGCGTCGTGAAATTCTCTAACTAATTTCAAGTGTTTATTCATAGCTTTTGACCCTTGCTCTCAAGTAATACGATCATTTCCTCTCGGTTAATGACCTCTTTTTCCTGTAACAAATTGGCCAGTTTTTCCAATGCCGCTCTGTTTGCGGTGATGATTTCCCGTGCACGTGTTTCGCCTTCCTGAACCAGCGCCATTATTTCTGTGTCAATGATGCGGGCTGTTTCATCGCTGTAATTGCGATATTCCGATACCTCTGTTTCCAAAAACTGAAGTTGCTGGCGTTTACCGTAAGTCAGCGGTCCCAGTTTTTTGCTCATGCCCAGGCTGCAAACCATGCTTCGGGCAATGTCACTGGCTTTTTCAAGATCATTCTGCGCGCCGGTTGAGATGCTGCCCAGGGCGATTTCTTCAGCCATGCGCCCGCCCAGTAAAATGGCTATCTGGTCTTTGAGTTCATTCTCGGTAGACAGAAATTTTTCCTCTACAGGTAACTGTAAAGTGAAGCCCAAGGCAGAAACGCCCCGGGGAATTATGGATATTTTATGCACAGGCTGCCCTGTGGGTACCTGTTCGGCAACCATGGCATGTCCGGCTTCATGGTAAGCGACCCGGCGCTTTTCTTCCGGATTTAATACGCGATTTTTCTTTTCGGGTCCGGCCAGTATGCGGTCGATAGCGGCTTCAAAATCTTCCATTTCAACCTGGTTATGGCCAACCCGTACCGCCATAATTGCTGCTTCATTGGCTATATTGGCCAGATCAGCGCCGACCAGGCCGGGTGTGCGTTTTGCTACGACTGCTATATCGATGTTTTCAGCCAGGGTCATGGCTTTGGTGTGCAATTTCAATATTTCGATACGATCTTGCAAATCGGGCTTATCAACGACGATCTGGCGATCGAAACGACCGGCACGGAGCAGGGCTTTATCCAGCACTTCCGGACGATTGGTAGCCGCCATGACCACTACGCCGATCGAGGTGTCAAAGCCATCCATTTCGGTCAGTAGCTGGTTCAATGTCTGCTCCCGTTCATCATGACCGCCCATCACCACCGGTCCTCCGCGAGAGCGGCCGATAGCATCCAGTTCATCAATAAAGATGATACAGGGGGCTTTACTGCGTGCCTGTTCGAAGAGCTCGCGAACGCGAGCAGCGCCGACACCGACAAACAGTTCGATAAATTCGGAACCGCTGATATTGAAAAACGGCACCTTGGCTTCCCCGGAAACAGCACGAGCCAGCAGCGTTTTTCCGGTACCCGGTGAGCCCACGAGCAATACGCCTTTGGGCATACGTCCGCCCAAGCGCTGGATTTTTTCGGGCGCTTTTAAAAAATCGATGGATTCTTTCAGTTCCTGTTTGGCGCTATCAGCGCCTGCCACATCAGCAAAGGTAATGTTGGTCTGGGTGTCCTGATGGATACGGACTTTGTTGCCTAAATTAAGAAAGGATTGCGCCCCGGCAGTCGCTCGGCGCATAACCCAGGACCAGATCAGGACAAATATCAATATCGGAATAATCCAGTTGAAAAACAAGGTGGACAACCAATTTTCTCCACTTCTGACGATAAAGTCCACTTTATTTTGTGCCAGCATTTGCGCAAGATCATTTTGCCATAATGGGATCGTCACAAAATATTTGCCTGAGTCTTTCGGGTTTTCAGACTTGATGGTACCGGTAATCAACCGTTCAGTCACTACGGCCTTATCAATTTTCGCTTCCTGAACCAGTTTAAGAAACTGGCTGTAGGAAATTTCGTCGCGTTGCACTTCGTTAACGCTGCTGAGCAAAAACAACATCATCATTAAAAACAGCGCGAAGTAAATAAACCTTTTTTTCTTTAAACCAGGAGATTTATTATCCGAAGGTTTATTGAGATCAAGTTCCGGTTCCCGCTTGAATAGATAATCAAACCCTGTGGTTAACAAGTTTTTCAGGTAGGTGTAGACAGTATTCAGCAAGGTTAAGACAGCCTTGATAATAGTATTTTCTGGTTTATCCATTGTATTTAGTCCTTCATTTGTCATAATGTTGTGAAGGAAAGCTATTCCTTTACGCTTCAAGTACAGAAACAACCTCTTCGCAGCTGATCATGTTTTTATTACTTTCGAGTATGTAATTGGCCAGTTTGGTAATTGCCTTCCAGTTTGAATAATCACTTACAAAATCACATGCCAAGGCAAACAACTCATCCAGTTTTTCATCTTGCTGCTGCATGTTGGTAGAAAAACTTTCCAGATATTCATAAGCCAAGGCAAGGTCGGAATCGCCGCCATAATTTTTTAATGCCTTCAAATCGACTAGCTTACGGTTAAAAAGTTCATCATCCCGGTTATAAACATGTTTAGCCTCAGCCAATGGGCCGATAAGCAGATTAATGATGTCAGCTTCAAAGGCACAGATGTAATCCCTTACCAAGGGCGCCATAGCCTCATTGTGGTCAATTAATTTATGTGCCAGACCATCAATTGAATAGGGTAACGATTGAATCAAGCGTCCGCCTTCCACTCTTGCAATACTATCGTCATGGGTTGCTTGATAGATTAATACATTATAATCAGTAGCTCCGCTTATCTCCTTGAAGACGATTTGAAAATAAACCGGCGGCAGATTTCTGGCTTTGTTGTTTAAATAAATCGCCACAGCATGCCCCGCTTCATGAAAAGCGATGCATTGTTTATGCTGTTGTAGTCTGTTAGGTGTGGTAATAGCAGTTATATTGTTACGTTTCATTTTGAATGCCCTTGCTTATCGGAGCCAATAGCGACGTTGGTTGCTTATTTCCTGCTCGGCTTCAAGCCAGTCATCCAGCTCATAGCCATCTTCAAAACCCCTTTTTTCAGCTCGGTAATAAGCATTTTTGCAACCATTTCTCGAAATTCGTCTATATCAATGTCGGGGCTGTAAGAATCTATTAATGAGTTATGTTCAGTATTCATTTCTCCTCCTATGATGCGAAAGTGCGAAGAGACAGTCTTCGGCGAGTATTCTATAAACAAAAAGCTGAATTAGACAATACGTATAAATACCTACTTTTTGAAAAAAATTTCAACTTTTTTGCAAATTGTCATTCAACATTTCAGGATGCGTTACCATCACCATCAATTCAGCGAGACTGTTTGCCTGCATTTTTTCCATAATACTGGCTCTGTGTGCCTCTACGGTACGATTACTGATATCCAGTATTCTTGCAGTCTCTTTATTGGAATAGCCTCTGAAGACCAGGGACAGCACTTCTTTTTCACGCACGGTTAAATGAGCCAGATGTTTTTGTATCTCACGATGTTCATTGAGTTGTTCTCTGCTTGCAATATCTTTATTGAGGGCTTCTTCGATACGCTTAAGCAAAATTTCATTATCAAATGGTTTTTCCAGAAAATCCACTGCGCCCGCCCTGAATGCTTTTGCCGAATCTGGAATTCCGGCATGGCCACTTATAAATATGATGGGAATGGAAATCTCTCTTCTTAACAGTTCGTCCTGAAGTTCAAGTCCGCTCATAGACGGCATTCTAACATCGAGAAGCAGGCACCCAGGCTGTTCAGGATTATAGTGTGTTAAAAAAGCCTCGGCTGATGCAAAACTCTTGACGGTTTGTCCTGTTGATTCAATCAAGAGAGCTAGAGAATCACGCACCGCATATTCATCATCAACTAAATAAACCAACGGATCCAATTTATGATTGCTCATTAGATCGTTCTCTTTACCGGTAAGGTTAAATAAAAAGTAGTGCCTTCTTTCGTGTTGCTGTTAAAAGATAAAACACCTTGATGGGCTTCAATAATAGAGCGGCTGATAGATAATCCCATGCCCATCCCCGTTGGTTTTGTGGTAAAAAAAGGTTTCAGTATGTTTTCTTTTTGATCGTCATCAATTCCTGAGCCGTTGTCATTGACTGTAATCTCTATCTGATTAGGGTTCTTGATATGACTCTGGATCCGTACTTGTCTTTGTGTTTTTTGGGGTAAGTCTATTAATGCATCAATACTGTTTCTGATCAGGTTTAACAAAACCTGTTCAATTTGCACGTCGTCAATAGTCACATCAGGAAGATTTTTTGCCAGATCAAGCTCCAGGCTTATGTTGTTTTGTTTAAAATCATAGGCATATAAGCTGACTGCATCCTCGATCAAGGCATTGATGTCGGTGTTGGTGCGACATATCTTTCGAGCGCTGACAAAATCTTTCATACGGTGAATTATCTGGCCCGCTTTCAGAGCCTGTTGATGAATCTTGAACAAGATTTCACCGAGTTGATCCAGGTCAGGATTTTTAGCGCCAATAAAGCGTAAACAGGCCTGAGTATAATTGGCAATCGCTGTCAGCGGTTGATTAACTTCATGAGCGATACCTGATCCCATTTCACCCATAAGACAAAGGCGGGTAACGTGGGCGAGCTCGTCCAGATGCTCTTTCTCTTGTTGTTCCTGATGTTTACGCAAACTCACATCGCGTACGATACCGGTAAAATAGTTAACGCCATCGATTGAAAACTCTACCAAGGTCATATCCAGAGGTATTAGAGAACCATCCTTGTGCATTCCCTCAACCTCACGGATTTGACCAATAACGTCAGGTGTCTTGGCTTGCAAATAACTTTTTAAATCATGGCCCTGATTTTTGCTCTGCGAGGGTGACATGAGCTTAGTAAAACGGCAACCAATGAGCTCTTCTTTACTGTAGCCAAAAATGGTCTCTACTGCCGTATTGATAGAAAGTATGATGCCGGAGGTATCAATAGTGATAATGCCTTCTATTGAGGCATTAAAAATGGCATTGAGCTTGGCTTCCCGCTCCCGTAATTGTTGTTTGGAATGATTGAGTTCTTCAATTTTATGGGTTAAATCCAGATTGCTTTCAATAAGCTTGGAGGTCTGTTCAAGAATCTTTTGCTCCAGTTTTTCATTGAGGCAGGAAATGGTTTCCTGAGTGTGTTTATATTCAGTAATATCCTGAATTGCCAGGCATATTTGAATGTCATTTTTAGAGTTGTTATTGACAGCGCCACGCAATTCCACAAAAGTGAACGGGTTGTTATGGCTGCAGAAGGATCGCGAGCAATCCATAAGTGTAAAGCCTTGACATTCCGAATGGTTGGGGTCGCTGTTTTTGGTCGCCAGCTTCGCATTAAGAATTTGATTGTTTTTTTTCATGACCAAATCATGGAGAAAAAAATAATAATTATCCTGATCTGACGGATGAATAAATTTCCCCAGCTTCTTGTTTACCAGCGCCTCGTTTGAATAGCCCAATAATTGTGCGGCAGCACTATTGGCTTTCTTGATAATGCCTTGCTCGTTCAGCGTCAGGTAAGCTACCGGCGATAAATTATAAATCCGTGCAAAGTCATCACGGGATATACTCAGTTCCTGATGCGCTCTTTTAAGCTCCTCATTCTGCAATTCCAGCTCTATCTGGTGAACCTGAAATTCAAACAGCAGTTTTTCAATGTCTGTACTGGACATCCGGGCTTAAGATCAGTACCGGATTTGCTAAGCAGGGCTTCCGCCCGTTTCCGGATATTGTTCCGGTGCTCATTCAAGTAATTGCTCGGCTTCTTTTCGGATAATCTCGGCATCCCGCTTCTTGGTAGATTCAATGATCATCGCATGTACCTGTTTCTATGGATTGATGATTAACTGATTTTACGCCTGTTATCTTACGAATTAGCTGTTCAGTACATCTTCCATGGCCAACAAAATGAGTGCCGGGCTTCCTGGCGATTGTTTCAGAATGCGGCCATTGATCATCAAGCGTTTTTTGCCGATGTCAGGAAACTCCACGTCTAAGTAATACGCATCAAAGGCAATATTACTGGTTAAGGTCTCGGTTAAATGCTTACGCAATTGTGCACAGTCCCAAACTGACTCATTGATTGCAAATAAGGATTGCCCTGTCAAATTTTCATTTTTACTATTGAATGCCTGATTGAAAGCAGGATTTGCAGTGAGTATGTGCAACTTATCATCCAGCACCAGCAGCGGTTGGCGTACGGTATTGACAATCGCCGTCGTCAGGTAAGCTGCCTGTGCCGTTTGTTCTGCTTTTTTAAGCCGGCCTATATCAACAAAACTGATCACCAGTCCATCGATCATGTTTTCTGTGGTTCGATAAGGCAGAATACGTAACAGATACCAGTCATCATTGATTGTCTGCACTTCGGTATCTTTGTAAGCAAGGGTTTGCAGCACGGTTTTGGCATCATCAATCAGATGGTCATATTTAAGGGTTGAAACCAGATCTTCAAGCGGCCTGCCTATATCGCTATCAATCAGCTTGATAATAGCTTTGGCTTGCCGGGTAAAACGTTTTATTTTTAGATGACTATCGAGAAAAATAGTGGCGATATCCGTGCTGTTCAATAGATTTTGCATGTCATCATTGGTCTCGGAAAGTGATTCAACTTTATTTTGCAACTCGCTGTTAACGGTATTGAGTTCTTCGTTGAGCGACTGCATTTCTTCCTTGGCTGTTTCCAGTTCCTCATTAGAACTTTGCAGTTCTTCATTGGTGGATTGCAACTCTTCGTTAGTGGATTTAAGCTCTTCGTTAGATGTTTCCAGTTCCTCAATAGTGGCTCTGAGAGATTCCTTGGTAAAGAAAAGTTCCTGCTCAAGCTGTTCTTTTTCTTCGGGTTTATCAATAAGTATTGAAGCCGGCTTTGCACGGCCTTCGAGTTGGCTATTACTTTCGTTGACCTGAGGGTGAAAAGAGACTAGAAACAAGTCTTTAAGCGATTCCGGTTCAAGGATTTTTTCGAGCTTAAGATCTATTGTTTCAAAGTCACCATTGGTTTTTACCCTAAGCCCGCTACTGATAATTTCTGTTTCGCCTTTTTTGGTGGCTATGCGTAGCGAGGACACCAAAGGCAAACGCAAGCCTTCCCTTGCCATCTCAATAATATTCCAGCTCGGTTGACCCGTTGAAGGTTCCAGATATTTCCCTGTGCGGCCGTGTATATAAACGATTTTACCGTGTTCATTGATGATGATGCTGACCGGCGCATAACGGTCCAGCAATAAGCGTTCTATTTGCCGGGCGATAGTGCCTGCCTGGGATTCAGAACTGAGCGATTTAAAAGAAGTCAATGATGATTCCTTGGTGCTGACGGGAAGCAGGCTGAGTTTTGATACAGGAAAACTGACCGGGGTATCTTTGCGTTGATAAATTTTCCATTTCTTGTCAATGGCTGAAAACAGGTCATCAAAATTTCCGATGGATTCTGATGATCCAAGAAACAGGATGCCGCCGGGATTGAGTGCGTAATGAAACTGCGGAAAAATCTCCTTTTGCAATTCAGCGCTCAGGTAAATCAGCAGGTTTCGGCAACTGATTAAATCGACGCGCGTGAACGGCGGATCCTGGATCAGATTCTGGGTGGCAAATATCACCGTTTCACGGATTTCCTTGCTGATGCGATATTGACTGTCCTCCAGCTTAAAGAACCGTTGCAGACGTTCCGGTGAAACATCGGCCGCAATACCGATGGGATAAATGCCTTCACGAGCCCGATTAATGGCCGATTCATCCAGGTCAGTAGCAAAAATCTGAAAGCGGTGTACTTTGCCAATTTTCTCCATATATTCTTTGAGCAAAATGGCAATCGAGTAAGGTTCTTCGCCGCTGGAACAACCCGTAACCCATACGCGCAATTCATAGTTATCGGGCTTGCCTTCGAATAGTTTTGGCAGTGCCAATGCGCTGAGTGCTTCGAATGCGTCAGCGTCCCTGAAAAAATTGGTCACGTTGATCAAAAGTTCTTTAAACAGTTTATCCAGTTCAATGGGATTTTCCTGCAGGAACTGCACATAGTTGTTCGGATTTTTGATCTGATGGATATTCATGCGCCGGGCTATGCGCCGTTGAATCGTGGTGGGTTTATAAGCTGACAGGTCATTCCCGGTTCGATTACGCAGCAGAATAAATATTTTCTGGATAGGCTCGGAAGAGACCAGGGCCTCGGGTTGATCGGTATGAATGCTTTTAAAATAGGGGCCTTTACTGTATTGAATTAGCTGTTGACCCATTTTTTCCGCAGGTAGCACGAAATCAACATCACCCATAGCAATTGCGCTACTGGGCATGCCGTCGAATTTTGCTGTTTTGGGCTCCTGAACCATGGTCATGCCTGATACGCCCTTGATAGCTTTAAGACCTAATGTCCCATCGGTACCTGTCCCTGAAAGAATAATGCCGATGCCCATTTCCTGCACATCCTCTGCCAGGGAGCGTAAAAAATAATCTATGGGTAGATGCGCAGAATCATGTTTCTGGCACTCCATAAGATGCAACCTGCGGTTAAGTAAGGCCAGGTTTTTTCCGGGCGGACACACAAAAACATGATCTGCTTTCAGAAACATACCGTCCTGGGCGCTTAAAACCGGCATATCAGTGAAATTGTTCAGTAAATCAGGCAGAAGACTGATATGTCCGGGTTGTTGATGGGTAACGACGATAAATGCAAAACCGGTTTGAGGTGATAAATTGGAAAAGAAGGTTTCCAGCGCTTCCAGTCCACCTGCTGAAGCGCCTATGCCGACTACAGGCAGTGCGGTCACTGCTGCATTATTCGACGTGTTGTGGTTATCTTTTTTGTTAACGATGGGTTTCACTGAATCGATCCTTATTTTGTTTCTTTGTTGCTCAGACTAACACAGCCGTCATCAATCAAAAAGAAAGATAAAAAAGATATTAACAATGTCTATCTTTTGTGAAGTTTCAACTAGATACGATATTTACACGTAAAAATACGTACGTATAAATACCTAGGTATTTATACGTATTGCCCCTGTTTTAATTATGGTATAGAGTAAACTTGCGCTTAAACGCAATATATAGGTTATAAACATTATTTTTAGGAGACAGAAAATGGCCATTACACGTTATGAACCCTGGAGTTTGTTGAATCAATTACAAAGAGAGTTGCAAGGTTCTCAGGATGAAAAAACCAGTGAAGGATCAATTGCAACTGCCGAATGGGCGCCCGCAGTTGATATAAAAGAAGAAACCGATAAATTTGTTATTATTGCCGATATTCCTGGGGTCAAGCCGGAAGATATTGAAGTCAGTATGGAAGCGGGTGTCTTGACCGTAAAAGGCAAAAAAGAATCCGAGGCCAAAACTGAAAAAGAAGGTTATAAACGGGTTGAGCGCACATTTGGTTCTTTTTATCGTCGCTTCAGTCTGCCCGATTCTGCTGATGGTGAAGCCATTAATGCCAAATGCAAACACGGTGTGCTAGAGATTGTTATTCCTAAACGCGAAGCCGTTAAGCCAAAACGTATTAATGTGTCAGCGGAAGAATAATTACTCTATCTTATTATGTTTAAACCAAAATGGTTTCAGGATTTTTAACCCGAATAAACCTAAAAACAGTAGTTTTAGGATAAATAGATTGCTAATTGATGGCTATAATTTTTGATTTTCCCATGAACTAACCCTCTTCTGCTGGAGAGGGTCTTTTTCATCTTGATCAAAAGCAAGGGTAATCCGCTCCAGCAATTTTTTCCGTGCGCTCAACAGCCTCAATCCATTGTAATTGGATAAAAATAACAACATGCAATATAAAGATTACTATAAAATCATGGGTTTATCCAGGGAAGCCAGTCAGGATGAAATCAAACGCGCTTATCGTAAACTGGCACGTAAATATCATCCCGATGTTAGCAAGGAAAAGGATGCCGAGGCAAAGTTTAAAGAGCTTGGAGAAGCTTATGAAGTGCTCAAGGATCCTGAAAAAAGAGCAGCTTATAATCAACTGGGTGCCGATTGGAAAGCCGGACAGGATTTCAGGCCACCGCCAAACTGGAATGAAGGTTTTGAATTTAAAGGCGGTGGTTTCACCAGTGACGATGCCGGAGCCTATAGTGATTTTTTTGAACAATTGTTTGGCCGTGCCGGGTTTAGTTCAGGCGGCAGGGGGCAGCATGGTTTCCATGAGCGTGGACAAGACAGTCATGCAAAAATTCATATTGATCTGGAAGACAGTTTTCACGGCGCGACTCGCAATATTTCCCTGAGTACCCCTGAAATGAATGCACAAGGTCAAGTGCAGGTTAAACACAGAAGCCTGAATATCAAAATACCCAAAGGCATCAAGGCGGGCCAACACATCAGGCTGGCTGGTCAGGGTAGCCCGGGATCAGGTAGCGGTCAAGCGGGTGACTTGTTTCTTGAAATAGCGTTTAACAATCACCCGCTTTACCGGGTTGCAGAAACAGATGTTTACCTGGATCTTCCCGTTACGCCATGGGAAGCAGTTTTAGGCGCTAAAATCAAAGTACCTACACCGGAGGGAACTGTCGATCTCAAAATACCACCCAATTCCAGGCAGGGTAGCAAACTGCGATTAACAGGCCGCGGCTTACCAGCCCGAGTGCCTGGTGATTTCTACGTTGTGCTGCAAATTGCCCTGCCACCGGCAACTACCGAACAAGCCAAGGCGGTTTACCAAAAAATGCATGAAGAACTTGATTTTAACCCACGCCAGGCTCTGGGGGTATAACACCAATGAACTCAAATGATTTGTTATTAGTGCATATCGGAACCGTCATTGAAGAAGATAGTTTGACGCTTGGGCAACTGTGCCGTGCTTGCGGTGTCCATGCAGACTGGATAATCAGCCTGGTTGAGGAAGGTATTATTGAACCCCAGGGTGAAGATATACGTTTATGGCGTTTTTCAGGGGCAAGCCTGGTACGTGCTCGAATTGCACTCAGAATACAGCGTGATCTGGGAGTTAATCTTGCCGGTATTGCGCTAGTACTTGATTTGATAGAAGAGCTTGAAAGCCTTCGTGCGCATATGAAAACGCTAGGCCAAGTCTGAAAGAATCAGATTTGCGTGCTTCGCGCAGAATAATTACAAAAAATCTACCATAGAGGAAATAATGATGAAATCCACCTATATACTTGTCGCAGATAACGTTCGTGCACGCATCTTTACTGCTGAAACACCCTCTTCTCCTTTAGAAGAAATCGAAGCCCTGGCTCATACGGAAGGTCGTTTACATGACCGGGACATCACTTCTGACTTTCCAGGAAAGATTAAAGGCGAAGGCAGCGTGGGACATGCTTTTGAACAGCCTACCGATCCGAAAAAACATGAAGCCGATAACTTTGCACATCGCATTGCCCATTACCTGGAAGAAGCGCACAACGAAAAAAAATTTGAACAATTATTGATTATTGCCGAGCCCTCTTTTCTTGGCTTGCTGCGCAACCACTTATCGGAACAAATTAAAAAACAGGTCTGTTTTGAACTTGATAAAAATATCACTACGCATAGTCTCGATGATATTCGCAAACACCTGCCGACCTTTTTGCCGAGTCATTGATTTTTTTACAAAAAGGTGAGTCATTATGGAAATACCATTACAAATTACATTTCGCGGAATACCCCATTCTGACGCGGTAGAGGCTAAAATCCGTGAAAAAGTCGGCAGGCTGGAGAGATTTTACTCGCATATTATGAGTTGCAGGGTAGCGGTTGAAGCCGAACATCAACACCATCATCAGGGTAATCAATACCATATTCGCATTGACATCACCACGCCTAGGAAAGAGTTGGTCATTAGCCGGGAGCACCATGACAAGCAGGCTCATGAAGATATTTATGTAGCCATACGTGATGCTTTTAATGCAGCAACGAGACAACTGGAGGATTACTCCCGAGTTCAGCGCGGTGATGTTAAAACTCATGACTTGCAAAGTAGCGGGACCGTTCTGCGTTTATTGCCTGAAAAAGATCACGGTTTTATTGGATCTGAAGACGGCCGTGAAATTTATTTTCACAGGAACAGTGTCGCTGGAGAAGGTTTTGACTCATTGGCGGTTGGTGATGAAATTCGCTTTGTTGAAGAAAAAGACGATCTCGGCCCGCAAGCCAGTATTGTTTATCCATAAATTAAAGTTGGCTGGCCTTTCGTGCTGATGTTGAGAAGCATGATCGGCCGGCCAGCTTTTTTATTCCAAATCTTTAAAATTATGTCGAACAATGACGTTTTTTGAAGAAAACCATCGTTTTTTACTTTTTAATGGTTGGTTAATAATAAAGTGTTAAAGTGATTTTTCTTTAACAATAAATTAAGAGGTAATACCGTGAAAATACTATCCAGGTTAATCGCTATTTTGGCGCTGGTTTCTTTAAGTCAGGTTTGTTTGGCAGTTGAACAAGTCGAAAAAACATCTGAAATGAAAATGGATCATCCCATGGGTAAAATGGATGAATCAAAAATGATGGATCATTTGAAAATGAGGCAGGAACAGATACTGAAGATGCATGATCTTTCCAACAAAATTCTTAGCGAAACTGATCCAAAGAAAAAGCAGGCATTGAAAGATGAACAGCTTGAACTGATTAAAGCTGAACATATGCAAATGATGTCTATGCATCATTCAAAAATGATGAATATGGGAAAATAAATTTAAAATCGCAGTTGAGCATACAAAATCCAGCTCGCCCTTCGACAGGCTATGCTCAACTGCGATTTTCAGGTTAATCAATCCACTGTTTTCAGATTGTATTTTCGTACCCGATAGCGGAGCGTTTCCCGAGTCGCACCCAGTGCTCTGGCAGCGGCGGTCAGATTATTGTCAGCTCTCTCAAGTGCGGTTTTAATGATAAACCGATCCATGTCATCCAGTGCCATGCTGCCATCTAAAGGCAAATAAATACCTTGATCACTGGCTTTTGCTTGAGAGGGGGTGTCGATACCAGCCGTTTTTTGATCTCGATCCATTGATCCTGTTTGGGAAGGCTGTCCAGGCAATTGTAGCCATTGCCCTGGAAATGTTGTGCTATCAGAGAATAAGACACAGCGCTCAATGACATTGCGTAACTCCCTGACATTACCCGGCCAGTAATGCGCTTTAAGTTTATTCCACACATCATCAGGAATATCTTTCACCTGCCGTCCGGCTTTAGCGTTGTATTCTGCAACAAAAAGAGGCACGAGTTCGTCAAGATCTTCAACAGCTTCACGTAGCGGCGGCAGGATCACCCGGAACACACTTAAACGATGATATAAATCAATACGAAAGCTGCCTGTTTGTGCCATTTGTTCCAGATTACGGTTACTGGCCGCGACAATCTGCACATCAACACTGATCTCTTTTTCCCCGCCCAAACGCCGTACCTTGTGATCTTCGATGGCTTTAAGCAGCTTGGCTTGCAAATCCAGCGGCATTTCACCGATTTCATCCATGAACAGTGTCCCTCCATCGGCCTGTTCCAACAAACCCCGATGCCGTCCTGATGCTCCAGTAAAGGCTCCCGGTTCATGACCGAATAATTCTGATTCCAGTAATTCACGCGGTAATGCTGCACAATTGACTTCAATCATGGGCTGTTGGGCACGGGGGCCTCCGTAGTGCAGGATACGTGCCGTCAAGCCCTTGCCTGTGCCGCTTTCTCCACCGATAATCAAGGCACTGAACGGCACCTGCGTCAGTTTCGCCAATAACTGTCGGATATCCTGCGCTTGCCGGCTATGACCCACGTAAGCTTCTGGAGAGTAGCGCCGATGTCCTTGCTTGGTTTGATCGATAACACGACGTTGTATTGATGCACTGCGCGTGGCACTGGTAACAACCAGGTCAAGACGCTCTAAATCGCAGGGTTTTTCCAGAAAATCATAAGCACCCAGCCTTAGAGCTCTTACCGAATCGGGTACGCTGCCGTAACCGGTTAAAAACAACCATTCGGCATAACTGACCTGTTTTTTCATCGTTTCCATGAAGTCCAGGGCATTACCATCTGGCAAGTTCATATCGGAAAGTATCAATAGGGGCTCTATGCGGTTTTTAAGTAATAAAGTCTTGGCCTCAGCCAAAGTGGTGGCCAACACCACCTCCCAACCTGATTGCCGGTAATGGCGTGACAACTCAGAACCTAACAGTTTTTCATCTTCGATGATGAGCAGGGTTTCTATCATGATTTATCTCCAGGCAGGCATTCTTTCGGTAATAATACCGTCACACAGGCGCCATGAGGTTGTTGATTGTCCAGTTTAATCGTTCCACCTATGTCTTTGACAAAACGCTGCACCATAGCCAATCCCAAGCCAGTGCCGCGCTGACGGCTGGTACGGAACGGCCGAATACCATAGTTAAGCATATCTTGGGAAAAGCCGGGACCATTATCAAATACATCAATGCGTAAGCCTTGGGCTTCAGCTGCGTGCCTTGATGCAGATTAAACCCGAACCGCCCTCCAGGGCATCGGCCGCATTCAGTATCAAATTTAACAAAGCCTGACGTATGCCGCTCTCGGGGAGATGCACCGGCAATAAGTCTGGTGTATCACTATTTAGCACTATGGATTCGGCGATCTGGTAACGGGTTAATGCAAGCAGATCCCGAATGAGTGTTGTCAAATCAAAATCGGTAGCCGTTTCAGGCGAGTGACGGCTTTGATTGAGCATATCGTTAAGCAATCGCGCCAGGCGTTTTAGTTCGCTACTAATCAGATCCATTCTTTCGCATTGGTGTTGATCATCAATTTCACGGCGTAAATTGCTGAAAGCCATCTGAATGCCCGCCAGTGGGTTACGGATTTCGTGTGCAAATTCGGCGGCAACTTCGCCTATTGCTGCCAAGCGTTCGGCTCTTGCCAGGCTATATTGTTGTTCCAATAGAGCTTGTGTAGCTAATCGGACTTCTCGTTGCAAGGATTGTGCATACAAGCGTTTGGCTTCTTCCAGATCGGCGAGGTGTATCACCAAAGCGTTATAACTATTAAAAACGGGAAACAGTAAAGGATCCAGATGATCTGTGGTGATCGGTGTATAGTTCTCTTCAGTCAAGCGTTCTAATAACTGCCTAAGATCATTAAGCGGATGTAATATTCTATAGTGTAAAAACAGCATCGCCCCCAACAATATCAAGGTAAACGTGACTGAGGCGATGTACAGCTCGGTCTGGGTATCAAGATTGATATCCTCCAATAATTTTTCCCGCCGCAAGCCTTCTTCATCGAGTGTCTGGCTCATTGCTTCAAGCGCCTGAATCAGGCGAGCATTTTTTTCAGTCTTGTCCAGCTTACTGACATTAGCCAGCAAGCTACTGACAGTTTCCAGACTTTTTCGTGTAGGGGAAGATAAATACCGGTCATCAGCCATTAATGCCTTCATTTCACTCAGGGTTTTAGTCAAAACGACGGGGTGAGAAGGGGGAACTGTTTCAGTTACATAGCCAATTATCGACTGCTGTAATCCCACCGATACATTTTGAATGCGATGGGAATAGTTCACGTATGATAAAACAGTTTCAAAGTGATGCAGATTGCGCCAGATCATGCCGGCAAGAATAGCAAGAGCTAACAATAACAACCCTAAGAATGCCAGGGCACGGAGTTTTGCGGGCCGGTAAAAGATGGGGTTCATTGTGTATCGTTTACAAATAAAGCTTTTTATAGGCGGCAATCTGCTTTGTAAAACTACCATTAGCTTGCTCTAATCTATCCAGATCGGCTATTAGTAGTGCTTTAATATCAGCTTGGTGGTCAATCTTTATATACCGCAACTTTTGTACCTCATTCTCCGCTCCTTCCACATCACCCTGTAAATAAAGAGTTACGGATAAACAAAAATAAGCATAGCCCTTTTTATCGTTTAAACTTATCAGCTCAATGTTTTTCTTGGGGGTAATTTCAAAATACCAGGCTTCCTGGTTATCCGGCTTACTCATAATGGTTTTATCTTCTAACCAATCAATAGTTTGCTTTTGATAACTCAATGCCTGACTTAAAAACTCAAGGCGCCAGTAAATTTTCGCGCTTTCAAGTGAGGAAAGGGGATACTCTTTATTTTTCCCATATTCCTTAATGGCGTCTTCGTATTGCGCTTGTTTAAAATAGATGGTTCCCAGATTATTTCGATATTTAGGTATAGGTGATATTTCTATAGCTTTCAATGACTCAACTTTGGCAGATTCCTGATTGCCTTGCTGGATCATAAAACCTAGACAAATCATAATGTGCTTCAGCCAGTTTCGGATTTTGTTCTATAGCCTGCTCATAGTACTTTATTGCCTTATCTGGTTGATTATTAGCTGCGTAAAATTCTCCCATGAATAAATTTACATGGGCGTCGTTCGGGTTTTGCTGATAAAGACTGTCGATAGTCTCTTTAAATTCCTGGCTGCGATAATGTTTCCCGAATCTTGAGCTATTTCCAGGCACCATGCGGCCTGTTGATTTTGCGGATTTGCTTTGAGTTCTGTTTCAAAAATTCGTTTAGCATCGGCATAACGACCAATATTTAAAGCATTATCACCTTCAACGATTAACAGCTTGTTAGTGATTTGCGGCTTTTTTGATACATCATAAATGTAGGCCACCCACCCGCCGGCTGCAATCACAGTGATAAATGTAAAGGCAATCAAAATATTTTTTATGTAATTCCATAGTTCTGGTAAAAAGTTCATGGTTTCGTCCTAATTGGAAACGCCACGCCAAGTAACCCAGGTATGGATCGTATTCCTGTTTTTATCCAGGTTATTGCAAGCACTAGACTCTCCATATAATCAGACAGATCACTAATTTCTATGTTCGGGTTTTGTTATAATTAAATATTCCTTATCTATTCCAGACAGGCATAGGTGAAGACGTTGTGTTTTCCATTGTCTTCCAAAGCCATATTATAATCTGAAGTTGGGGCAAGTATGGCACGACGCGTAAATCTCATCAAACGATTGCTAGCGGAAATTCATTAACAGTGCTAATGCCAAGTATAATTGGAAATTTATCCACACAATAACAAGTAGATACGATGATGAATACTACGCCAGGTTTTTTAGATAAAGAATGCACCATTGCCGGCCCCGGTTTCAATCGCTGGTTGGTGCCGCCAGCCGCGTTGGCTATTCATTTATGTATTGGTATGGCTTATGGTTTTTCGGTTTTTTGGTTGCCGCTTTCCAAAGCAGTGGGTATCAAGGAAAGCATTGCGTGTGGTTCTGATGTCGATTTTTTTCAGGAACTGTTTATAACCGGTTGTGATTGGAAAATTTCTACGCTGGGCTGGATGTATACCCTGTTTTTTGTATTTCTGGGTTCATCTGCGGCTCTGTGGGGCGGTTGGCTGGAACATGTTGGGCCACGCAAAGCTGCTGTAATCAGTGCCTTGTGCTGGTGTGGCGGTATGTTGCTTTCAGCATTGGGCATTTATCTGCACCAGTTCTGGATAATGCTGCTGGGATCTGGTGTGATTGGCGGTATTGGTTTGGGGCTCGGTTACATTTCTCCGGTGTCTACGCTGATTAAATGGTTTCCAGACCGCCGAGGTATGGCGACAGGCATGGCCATTATGGGTTTTGGTGGCGGCGCAATGATTGGCTCGCCGTTGGCGACGGAATTGATGAAGCATTTTGCAACACCAGCTGATGTAGGTGTAATGCAAACCTTTATTGTTATGGCGGGTATTTACTTCGTTTTTATGATGTCTGGTGCATTGGTATATCGTATCCCCGCTACCGGCTGGAAACCTCAGGGCTGGATGCCGCCTGTAACTAAAAACAGCAATAGCATGATTACGCCACATCATGTGCATGTAAAAAACATCTTCAAGATTAAACAGTTTTGGTTACTGTGGGGTGTGTTGTGCATGAACGTAAGCGCCGGTATCGGCGTGATTGGCATGTCATCGCCGATGTTGCAAGAGGTTTTTGGCGGGCAGTTGATTGGCGTTGCCAAAACCTACAGTGAACTTGATAAAACCCAGCTTGCTGCCATCGCTGCCATCGCTGCCGGTTTCACTGCGTTGTTGAGTTTGTTCAATATTGGTGGCCGGTTTTTTTGGGCGAGTTTGTCGGACTGGTTCGGTCGTAAAATGACCTTTATCATTTTTTTCGTGCTGGGTGGTTTGCTGTACTTTAGTATTCCCGGTAGTGCTAATGCAGGTAATAAGCCGCTCTTTGTTTTTGAGTTTTGCGTGATCTTAAGCATGTACGGCGGTGGTTTTTCGACCGTGCCTGCCTATCTGGCGGATTTGTTCGGTACGCAAATGGTCGGGGCTATTCATGGCCGTTTGTTGACCGCTTGGGCAACGGCGGGGATTTTGGGGCCTGTGATAGTCAACTATATGCGTGATTATCAATTGAGTTTGGGCTTGCCGCGTGCGCAGGTTTACAACCAAACCATGATGATTCTGGCGGGGTTATTAATGATTGGCTTGTTATGCAATTTATTGATCCGGCCTGTAGCCGATAAGTGGTTTATGACAGCGGATGAACTGGCGGAAGAAAAGCGTCATGCCCGTGAACTTATAGCCGAAGACGAAGTGCATGCCATAGACGTTAATGGACAGGACAAAGCCGCCGGAAAACCTACTCATCCGGCAATGGTTTGGTTGGCCTGGACAATGGTTATTATTCCACTGTCATGGGGAGTCTACAAAACCTTGATTAATGCCGCCAAGTTTTTTACCTGAAGGGCTTTAAGTAAGTTGCTTACTTTTTGGAAATGAATTATAGTATAAGATGTATTTAATATATATCTTTTAAAAATTGTTTATTCTCAAATACAAAGGAGCAGTCATCAGAAAACCACTTTTTCGAGACGATCAATATCTCAATAACTGACATTCAAATTAATCACTCAATGATTGAACCCGTCGCTTTACAAGACTTCTTTATCACATTTTTTTCTTCCGCTTTAATCATACTGGCAGGTGCAAGTTACGCATTACTGTTCGCCTGGTCTAAAGCGAATCCAAATTTTAATATTAAATTTGCAGCTTATTTTTCTTATGGCGTGCTGATACTCTCAGTAGCTGAATTAACACGGGCAGCACAATTTCATGGTTACTGGCTGATCATTTCCTTGGTGATGGTGATTGGCTATTTTTTTGCACCGATAGGTATCTGGCATCTGTGCGTTAAAACACATGCTGACCGCGATATAACTTCAACAACAGAGGATAAGCAATGAATGAAACACCCTTATGGGCTTCGGAATCATTCTGGAAAAAAACGGCAATCTGGGTAACCGCAGGATCATTTTTGATTCTGGTGGTATTGACCATGGATTCATTAAGTAAAACCAGCGCAGGCAGTAAACGGGTGCCCGCTTACAGTGTCATTAACAAAAAAATCGATTATCAATATAACAAGGAATTACATAAATATATGCCGGTTATTGGGGGAGACGAGTTTTTATTCGGTAAAGAATACACTGAAGAAGAAGCCCGGCAATTAGTCGATTTAGGTAAAAAGACCACACAAGCCAAAAACTGTATGAATTGCCATACTTTATTGGGTAATGGCGCTTATTATGCACCTGATTTAACTAAAGCCTGGCTGGATAAAGGCTGGATTTCCAGGGAAATGCGCGAAGACATGATGGTGAAATTTTTAATGGATCCTGAAAACAACGCCCGTACTTTTGGCAGTAACCGGAAAATGCCAAATCTGGACATTACCGGACAGGAAGCAAAAGGCATTATTGCCTTTCTAAAGTGGATGTCGAGTATTGATACCAATGGCTTTCCCTATAACTTTAAAACCATTAATGCGGAGGAATGAGCATGAACACAAGTGGATTAAATGGGGTCATGCAAAATGCGGCCGCTTTATTTGATAAATCGCGCGCCAGTCTCAATAATTTCAAATCATGGGTGCAATTGGACAGCACCAATTTAAATGGTGGGCAACAACTGGCCGTAAAATACTTTACTGTTGCGGTTATTTTGTTCTTCGCGCAAATTCTGTTTGGTCTGTTGGCGGCGACACAATTTATCTATCCTGGTTTTCTTTATGAAATTCTGGATTTCAGTGTCAACCGCATGATACACATCAATGCCATGATCGTGTGGATGTTGTATGGATTTATAGGTTGTGTTTACTGGTTTCTTGAAGAAGAGAGCGGTACTGAAATTGTCGGCTTAAAACTGGGCAATATTGCCTTTTGGGTGCTCACTGGAGCTGTCACTCTGGTCGTGCTGGTTTACCTATTGATACAGATAGGCCCCGGTAAGGATTCCAGTCTTTGGTTTATTAACGAAGGACGTGAATATATTGAAGCGCCGCGTTGGGCTGATATCGGCATTGTGGTTGTCATGCTGATATTTTTCTTTAATGTGGTTGCTACCTTCAGTAAAGGTAAATGGTCGGGTATTGCCGGAGTTTTAACACTGGATTTGGTCGCCTTGGCCGGTTTATATGTTGCCGGTATGTTTTATATGACCAACATTACCCACGAACAATTCTGGTGGTGGTGGGTTATTCATTTATGGGTCGAAGCCACCTGGGAAGTGTTGGTAGGTGTCATTATGGCCTGGTCATTAATGAAACTGTTGGGTGTCAGACGTAAAGTTGTTGAAACATGGCTCTATATTGAAGTCGCCTTGATGTTTGGCTCAGGCATTTTAGGCTTGGGGCATCATTACTTTTGGATCGGCACTCCGGAATACTGGCTAACCATCGGCGGTTTCTTCTCGGCCCTTGAACCCATTCCGCTGGTCGCTATGGTCGTTCATGCGGTTTATGATGCCGGAACTCACGCGTTTAAAAACGGCAATCATCCGGCCTTAGCCTGGATTATCGCCCAAGCCTTTGGTAACTTTTTTGGCGCGGGTGTTTGGGGCTTTATGCACACCCTGCCACAAATTAACATGTTTACACATGGCACGCAGTGGTCGGCTTCACATGGTCATTTGGCTTTTTTTGGCGCTTATGCCACAATTAATATTGCCTTCTTTTATCTGGCTATACAACACTGGCGTGGTGGCGTTTGGATGGGAGGCGGCAGTCAGAACGCCTGGCGCTGGAAATGGGCTTTGGGTTTGCTCAATGGCGGCGTTCTTGGTATGACCATTGCGCTATTGATAGCGGGTTACGAACAATCATTTATTGAGCGTGCTGTAGAAGGCTCGACATGGGGTGGTTATTTTACCGCGCAAAATCACCCGTCATTTCAAAATGCGATGGTCTGGCGCTTGTTTTTTGGCGGCATGACCTTTGCCGGATTTATTTTATTAGTCTGGGATTTATTAACGATAGGCAAGGGCGAAACGAGAAAAGCACCGGAGATTATTGAAAGCTAAATGCGAGGAACAAGACTAAAAATAGTCGATCAAAATCTTCTAACATTTTTTACTCACCACGAAGAGCACGAAGGACACGAAGTTATTTTCGTGATCTTCGTGTCCTTCGTGGTAAATCGTTTTTTCATTTTGTTAAAAAACTTTCGGTTACTTTAGTCAATACCATCAATCAATAATCGCAGTATCAAGATGTTTGGCGGAACTCAAACCTTTCAACTTCGATTTATCCTTAATGCCGGCAAATCGAGTGCCCGCAAGATCCGCTCCAGTAAAATTAGTCTCTTCAAGCGTAGTCCCGGATAAATCCGCGCCTGATAAATTGGCTCCCGAAAAATCAGCGCCTGAAAGATCAACACCAAATAACACGGTATTTTGCAGATTAGCCCCGGAAAAATTGGCATAGCGCATCAAAGCGCGGTCGAAATTGGCATTGGCAAGATTTGCGCCTGATAAATTGGCATTATTCAGACTCGCTCGCATCAAACCCATGGACTGATTCTTCATATCAGCTCCCCAATTGGCATGAGATAGATTGGCATTAGATAGATTGGCTCGATCCATTACGCCAATAAACCGGCTGCCACTCAAATTAGCGTTAGTCAAATTTGCGCCACCCGCATGCACACCAAAAATACTGGTATTGGACAGATTGGCATTAGAAAAATTGACTTTTGACAGCACCGATAAATCCAGATTCAGTCCGGATAAATCACTGTTGCTTAAATTGGAACGGCGTAAATCCGACCCCCATAAATCAGCCATTTTATAATCCAGGCCGGATAAATCCAGGTCGGTCAAATCCTTTCTGCGTAAGTCTGCGGGATGTGCCTTGTCTGCTTTGGCGAGACGTTTTTCTACTTCTGATCTATCCAGATCAGCTGCCGATGCCGGCACGCAAAACAACGCCGCCAACATCCCCAGCCAGTAAAAATGAATTTTCATGTGCATACCTTCAAGTAGATTAATAAAATGGGTCAGGAATTGATTTTAAGGCTTCGAACTTTAGCGCCAGTTCTCTGGTATTGCAACTAAACCTTATCTGGAGGATGAACCTGGTTTTTTCAGTTATAGCAGTTGGTAGACTGGACCGGATTTTGGATTTCTTAACTGTTGAATTTAAGGCGAAGCATCTTACTGAGTCGATTATATAGGATGCTCTCTTTAGAATTAAGATAAAATAAATTTTGATCGAATAAAGCTAACTGCAAATTTCATTTCACTGATGAATACACTTCTACAAACACCAATTAAAATTGGCCCCTATCATTTACCTAATCGCATAGTGATGGCTCCCCTGACCCGGATGCGCGCGCCTGAAAATTGCCCCACCGATCTGATGGTAACCTATTATGCACAACGGGCCAGCGCAGAATTAATCATTTCCGAAGCGACGCAAATATCGCCGCAAGGGGTTGGCTATCCGGCAACACCGGGTATTCATAACGAATTGCAAGTTGCAGGCTGGAAGAAAATTACCGAGGCAGTCCATGCAAAAAAGGGACATATTTTCTTGCAGCTATGGCATGTCGGGCGCATTTCTCATCCTGATTTCCATGATGGTCAGTTGCTCGTTGCGCCGTCTGCGATAACGCCAAAAGGTGATGCTGTTACACTGCATGGTATGAATCCTTTTCGATTGGCTTATCTGCATATCGTTGATGCACTGGAAGGTGATATAAGGCATGGCGCAAACGTCATTAATCTTGAGGTTTTACGTAAAGCTTATAACGGAATTCTGATAGTGTGTGGAGGTTATGATCAGGCACGCGCGGAACAAGTCATAGCTCAAGGCATGGCAGACGCCGTCGCCTTTGGGCAATTGTATATAGCCAATCCTGATCTTGTCGAACGTTTCAAGCTAAGCGCACCTTTAAACGAACCTGATCCCGCTACATTTTATGGCGGCGATGAAAAAGGGTATACGGATTATCCCGTGTTAATGGATTAAAGCCCATTGTTCTATATAATGCTCTTGTAACTTCTCTCTCTACCCTCTAAAGAAATCTTAAAATGCCCTTATTACGTTTAACGAACATCTCCATCGCTTATGGAACTCATGCTTTATTAAAAAATGCCGACTTTCAGCTGGATGCTGGTGAAAGAGTTGGCTTGTTAGGCCGCAATGGCGAAGGTAAATCAACTTTAATGAAAATTATTGCCGGCAATGTGCTTGCCGATCACGGCGATATTTGGCGACAACCTGAATTAAGGCTCGCATGGCTGGAGCAAGCGCCTGATTTGCCGGAGGAAGCGACTATTTATGATGCGGTTGCGGGTGGTTTGGGTGAGCTGGGAGAATGGATTACCCGTTACCATGCGCTGTCTTTATCCATGGATTATGATGATGACAAGGCGTTAAATGAGCTGGGCGATTTGCAGCATAAGCTTGAAGCGCATAATGGCTGGCACTTTCAACAACGGGTTGAAACCACATTAACCAAACTTGATTTACCGGGCGAATTAAAAATCAGTGACTTATCGGGTGGCTGGAAACGGCGCGTAGCCTTGGCGAGAGCCCTGGTGATAGAGCCTGAAGTGCTGTTGCTGGATGAGCCTACCAACCATCTGGATTTTGAAAGTATTACCTGGCTGGAAGAGCAATTGCTGAACTTTCAGGGTGCGGTGTTATTTGTCACCCATGACCGGTCCTTTTTGCAAAAACTGGCAACCCGGATTGTCGATTTGGATCGCGGCAATCTGGTGTCATGGGCAGGCAATTATGACGATTATTTGACCCGTAAAGCCGCGGCCCTTGAAGATGAAGCCAATCAAAATGCTGAATTTGACAAGAAACTGGCCGATGAAGAAGTCTGGATCAGACAGGGTGTAAAAGCCCGGCGCACGCGTAATGAAGGGCGTGTCAGAGCCTTGGAAAAATTGCGTAATGAACGCGCTCAACGGCGTCTCCAGCAAGGTACAGCCAGATTGGCTCTGGAAAAAGGCGATGCATCGGGTAAAAAGGTCATCGAAGTTGATGATATTTGTTTTGGCTATGGCGACAAGCAAATTATCAAGCATTTTTCAACACTGATTCAACGCGGCGACAAAATTGGCTTGATTGGCGCCAACGGTGCAGGTAAATCAACCTTATTAAAGCTATTGCTAAAGCAATTGGAACCGGACAGCGGCACGGTAGAGCAGGGCACAAAGCTGGAAATCGCCTACTTCGATCAGTTACGCGATCAGCTCGATCCTAATATAACCGTTGCCGATACCGTTGCTGATGGCAATGATTTTGTCGAAATAGCGGGCAACAAACGCCATGTGATGTCCTATCTGGGTGATTTTCTGTTTGCCCCTGCCAGAGCGCGTTCGCCAGTAAAAAGCTTATCGGGCGGTGAAAAAAACCGCCTGTTGCTGGCGCGATTATTTACCAAACCGGCAAATCTTATCGTCATGGACGAGCCCACCAATGACCTGGATTTGGAAACCCTGGAATTACTGGAAGAAAAACTGGTGAATTATGATGGCACTTTATTACTGGTAAGCCATGACCGGGCTTTTCTGGATAACGTAGTGACCAGTGTATTTGTTCTTGATGGTTCAGGCGATGTCGATGAATTTGTTGGCGGTTACACGGATTGGATGAGCCATGTTAAACAGGCTAAACAGGACAAGCCCGCTGTCGTGGTAAAAAAGACCGAGGAAGCGCCTAAGCCAAGAAAAACCAGCTGCAGCCAAAAAGAAAAAATTAAGTTTTAAAGAACAGCAAGAGCTGAATAAATTGCCGGAAATAATTGATGAGTTGGAAGCCAAACAAGCGGCCTTAACCCAGCAAATCAGTTCATCCGCTTTTTATAAAAAAGATCCACTCGCGATAGCCAAAACCTTGGATGAACTGAAAGCAATAGAAGCAAAGCTGGAGCAAGTTTATGCACGTTGGAATGAGCTGGAAGCGCTGACGGAAGAAAGCGCAGGCTAAAAGTCATTGCAACAAAAGCCAATATGGATTATCCTTATCGGTTCTTATGCGCTGTATGGGAAGACAAGTAGGAGAGATGGCCGAGTGGTCGAAGGCGCACGCCTGGAAAGTGTGTATACGGCAACGTATCGAGGGTTCGAACCCCTCTCTCTCCGCCAATAATTACTCGGGGTGTTAGCTCAGTTGGTAGAGCAGTGGACTCTTAATCCATAGGTCCAGGGTTCGAGTCCCTGACACCCCACCATAAAATCAAAGGCTTAGATGATTTTCACTAAGCCTTTTTTGTTAAGTGTAGTAAATTTGTCACAGCTTTTGATTTCCAGCATATTCTTCCAGGTGCTTGCTGGATAAGTGGGCATACCGCA
>CAWBLO010000025.1:0-102741 GCA_963789475.1 uncultured Gammaproteobacteria bacterium | reverse complement strand
AGATAGCGCTCCACGATACTGCGCTTGCTTGAGTTTGTATGGGTTCTGGGTATTCGTCAGCGGCTGAGATATTAGGATTGGTCATCATGAGTCTCCACAGAGTTGAATATAAAAAATTATTGAACGAGTCGCCTGCCCGAGTCTGTTCGCAATCGCACATAGCGATGAATAAGTTGCCGTTTAAGACTTTAAGCGGTATCCGCAGCAAATGGTCATATTCCTTCTTTGCCACCGGGTCAAGGTTGTCTCTGAAAACTGTTTAAAAACGGCGTAGCATTGGCCCTGATAATCACCTTCTCATGTGAGGGGATGGTGCATTAGCCCCAAAATACCCACTACGATCAGATATGCAGCTACAAAATAATTTAAAAACCTCGGTACCAGCAAAATTAATATTCCTATTACAAGTGCCAGTAAGGGTTCGATCGCAATGTTCATATTCATTATGTCCTCCTTAAAGCAGGTGAAAAAAGTCTATCGTTAAGATGGTATTTTGTCTGTACGGTATCGAACATAAGACCGCTGCCGGTGATACCTGAGTGAGGAGAAGCAATCATGGCGCCGGCTCAGGCATTCACTTCGCCCGAGCAACTGGAATTTTGCGATAACCTTTCCTTCACGCTCTGGCAAGCGATCCCCGACTGAGCATCAGCCTCCTGGCGGGATCAACCGCGTGCGCAAGACAGTCTATCGCCATGAACTAAATAGCGAAGAGCGCCATGAACCAACGGGCTTCTAACTGCTACACACCAGCACTGATAGATACTTCCAGACAAGTTGCGGGGGGGCATCTTCAATGACTTGGGCCGTTGCTGAAATTTCAATACAGGCATAAAAAAGCGGGCTATTCACCCGCCGTTCCTTGCGTTAATATAAATTCAGCGAACCCATAAATGCAAAGCTACTGCTCGCCCTTGGCAGTCCTAGCGAGGTGGTACGACAACGACAGTGCCACCATTCGAGCTTCCTCTTGAGCCCGTGTTTCCTTTTGCACCTGTGTTGCCGGTAGCTCCGGTGTTTCCAGTTGCACCCGTGCCACCGGCTGCTCCGGTTTCTCCTGCTGCGCCAGCGCCTCCGGAAGCCCCTGTGTCACCCGTAGCGCCGGTATTTCCGGTAGCGCCGGTAGCTCCGGTCCCTCCAGTTGCTCCGGTATAGCCGGTTGCGCCTTGCTGTCCGGGAGGGCCTGCGGGAAAAGTACATGCGCTTATCGCGAGGGTTGCCAGTAGTACGGCAAATATTTTTGAATATTTCATGATGATGTCCTTTATTTTACTTACGAGAAATATACAGACTACAGGAACTATCTGGCCGATTCGGTACGTTAGCGCACAGATAAAATTCAGTTTTGCATGTAATGTTTCTATTCAGTTATGGGAAACATCATTCCACGCTTTGGACATGGCTATCTAGTTATGGCTAATAATAATCAGGAGACACTTATGAATAAATATGAACTAAAAGGTAGGGTCGAAGAAGCCAAAGGTAAAGTCAAGGAAGCCAAAGAGAAGGTCAAGGAAGCCAAAGGTAAAGTCAAGGAAGCCAAAGAGAAGGTCAAGGAAGCCAAAGAGAAGGTCAAGGAAGCCAAAGAGAAAGTCAAGGAAGCCGGTGATGTGGTGCCGGATGACAAGGATAACCGCCGGTATATCCGTACTACTTAATCTCTTTAAACAACATTAAAGCGAACAACGTCATCTTACCCACGCAGCAATGATGCATAACGAATACCGATTTAGGGATGTATGTGATGAAAACAACAAAATACTTGTTGATACTAGCATTGGCAGCAATCGAAGCTCTTTACAGCACCACTCCGGCATTAGCGACGTCATTTCTGGAGACGGCGCAAAATCCCACAGTACTGGATTTTCCGATGTTGACCACGGCTGGCTCCAGCGCCATTATCAGCGGACCCAACGACCAAGTTAGAGTTATTATCGGTGCTTACGGCAACAATAGCGGTGGTGGTCAGCCATTTACTGAGCCAGCCACACTAGGTCTGCTGGCACTTGGATTTGGGCTCGTGGGGCTAGGGTATAGTCTACGCCGGTGCGGTTGCGATGAACAGTCAAGTCCGCCATCATAAGTACAGTGTCGGCAGGATTTGTTGTTTGTGCGCGCACCCGGTGAGTTTTTTCTCACCCGACTCCTTCCAAAGGGAGAGGAGACTCGTTCGCTTTAAGATGTTCACGGTAGCGTACCAATTTAATGAGTGTTGTTAATGGACCACGCGGGGGAGAGAGGAGCAGACGATCGGATTCGGTTTTGACTACTTGGTAGCATTCGCAAACCCGCACTTCCAATCCCGGCCTATCCAGCACCGTGATGTGGCCACGGCGATAATCAATCAATCCCGCTCGCTGCAATTTCCCTGCGGCCTCTGTGATGCCTTCACGGCGCACGCCCAGCATATTGGCAATCAATTCCTGGGTCATGGTCAACTCGTTGCCGGGTAGCCGGTCTAGGCATATCAATAGCCAGCGGCAGAGTTGCTGATCAATCGAATGATGCCGATTGCAGACAGCCGTTTGCGCCATCTGGGTAATCATAGTCTGGGTATAGCGCAGCAACAAATTGTGCAGCTTCCCGTTGCGCCGTCCCCCAAAGCGATCGAACTCCTGCATAAGTAGATGTCCCCGCAGCCGATAAGCGTGGCCTGGGCTCAGCACGACGGCCCGATTAGGCATGGTTCCGCCACCCATGAAGAGGGCGACACCGATGATACCCTCGTTGCCGACCACGGCGATTTCGGCCGACGCACCGTTTTCCATGACGTAAAGCATCGATACAATGCTGGTCGTTGGGAAATAGACGTAACGCAACTTGTCCCCCGACTCGTAAAGGACTTCGCCGAGCGGCATCGGAACTAGTTCCATCAAAGGGAAAAGGCGCTCGTATACAGTTGTCGGGAGTGCGTCGATAAGATGGTTTTGTCGAGGACAATTTAGATCAGTCATAAGTTACCTTCATGTTTGTTGGGTTCTATTAAATGGTTCTGACACTAAAGCAAAACAGCAAATTCCAGGATAAACTGTACGGAATTTAGAATGCGCTTTATAACATAGAAGGTTATGAGAAAGAAATACGTATAATTACCTACCTAAATAGGTCATTCTTAGAAATTAATCTAACCATATCTATCAAAATTAATGAAAGAGTATGAAATAAAATCACCAAAAGACATCTTGTTTACCGTCATTTAATAAAAGGAGGCAGGGGATTTTAAAAATCAAAGTTGCTCAATTTATTTTGTGCGCATTCCCGAGCGATAAATTAACATGTATTGCTCGTGTGAAGCTTTACTCCACGACAATTTTTTATTGCGAAGAATTTTTACCGGGAAGATATATGGAATTTGACTTAGACTCCTATCAGTGCTTTCAGTGATGACTTATTTATGCTGAATTGGAACGACTATTTGCAACTATCGGCCGGTTTGGTATCCGTGGTAAATCCCATTGGCGTCATTCCTACCTTCATTTCCCTAACCATCAATCGCTCGTCAACGGATAGAAAGCGTACAGCCATAGTTTGCGCCTCTTCAGTAGCGTTGGTTTTATTCATTTCGTTACTGGCCGGTGAGCCGATACTTCATTTTTTCGGCATCGGTCTTCCTGCTTTTCGGGTAGCAGGCGGACTATTGGTGCTGTTGATGGGCATTTCGATGTTGTATGCCAGCGATGATCGTGTCCGCCATACTCCGGAAGAGCGTGCCGAATCGTATGAGAAAGAGTCTGTAGCAGTGGTGCCGTTGGCTATTCCTTTACTTAGCGGCCCGGGAGCCATCAGTACCACCATCGTCTATGGGCATATGGGACATGGTTTGCCCCATTACCTGTTGGTTGGCGCTGTGATCTTATCTGTCTCCTTTATAGTACTGGTCGCTCTACTGGCTGCGCCCAAGATTGCCGAGGTCATGGGGCGTACCGGCATGAACGTAGTAACACGGGTTATGGGGTTGATCTTAGCGTCTATTGCTGTGGAATTTATTGCCAAAGGACTGACGGAGCTGTTTCCTGTTCTTGCGAAAGGGATCGCATGAATAGGCCAAAAACTATCGTTCATTGCCCTATTTTTAATATTAAATGTGGCTATAAACTGGAAAAATCGATGCTGAAAGTGATCTCTTTTAGACGTTGATAACAGCCATTCATGCCAAGCATGACAACCGAACAACTCCCCGGAAATAAATGAAGGAGCGCAAATTGACTACCCACCACGAGATTGCCCACACGATGCGTGTGCCTGAGAACCACTGGTATCCTGTTCTAGAAAGCTGTGAAGCCGGACGCAAACCACTGGGCGTTGAGCGTCTGGGGCAGAGACTGGTGTTCTGGCGCACCGCCGATGGTCATCCGCATGCGCATCTCGATCGGTGTCCCCATCTTGGAGCCGCTTTGAGCGGCGGCAGTATTTGTAGGGACAGGCTAATTTGTCCGTTTCATGGCTTTGAGTTTGATACCAATGGTCAATGCATTCATATTCCGGCGATCGGCCACAAGGGCAAGATTCCCAATGGGATGGTGCTCAAAGGTTTCCCGCTAAAGGAAGCATACGGGTTTATCTGGCTATGGTGGGGTGAATCCCGAGAGATTTATCCCGAGGTTCCTCACTTCCCCCAGTTGGAAACGGGATGGTGTTTTGGAACGGTGGTCGTCGAATGGCCGGTCCATTACACCCGCGCCATCGAGAACCAACTGGACGTCGCCCATCTGGCATTCGTGCACCGCACCACTATTGGCGCAGGGGGCCGCAGTTTCGTCGAGGGACCCTATGTTGAAGCCGATCTGCAAGGCATCAAGATTTGGGTGACCAACATGCGAGACGAAGGCCGAAACCCGCGCAACCAGAAGGAGTTGGCCGCAGTTGCTGCAGATAACGAACCGGGGCTGAACTTTTTGTTTCCGGGCATCTGGTTGCTGAACATCAGTTCGCGTCTGAAAAACTTTATCGCATTCGTACCGATCAACGAACAAAAAACGCGCTACTACCTGCGCGTCTACCATCGTATCAGCAATCCCCTGGTCGCGAAAGCTTTCGAAGCATTGATGGGACTCAGCAACCGGTTCATTTTGAGTCAGGACCGGCGGGTCGTGGTAACACAGACGCCCCTGGACAGTTCGACGCCCAGCAGGATAGATTGATAGGAGCTGACCGCGCGGTCAGCCAATTTCGTCGGTATCATGCTCGCTTGTTGAAGCAGAATGACTCAGTTGTTTTGCAGGAGGCAATCATGCACGAGATCCCCTCTTGTCCGGAGGACTAAGCATTGATCCCAGATTGCATTATAGGCTTTGATAAGTGTTTGGAATTGGCCGCTATGTTAAGCTTAAACTTAGCTCCCGTCCTTGGCGTTCGCTGCCTCAGTACGCTAATGACGGCCTGTGTCCCAGCCAGATTGCCCGAACTTAATAGAACTGAGTGGTACTCAATTATTTATAATCTGTGGATCCCTGGCAACAGTGCAGAGAGATATTCTGTGCGAGCTACCTTAGCGGTTATAGAGTGTTCATATCCTTTTCATAAACAGGGAGAACACAATTTAGTATGATGATGCTTACTTATGCCAAGTTCTTACGTTGTCTCTGAGCTAGAATCCATTTTAATGACACGGTCAATAAAAAGAAAGCGACGGCGGCGATACCAAGATATTGCGCAAGATGAGACATATCAGCTTGTATGGCGCCTGCACCGACCAAGGTCGCAGTCACACCAAGAGGAAGAAAACCCAAAGCACTTCCAATCCAGAAGTCGCAATGGCTGACCGTACTCATTCCCAACAAGATGTCGTTATAAAGACCGCTTATGGGCAATTGCCGCATAAATAATACGGATCGCCATCCCCGAGCTTGAGTAGCCTGGGACAAAGCGATAATCTTTGGGAATTTTTGCTGGACATACTCACGGCCGCTCCAGCGAGCAAAAATGAAAGTCCCATAAGCTCCGAGCAATGTCCCAAAGTGACTCCAAACAAAACCCCAGGTAAAGCCGAACACGACCCCTGCCAAGGTGCATAACAGCAGACGGGGCATACCAATAGCAGTAAGCAAAGCGGCCGCCAGGGTAAATATCGCCGGCGCAGCATAACCTGTTTCCGCCAGCCACGATTTAACTTGCTGACTCTGATTGAGCACCTCTTTTAGCGGCATGGAGTAGATTAAAAAACTACAACCAATCACAACAATAAGAAGCGAGCCCATCGCGATTTTTTTGGATAACGTGTTGGTTGATTCAGCCACTATTCACCTGTAAATAATAATTTTAGTCGTTCGATGCAATTCACTTTCCTACGCAAGCGTTTCTTCTGCGCAATTCGCTGAGCCAGGATTTTTTACCTTCCTTGTAGCAAATCAATTGACTGTCTTGTTGCTGCCTCCCTTAACAATTGGCATGCACTGTAGCAGGGTTTGGTGATCAAGAGGCTCAACAAAGCCATGTGCTGTTTTGCAACAGTTGTTGTATTTTAACACATAACCTTAGATTTGTTGCTATTACTGTGAAAGTACCTCACTTAATTTTAAGGAAGTGACCGGTAACGGCTATAAAACACCATTGTCACAAAATCTTAAACGAACGTTCATTTCTTTGTCACAGAAGAACTTTACTCTTTATCCTGAAAGCCAAGAATAAAAAATTAAACCGAAAATCTATGATTTTCATCTCTGCAACAGCTCGCGGTCGACTTTTGCAGAACCACTCTTTCAAAAGGATAAAAATAGGACAAATATGAGAATTTTCTATGGCGTTCAAGGAACCGGTAATGGTCATATCACGCGTGCAAGAGTCATGGCAAAAGAACTCTATGCAGCCGGAGTTGAAGTTACCTTTCAATTTACCGGCCGCCCTGCGGATAAATATTTTGATATGGATATTTTTAATGGTTACCAATCGCGAACCGGCTTAACCTTTAATACCGATAAGGGACAGGTTAATTATCTAAAAACAGCACGCGAAGCCAAACCCATTACCTTCATCAAAGATGTAAAATCATTGGATTTAAGAGGCTATGACCTGGTCATCAGTGATTTTGAACCGGTTACAGCGTGGGCCGCAAAAAACCAGAAAAAGCCTGTTTTAGGTATTGGTCATCAATATGCATTTAACCATAATATCCCCAGAGCCGGATCAGACCCTATCGCCGATCAAGTCATGAAATATTTTGCCCCTGCCGATAGAGGGGTAGGTTTACACTGGCATCATTTTGGTCAACCTATCTTGCCGCCGATTATTGATACGCCGGAAACACCCAAAACCATCATCAAAAATAAAATTATTGTCTATCTCCCTTTCGAAGACCAACAGGAAGTCATCAAGCTATTATCACCGTTTGAAAATTTTGAGTTTCATATCTATGCGCCTGAAGTAATACCGTCAAAATTTGACCATATTATTTGCAATCCTCTGTCACGCGCAGGATTCCAGAAAGATTTATATGATAGCGCAGGCATTATCAGCAATGCCGGATTTGAACTGGCCAGTGAAGCCTTACAGCTGGGCAAAAAAATTCTCGCCAAACCATTACATGCGCAAATGGAACAAATCTCCAATGCTGCTGCATTACAGCAATTAGGTTACGGCCATATTATGAATGATATGGATAGTTCGGTTATTGAACACTGGTTACATGACAACCATGCCATCCACATCACTTATCCCAATATCGCCAAAGTTCTGGTTCAATGGATACAGGACGGCATGCCTGAAATGGAAACTGATTTTATCGAGGCTATCTGGGACACTGTGAACGTTCTACACATCAATCATTAGTAAAAGCACCAATTAGCGTGTTTTTATACTCTCGCTTGTAGCAACTTCATTAGACATTTTATGGATGTGGTATTTTTCAATAATTAAGGGCTTCCAATTTAAAGCGAGACGGTTTTACAGATAACATCCCTTTAAGGGATGTTATCTGTCTCAGCTTAAGTTTGGTGCACTGGTTACATCAGCCTATCATTACTAAGTTTTCCGGCGATATGGTCTATGGGCCTTCAATCTTCCAACTGTTGGATTCCATCCAATAGCCACTTGGGCTGGAGACTGATTTTGGGTTTAACAAAATGCCAGACTTCTCTGACCTGTTCGGTTTGGGCGTTAATGTCTTCGCGCATGATGGCATCAAAGAGCACCACGGCTTCAAGATCTGAACCGATTTCTCTGACTTCCAATAGTTCTGCGTCCAGTTTCAGTATATCGGTGTGGTTTTCAGTAGCCGATGCTTTAAGCTGCTCCTGAATTTCAGCAAATACTTTATCCGTCGATAAACCTCTGATTTCGGCAAGATCACGGTCATCCCAGGCTTTTTGCAAGGTAGTAAAGGCTATTTTAGCACCCGATAAAAAGGCTTGTTGGTCAAAGCCGTGAGGAACAACGATGGCTTCGTTAAAGCCGGCATCCTGTTGAAAATTTTGGCTGGCTGTCGGCTTTCTATCTTTATTAAATAAAACGTCAGTATTAAAACCAGCCGGATTACTTTGAACCGGTTGCGATGGCTCATAATTATTAGCGGTGCGGTTATAGGCAGGTCGTTGTGTACCGCCAGCCTTGGCAGCAAATAATTTATAAAGCAAAAAGGCAATCCCTCCAAAAACCAGAATATCCATAAAGTTGAAGTTTTCAAAAGCGCCGCCAAAGAACAGCGAGCCTAATAAGCCGCCTAATGCCAAGCCACCCAACATTCCCATTAAGCCGCCACGATTGGCCATGCCTTGTCTGGCTGCCTGATTTTGTGCAGCCGATTGTTGTTGATTCGCGGAACGACTTGGCGGTATTGCCGAGCGTTTATAGGGTGCGCTGTAAGAGGATCTCCCTCCAAACGAACTGCCGCCACCGAAACGCTTGGCATCAGCATCTGACATGCCACCCAGGCTTAAAGATAAAGCGATTAAACAGAAAGCCATAATACTGGTATATTTATTCATACATATCAATCGTGTTAAAGTAAAGTAAATTCATGCATGGCTATCCCTGCCATGCACCCTTCGGGTAAATGCAAATTTGCTCCAGGCAAATTTTTCAGGTTCAATTAATATTTGAGCTTATAATTGATATTTCAAGTTATTAATTGTTTTTTTGTAACCTAGCATTGTCCTCATGTTTTCAACACTCCGCAAATTTATAGTCATTTTTCTGACGATGTTGCAATTCATTGCACCGTTGGTACATGCTCATGAGAGTACACATGGTTCAAAGCTGGGACTGCATATTCCGGGCCTTGAACAGTATAGCGCTGAAAATAAAACGCATATAGATCAGATGAAGACGGTGCAATACAATGTCTCAGCAGAGAGCATGATTGTCGCTGTTGATATGGGTCTTAAACAAAACCGGGCGAATTTCCGGGCCGGTCACGAATAACAATTATTACCTGCATCAACAAACGGTCGCATTTAATACCACAGTTTCCCAGTTTGATACTCCTTTTTATCAGCAGACACAACCTCCGGTTTACCTTTTATTTTTTCCATCATCCCCGCTCCACGCGCCCCTCCTGCGCAATAAATTTTCCTTCGTTTCGCAGAGACGCGTATATCGCGTCTTTTTTAAACAGACGCGATTGCGCGTCGCACCCTTTAACGCGGCTAAAGCCGCATTGAGCTTACCCTATGTTTTCCTTGAATCCTTTTAGGAAGCGCGTGCCCGGGCTTCTGCCTGGACATGTTGTTTTTTTGCTGGCAATCTTGCTGCTTGTTCCCAGGCCTGCTTGTTCCCAGGTTCCATCCCCGCCCTTAGATGCGAGTAGATTCGGCTCAGGCTGTTGATCATCTTGACCCTGTTGTCATTGATCGTCCCCAAGTCCCAGCGCCCCAGCTTGGGAACGAAATGATCCAGACACAGGCTGTTGATCATCTTGATCCTGATTGTCATTGATGCAACCTTGACATTGCCTAAACTCATTGATTTAACGATGCAAAAATACCCGGACACGGCCTGGCTTAACTCTTTGGAGGAAGAAGCTGCTGCCATTGCCGAACGCAGTAAAAGCTGGACAGCGGGCGCATCACAAGCAACCATCGGCTATCAATCTATATCCACGTTCAGACTGAATTATGCTACCGGGAGCGTGCAGGTGCCACTATGGAATTTAGGGCAACGTGACGCTGAACATACGTTAGCCAATGAGTCTGAAACCAGTGCAGAAGCACAAGCGGTATCGATCAAGTTACGCGTTGCGGGATTAGTTAGAGGCGCTTTGTGGGATATGGCTCTGGCAAAAATCCGTTATGATCAGGCACAGTTGGATATGGACACCTATCAACAATTATTAGCGACCATCAAGCGCTACGTTGAAGTAGGGGATATGCCTCGCGCCAATGAATTAATGGCACAAAGCGAGTTGTTGCAAAAACGTTCCGCGTACACAATGGCAGAAGCTGAATTAATGCACTCTCGCAAACGCTATGCCTCTATCACCCAAACGACTAAAGTACCTGCCACCTATGAAGAAAACCTGGTGGCACTGAAGGAAATCGGGAAAAACCATCCGACTCTGGTCGCTATTAATAGTCAGATTGAGCGCAAACAAGCTGAACTAAATGCCATTAAATCGATAGGTTCAGGTCAAACCAATGTCATCGCCGGCATATTAAGTGATGAAGGCGTCGATCCCCGTAGTAATAAGGCGGAGTTTTTTAATGTCGGTGTTAGCGTTCCTTTTGGCGGGAGTGCTCATATTGCTCCCCAGATAGCCTCAATTAATGTTGAATTAAACAGATTGATTGCGGATCGTGAACAACTTTACCGTGATTTGGAACAAGCACACCACGAAGCTGAACATAATCTGGAAGTTAATCAAGTCGAATTGGGCACTGCCAATGAACAAAAAAAGGTTTCCGAAGATTTGTTAAAAATGTCGCATCTGGCTTTTTCCGTGGGTGAAATCGATTTGATGGATTTATTAAGAATACAGTCCCGAACACAACAAGCCATTCTCAGTGCCAAGGAACGCGCAGTCATATTACAGCGAGATAAGGCACTCTATAACCAGGCAGTAGGAGTTATGCCATGAAATCATATCAATTTTTGCTGTTAATGGGTTTTGCAGGATGGCCAATGCTGTTCTTCTGCCCACCGGTAATGGCTGAAAATACTATTCAAATATCGCAGGATAATTTCAATAACCTGGGCGTTACTCTGGGCAAACTGGAGCCTGCAAAACAAATTCCGGTATTAACTGCACCTGCCAAAGTAGTGATTCCGTCAACTCATGAATATATTGTCAGCGCGTCTCAGGCGGGACTGATTACAAAACTGACTGCTGCGATGGGCGATAACGTAAAAAAAGGTGAAGTACTCGCCCAGCTTAACAGTCCTGACCTGCTGTCCATGCAGCGCTTATATCTTAAAGCAGTCAGCGAAATGCAGTTAGGTTCTCTTTCTTATCAACGCGATAAAAAATTACTTGCTGACGGTGTAATTGCACAAAGACGCTGGCAGGAAACACTTAGCCAATATAATGCCTTTGTCTCTGAAGTGAGTGAACATAAACAACTTCTAGAAATTGCAGGGATGACAGACAGCGAAATTGATCGCTTGGGTAAAACCCACCAGTTAAGCAGTCAGCTCAATTTACATTCTCCCATTTCAGGCGTAGTGATGGAGCGGATGGCAGTAGCAGGAGAACGCATAGACATATTGGCGCCTGTATATCGCATTGCCAATCTGGACGAACTTTGGCTGGAGATTAATATTCCTCATGAGCGCATAGGTAGCATTAAAGTCGGTGATCAGGTTCTGATCCAAAATACGCCAGTCAGCGCAAAAATTACTTTATTAGGGCAAAGTGTTAATCCGGAAAATCAGACGCTTCTGGCGCGAGCTATTATCGTTTCCAAGCAAGAGATTGGGAACGGGCAATCTGCCGTTCGTCCCGGGCAAACCGTTAATACCCAGATTATTCAAGACATTAAAAACACTGCGTTTAAAGCGCCTAATACCGCTATTGCCCAAAACGAAGGAAAATCTTTTATTTTTATCCGTAACAAGGAAGGTTTTAAAGTCAGTCCGGTAACAGTCATAGGAAAACAGGACGATGAGTCGATTATTAGCGGAGATTTAACCGGAGATGAAGACATCGCCATCAACGGCGCTGTGGCGCTGAAAGCCAACTGGTTGGGCTTGGGGAGTGCTGAGTAATGGCTAACCTGATTCGCTTTGCGCTGAGTCAGCGCTTACTGATGATGATATTGGTATTGCTGCTGGCAGGTGCTGGTTTTCATGCGTTTACACATATTCCTATTGACGCATTTCCTGAGGTTTCACCCACTCAGGTAAAGATTATCGTCAAAGCACCCGGTATGACGCCTGAAGAGGTTGAAGCCAGAATAACCGCACCCATAGAAATTGAGCTGCTGGGAATTCCGCATCAAACCATGCTGCGTTCAATTGCCAAATATGCATTAACCGACATTACCGTTGATTTTGCGGAAGGTACGGATATTTTCTGGGCGCGTCAGCAGATTGCCGAACGCTTGAATACGATGTGGGGCAATTTGCCCGCGGGTGTTCAAGGCGGCATTGCGCCTATGACGACGCCTTTGGGTGAAATGTTTATGTTTACCGTAGAAGGCGGCGATTTAACCTTGATGGAACGCCGTGATTTACTGGACTGGGTCATTCGTCCGGCACTGCGAACTGTTCCAGGTGTTGCCGACGTCAATTCCCTGGGGGGTGTGGTCAGAAGCTTTGAGGTCATACCCGATAATACACGGTTATCAGCCAGAGGCATCAGCATAGCTAAACTGGTGCAGGCGTTAGAAAACAATAACCGTAATGACGGCGCAGGCCGTATGACCGACGGTGAAGAAGCCTTGATCGTGAGGGCAGAAGGTCGAATCAAAACCTTGGCGGATGTCAGTACCATCGTCGTGGATAATAAAAACGGTATTCCCATTACGGTAGGCGATGTCGCAGAAGTCAAAATCGGCGCCTTAACGCGTTATGGTGCGGTGAGTAAAAACGGCGAAGGCGAAGCCGTGACCGGACTAGTACTGAGTTTGCGCGGCGCTAATGCCAGGCAAACGATTGCCGGCATTGAAAAAAAATTGGCTGAAATCAGTCCAGGTTTTCCTAAAGGCGTTGAAGCGAAAGTCTTTTACAATCGCGGCAACCTGGTTGACAAGGCGGTAGATACGGTATTACATGCCTTGCTGGAAGCAATAGCGTTAGTTGTGGTTTTGCTGATTTTATTTCTGGGTAATTTACGCGCTGCTCTGGTTGTTGCCTTGGCCTTGCCGCTCGCTGCCCTGTTCACCTTTATATTAATGAACTACATGGATATGTCGGCAAACCTGATGAGTTTGGGCGGTTTGGCGATTGCCATCGGCATGCTGGTAGACGCAGCGGTAGTGGTGGTTGAAAATCTCATCACGCATCTGGCAAACGTCGAAAAAGCCGAACGCTTGCCGCGTCTGCACGTTATTTACCGGGCAACCCGCGAAGTTGCAGGTCCCGTTACTTCAGGGATTCTGATTATTATTATCGTTTTTTTACCCTTGCTCACCTTGCAAGGACTGGAAGGCAAACTATTTACCCCGGTGGCATTAACCATCGTTTTCGCGCTCAGTGGCTCGCTGGTATTGTCACTCACGGTGATCCCGGTTATTGCCTCCTATTTGCTAAAAGAAGTGTCCCATGAGGAACCCTGGCTGCCCAGACAATTACAAAAGCTCTATCAGCCTACTTTATTATGGTGTTTAGGCAATAGTAAAAAAGTATTTACAGCAGCAGGCGTTTTGTTAGCCGTAACTGTTGTGGTATTTACCCAGATAGGCAGCACCTTTATGCCGACCATGGATGAAGGTGACATTATCGTCCAACTGGAAAAACTACCCTCGATTACCCTGGAGCAATCGGTAGCGCTGGATGGTCAAGTCCAAAAGAATCTGCGCAAACATATTCCCGAAATAGCGACCATTGTTTCCCGCGTGGGTTCTGATGAACTGGGTCTTGATCCTATGGGTTTAAATGAAACCGATACCTTTTTGGTACTGAAACCCAAAGATCAATGGCGTATGCAGAGCAAAGAAGCCTTGATCGAAGAAATTCGCAAAGTCATGGTGCAAACGCCAGGCATTGCCTTTGGCTTTACCCAACCGATTGAGATGCGGGTTTCAGAAATGCTTACGGGTACGCGCGGCGATGTGGCGGTTAAATTATTCGGAACCGATCTTGCCGTTTTAAATGAAAAAGCCAATGAAATAGCTGACATTTTGAAAAACATTACCGGATCAAGTGATGTGTTTGCCAAACAAAATAACGGTATGCAATTTTTACAGCTCACCATAGATAAATTGGCCGCCGGGCGTTTGGGTCTGGATAGCGATAGCATTGAAACCCTGTTACGCGCCCAGATTGAAGGTTTAAACCTGGGGATTGTTCAGGAAGGCATAAAACGCACGCCACTCATTCTGCGTGGCAGCAGCAATACCGCCAATTTTGATAATCTGCAAATTACCCTGCCCAATGGCGGACATGTCCCGGTAACAGCTATTGCCAAAATCGAAAAAGTGGAAGGTGTGGTTTCAATCGGCAGGGAACGTGGACAACGTTTTGTAGTGATTCGCAGCAATGTCCAGGACCGTGATTTGGTCGGCTTTGTCGATGAAGCCCGCAAAGCTGTTGCCGAAAAAGTCAAACTGCCGACAGGCTACACCGTCGAATTTGGTGGCCAGTTTGAAAATCAGCAACGTGCAGCAGCGACACTGTCACTGGTTGTGCCGATCTCATTAGGCTTGATCTTTTTGCTATTATTTTCAACCTTTGGGTCAGTACGTCAGGCCGTGCTGGTGTTATCCAACATTCCGCTGGCCATGGTGGGCGGCGTTTTTGCCCTGTGGCTTTCGGGCGAATATTTATCCGTACCTGCCTCCGTCGGTTTTATCGCCTTGCTAGGTATCGCGGTACTCAATGGTGTAGTGATGGTCAGTTATTTTAATCAGCTCAAAGCCACCGGCATGGAATTGACTAAAGTGGTGACACTGGGTTCTTCGCGGCGATTAAGACCTGTATTGATGACCGCCAGTATCGCAGCCTTTGGTTTGATTCCCTTGTTGTTTGCAACCGGGCCCGGCTCTGAAATTCAGCGGCCCTTAGCCATAGTCGTAATTGGCGGCCTGGTATCCTCTACCTTTTTAACCTTATTTTTATTACCGATTTTGTTTAAATTATTCGGCTTACCCAAGGAGATTGAGCAATGAACTGCACAGAGTATCTGGTAACACTCAATATTCCGCCCAGCCTTGAAGAAATGATGGTTGACACTCTTTTGATGCTGGAAACGGAACATGGCTTCAGCAGTTTTCCAGTCAGCGCTCATCATCATGACAATAAAGGCTTATCGCTAGCCGAACAAGTGACGGGGCGTCAGAAACGAATCCGCTTCCAGATGTATGTGCCGGTAGAACAGTTGCCGGCATTATTGGAGCAATTACGCCAGGAATTTTCCGGCTCGGGTATTCAATACTGGGTGTTGCCGGTGATTGAGAATGGGGTTATTTAAACAAAAGCAAAGCAGCACGGAATGCGAGAGAATTCATACGCACGTTCCCTGCATTCCGTTCCAATCCGTACAGACTACTTGCTACCAATGCAGTTAATTATTTGTTGTTATAACCGTCCTCATTGGCATCATATACGATCCGATAAATATTATAATTTGCACCGCCGATACCCACCCCGGTGTAAGTAATGCGCCCCTGTCCCTTGTATAGCTCTTCCAATCGCATTGCGTCATTACCAAAATAAAATGGGATAAACATTTTTCCGGTCATTTGATTGACGGTATCAGTAGGTTCGCCAATCAGATCATGCGCTTGTTTTGATGACATGCCGATTTTAAGTTTAGAAAATGGACTACCAGCCGGAATTTCGCCAATAATTTGCTGTTCTTTAGTACTGGAGGACAAGTCTTTAGATTTATTCGATGAAGATGCACAAGCTGTTATCATGCCAATCAACACAAATAGACTAATCTGGAGAACTTTTGTACGCATTATTTTTTCCTTTTTGATTTTAAGTTGAAGTATTTCTTGTCAATTACATAAATTGAGCGGCAATTTAGAGCCAGGGGTACGCATCGCATACATTAATTCTAAATTTCGGCAATGCAGCTTTAATAGTTTACAACAATTTTTTTGATATTTTCGATAATACTTTCATAGTTTCGCCAACGTATTACGTCAAACAAAGCCTAACATCCGATGCAAGACTGATAACGCCTTACATATTATGTCTTAGCGTGTTAAGCAGGCAAAATCCGCCTTATTTTCGAAAAAACAGATTAATGACAATCGTTAAAATAATACTCACTATAAACATGGATGTAATCGGGATAAACACCCATTTTTTTTCATCTTCAATGCGAATATCACCTGGCAACTTACCAAACCAACTGATCAGCCAGGGTGCATAATTAATAATAAGCCCAATAACTAACAACGTAACTCCAATTGTCGCCAGTAGTTTTCCAATTTCCATAGCTAAACCCTCAATTTTTACTGTTGTTTGCATTTATCATTTTAATCAAATAGACTGCATTTTGATCTAACTTTAAGGTATCTACATAAATTCTTATGGAAAAAGAAAGCGTTATTAAAATCAACCACGGCGGACTGGGCAGCTTGCTCAACAGCATTCAGACGCTGTTTGTCGGCATGTTGAGAATATGGTCAATCCCCATTGTCTTGATGCTGAGTGTCGCATCGGGATTTACCACTTATTATGGTTTGTCACATTTTATTACTTCCTGGATTGCACTGATCATCACCATTGCGATTCAATCCATTATTGTCATTTGCTCACTGGAAATTGCCGGTATTCACTGGAAGGCTAATCGATTACGTTATTTAAGCGTACTGTTGTCTTTGTTGGTGGCTATCGCTGCATCCATTACGTTTTCGTATTTCAAGTTTTATGAGGTTTCTCAAAGTGAAACCATCCGTATTAATCGGATCAACGAGATTCGACAAGGTGTGGACGAATATCTGGCGGCGATTCTGATCACCAAAAGCGATATTTTAAAGCAGCAAAACAGCGAACTGGATAAAGCGACTGCCGATGTATCCCAGGCTTATTTCGGAACACATGCACAAGTCCCTCCTGCCTATAAAAACATAGTCGGCGAAGGGCCATTCTGGCGGCATTATAATCAACGCTATCAGGCTAAAAAGGCGCAGTTTGATCAACTTGATAAAGAATTTCATGTGCTGGATGAACATATACGGACATTGCAAACCAGTCTGAACCACTTAACGGTTGATACTGAAAATAACTTTCAAAAGGCCATAGCCGGTTTGCAGGAAGTGCAACTCAAGTTCAATCAACTCGCGACCAATGCCGGACATACGGTTCCCCAGGCGCCCATACTCATGACCTATTCCCAGTTTGTTCAGGGTGTAACGCCGTCCTTTGCCATGTGGACTGACTTCTCGCTGTTTGCTTTCGCCTGTGCAGCCATGGTCGACTTTTTCACCTTTTTATTGTCTTATCGTCTGGAAAGCACCGCTCCCGGCCCTCTTTCCGAACAGGAACAAGAGCTGGTTTTTGAATGCCTCAGGCAATTCTCCGACTTCAGAATCAATGAAAACGATGAGCTGGAAATGGTTATTGAGAAATCTGATATTGAACGCGCCCGGCGTTATTCCGATTGGTCGCGCATGTTCGCGGTCGGTTTTTTATTAAGCCGTGGCTTTTTGCGCAAAATCGATCAAAGATCGGTCGAATTTGCACCTAATCTTTATCCGCTGATTGCCGAACGTATGGGGTCACAACTTCGAGCGATCAAAGCGCAGTCATTAGCGGCAGTTGAACAATCCGACACGAATCAGGTGACCCATGAACAATAATTTATCACCGTTGGATGCCTGGTTATCAGGCGCGAATAACGTCATTCGATTCCAGTCAACTGTTTTGGGATCCCGGCTTTGACGCTGAACGCCGCGTTGTTATTTCCAAACTGGGGCCTTATCACAAGCTGTTTGAGCGCCCGCCTAACTTTTCTCCGCTTTTTTTTCATCGTGTTTATGCCTTACCGATAGAAGACTGGCTTTTGACGACCAACACCCGGCTTTATGGCGGATTTTGCACCATGACAACCGAACTGCAAATCCATTTTCAACCGACTCTCCAATATGTAGAAAGAAACAGGGACGCCTTGCCGGAGGTTAACCGGCAGATTAAAACCAGCTATGAAAGCGTGATAAAAGATATTGTCAATGCCGAATTAAGTCATCTTAAAGATGGTTCGTGGGTACACACAGGCCTGTCGGAAATGGAAAGGCAAATTGAAAGTGTCATTAATGAAACCTTGATTTTAAAGCATATCCAGTGCCGGACCCTCTGTGCTTTAACCCCGGTTTTTGCAGAACTGACCGATGATGAAAAGCTTGATGGCCGCTTTACACAGGAATCCATTTATCTCAACGTGATGCAAAAGCACTTTGAATTTCGCGAGAAACAAAACCAGGAATTGTTTAGGCAGGAAGAAGAACTGGAAAGATTGCGCCTGGAACACAAACAAAAGCTGCTGGAAGCGATTAACCAGGAAGATGAAATACAGCGGCAAAAACAGGCCCTGGAAGCTGAAGCGATCAAGCGGCAATTGCAAGAACAGCAAGCGCAACGGGTTGAGCAACATGCCATAGAAAACCGCTTGCATGAAGAAAAAACCAGGCATGAAACACATTTAAAAGAAATCGAGCTGGAGGCGGAAATTCAATTCCAGAAGGAAAAGCAAATCCGCCAGCAACAACTGGAATTGCAGAAACAGGCTCAGCAACTGGAACATGAGCGTTTGCTGAAAGACCTGAAACGGGATTCAGAAATGAGGGATTATGAAAAAGAGCGACTTCAATGGCTGCAAGGGAAAGAGCAGGAACTACGCCTAAAACATCTGGAGTTGGATGCCGAACTCAAGGAGCAGGAACTTCATCAACTGGAGCGGCAAAAAGTAGAGGAAAGACTGGCAGCAGAAAAACTGGAGCATCAAAACCGCCTGCATCAAATGCAGTTGGACGCGGAAATTAAAGAACTGGAGCTGCGTGCCGAAGCCACCAAGAATAAAGATGAATATTTGCGCCGTGAGATTGAATGGCTGGTGCTGGATAAACAACGGGCGGAATTGACGCGTTCGATAAGACAGGCTGCTCAGGGGGATGAAGGTGGGCGTTAAGCAACTGCTAGCGGGAATTCATAACTCGAATACCTGTTACTCGCTTTATCAAGTTTTTGTGAACAAGTAGTGTCATATTTGCTTGTACGTCATGGCCTGTTCTTTTATACACGACCCAATTAAAACAACAAACTGGATGAATTTATGCTAAATATACGACAAATTAGGTTTTTTATGAGACAAACGATGTCGTATATATCACGTTGGAGTGCTTCATGACTTACTGTGCCGGATGGAAATATTCGAATTCCGTGTATTTATTTGGAGATACGGCGGTTACTAAGGGCTCACCTCCTACCACGACACATTCGAGTTTTGGTGAGCTTCACGCACAAGTCAGAGGTGAATATGTCGAGGAATCTCTGCTGAAAATCGTTCCGCTTTCCGATGGAACTGCCGTCGCCTTTGCTGGAGATGTTCAGCTTGCTACGAGTATTGTTGAGTTTCTTAGTAGTAACTTGGAAGTCAATGCAAACACTCTCAAAGCACTTTTATCTTCGCTAACTGCAAGCCTAGGCCCCTTTACCCAAGGTCGGGATGTTGAACTACTACTCGCCACTTCAAGCCTTTGTGGCGAGTCGCAACTTTTCTACTGGAACACGGTTTCCGGATTGGATACTGATGAGTCCGATTACTATCAGATAGGAAGTCTTACGTCCTATCACTCAGCCTTAACTCCGCAAGTACTATCGCTGCTTGTGCGAGGAAGCTTGGCTCCAGATCGACTACTTTCTGTAGTTGCCGCAGTAGTCCAGTCCTATGGAATCCACGACAATCTCATTGAACATAATATTGGCGGCCTTATCTTCGGTTTGCATACTCACGCGGGCCAAATCATGTGGCAAGAAGATACTAATTTCGTCATCTACGATCCTCAAGTAATTAATCCAATCTGGGTTTCAGCTTTCGTTCGCGATAACGTAGTCGTAGTTAACTCGTCACAAACGAATGACATTCGTATCCTCGCGCATTCCGTTTCCACGCATTCGATTCAGATCTGGATGGATAGATGGGAAGATCATGTCAAGAACCATCTCGAATCTGATCAGTATAGATACTGGGTCTTCATCTGTACGGTAGGAAAAGTAATTACTGTGCTTCGGCGAGACAATCTTGACCAAGAGAGCCGTTACTTATCCTTAACGAAAGTAGACGATGGAAAGTTTGACATTGGCATAAGCCCAGAACTTATGTCATTACTTGAACAGCCATTGACAGATCGGCACGACGGCAGTCTTCCATTTCGACTGAACTTCCGGAATGGTTGAAATCCAGCACTGCAAGGCGACTCATGGAAAATGAAAATTTTAAAAAGCTAACTTCTACGGCTGATTTTTTTAATGAGACAGCTGAGCGGGACGGGGTATGTACCCCGTCCTTAACGTTTGGTGTTATCCGCAGCCAGTTGAAACGTTACGGACGGGGCAAAAGCCCAGTCCGGCTTGTTACCCAATTATGCAACGCCGCATTTCTGGTTATTTGCTCGTTCCCAAGCTCCAGCTTGGGAATGCAGTCTTGGAAGCTCCAGCTTCCCGAAACATGGCAAGCTAGAGCTTGCCGCACTGGTTCCCAACCAGGAGGTTGGGAACCAGTGCCAAACTTGCTGGTAAGTTCTATTATCTGATTAAAGATAAAGAATTTACGTTTGCCGAAAAAATAAATTCTTAACACTCTCTCAATCAGGAGCCGACACCATGAGCGTCATAACCCAACAAATTCTTGAAGACATGGAAAACCTGCCGCCGGAAATGCAGGCAGAAGCGCTGGACTTTGTTCGTTTCCTGAAAACAAAACTGATCAAAACCGAAGCGGCAGCGCTGGAGCAAGAGCCCAATGGAAGAAAAGCCGCCGCCATCATGTCTGAAATAGCGGCCAGAGGTACTGCGTTTCAGGGCATTGAAGACCCTGTTGCCTGGCAAAGAGACATGCGCCAGGATCGCCCGTTGCCTGGAAGAAACTAATGCTGCTGGACAGTAATAACTTCATTTATGCCGTACAACCGTAGTACGAACATCTAAGGTGATGGTTTACGCAACATGGCGTCGGCGTATCCGAGATTATCCGGCTGGAGGGTTTGAAGGTAATCGACCCCTTGGCGAATCAAGGCGATAAGAGATGAATCGGACATTCGCTGCTTGCACAGCCTCTGAATTTTGGCATACGGCCTGTGAACATTAGTTACTCGTTCCGAAGCCCCCTGCTTGGGAATGTGGTCTTGGAAGTGTTTGCTTCCCAAAACATGGCAAGCTAGAGCTTGCCGCACCGGGTTCCCAGCCCGGAGGTAGGGAACCCGCGCACTATGCTTCGGAAAATGCCGGTATTTGGAGATTTTCTTTTTTGTGGTATATCACTACACAACTACATCAAGAAATTAAGAATTTCGATAACCTTAAGCCGAAAGGTACGACAGCTAATCAAGGCTTATCAAACAACTCACCTCACTCATCAAAAAAGGTACTGATATGCAATTAAAAAAACACTTAAAACAAAAGCTGACTTTGATTTTTTTCAGCACGCTGTTTTCAGCTTACAACCCTGCAATGGCAGAATCGGACATGCAAATTCAAGAAAGAGTCCTCAAGGCGCGTGAAATGCTCAATCAGCAAAAAACAGATCACGCAGCCCATGTAAACCCTATCGATAAGAGCCTGGAGTTTCATGGTGTTTTTTACGGTTTCCTGCCTTGCAATGATTGCAATGGAATTAAAGCGACACTGTCTTTAAAACAAAAAAACAATTATCTGTTGGTGACTCAGCCCGCCAGGGAATCCTCAAGGGAGTATTATGAAAAAGGGAAATACACCTGGAATGATGAAAACCAAACGGTTGTCTTGACGCCGAATAAGGGATCAACCACACGTCAATATCATATTGACGATGAAGGCACGCTCGTTCAGCTTAGCGATGGTGGAGTACGGATGACAGGCGATGAGGCGGATCGCTATATTTTGCGAAGAAGCGATACGGTAAAATCACGTGAAGTACATATTCACTAAAGAGCATGTCCTGAATTTTTGCAGGTCAAAGTGATCCGGCTCAATTGATTATTGCTCGTTGCTCATTTACCGGTTCCCAAGCTCCCGTCCTCATCGTTATACACAAATTTATCCGAGAGTCGTCATACCGGCAAGGATGCCGGTATCCAGTGCCATGGACAGTAACTTGGCGATATTGCAGGTGCTTATTCGAGGCGAACTACCAGTCAACAGTTTCACATCCATGCGACTAAATTCCGTCATCCCTTCCAGATTGACGTATTGAACCCCCCCTAATAAAATTGATAAAGTAGGCTCTGAGTTTAATTTTGCCTTAGTAATTAATCTTGTATGCTAAGATACAATTGTGCTATGTTATATTAACATTCGCTAATATAGTAATTTGTTTTTAAGTTTTTCGGTGCTTTTGTCTGATCAATGGTTTCCAATTTAAAGCAGAACGATTTTACAGATAAAATCCCTTTAAGGGATGTTATCTGTACCAACTTAAGTTGCTAGCCTAATCGTTTATGGGCTAATGATGTTTTTCTTATCGTTGTTCAGTTTATGTACCGGCTCACTTTAATGAGGTTTACAATTGATCTGATGTCAATTGTAAAAACGCAAGGCACACAATAATAACTAATAATTGAGGAGAGTATCATGGCTCGTATTGTAATTTTAGGTGCAGGCATTGGCGGCGTGCCCATGGCTTACGAAATGAAGGAAACGGTAGGAAAACTGCATGATGTTATCGTGATTTCCGATTCCCCTACTTTTCATTTTGTTCCGTCAAATCCCTGGGTTCCACCCGGATGGCGTAAACCGGAAGACTTAAAGATTGAGTTAGCCCCGGTGATGGAAAAGAAAGGCATAGAATTCATTCAAAAAGCGGCAACAAAAGTTGATCCGGTTAATAATCAGGTTCAGCTTGATGATGGTTCAGCCGTTGCTTACGACTTCCTGATTATTGCCACAGGACCGCGTCTGGCCTTCGATGAAATTCCCGGCTTAGGGCCGGATGGTTATACTTCATCCGTCTGTCATGTTGATCATGCCGCAGTTGCTGCGCAAGATTGGAACAAATTTATGGAAAATCCCGGCCCGATTGTTATCGGTGCGGTTCAGGGTGCCTCCTGTTACGGCCCCGCCTATGAATATTTAATGATTCTTGAAACGGAATTACGTAACCGGAAAATTCGCGATAAAGTGCCGATGACTTTTGTTACCGCAGAACCTTATATCGGGCATTTGGGCTTGGGCGGAGTCGGTGATACCAAAGGTCTGCTGGAAAGCGCTTTGCGTGACAAGTCCATTAAATGGATAACCAATGCCAAGGTCGACAAAGTTGAACCCGGCATGATGTTTGTTACTGAAGTCGATGATGACGGTCAAGACAAGAAAAAACATGAGCTGCCCTTTAAGCATTCCATGATGTTACCCGCTTTTACCGGTGTTGATGCCGTGCGTCAATGTTGGCGTTGAAGGTCTGGTCAATCCGCGCGGCTTTGTTTTGGTGGATGATCATCAGCGTAATCTTACCTTTAAAAACATCTATTCCGTCGGCGTTTGTATTGCTATTCCACCCGTTGAAAAGACACCTCTGCCGGTTGGCACGCCCAAAACCGGCTATATGATCGAATCGATGGTAACGACCACCGCGCATAATATTGCCGATGAACTGGCCGGAAAAGAGCCGACTCACGTAGCGACATGGAATGCTTTATGTCTGGCTGATTTTGGTGATTCCGGGGTGGCTTTTCTGGCTATGCCGCAAATTCCACCACGTAATACAACCTGGTCGGCGGAAGGTAAATGGGTGCATCTGGCTAAAATCGGTTTCGAGAAATATTTCATGCGTAAAATACGCAAAGGTATCAGCGAACCCTATTATGAAAAGTTAATGCTTAAATTATTGGGCATAGTCCGGATAAAAGGTGAATAAGATGAGTATTGATCGAATAGTCCTTGCCGTTGCCGGCAGTTTTATCCTGATTAGTCTGTTGCTGGCGCATTATCATTCTGAATTGTGGCTATGGTTCACTGCCTTTGTCGGTGCTAATTTGTTGCAATCAGCATTTACAGGTTTTTGTCCGATGGCAATAATACTTAAAAAGTTGGGTGTAAAGCCGGGCTGTGCTTTTTGATTACCCAAAGTTGGTGTACATTCTTAACTATAAGTTTTCGACGAAAAGCATTGTTATATTCTTCACCGAAGGCACGAAGAAAAGCAGGCCAGGAACTTAAGGCGTGGCATAAGGTTAAGCCGTTCGTGGTGAGCTTGTCGAACCATGAACGGCTTAACCGTCCACCCTTCGACAAGCTGAGTACGAACGGTTAAGCCTTGCAACTTGTCCCGTCTTAAATAGGAAGCTGAAAAGCATAATCCTTCGTGCTCTTCGTGGTGAATAAAAAATGTTCAAAGACTTTTGTCAATTCCTTAACAGGTATTGTTAAAACCTGCACACGTACGTGAAAATTATGCTTAAACCAATTAAAAACAGACTGGCATTAAATCTATTACTGATATTCATGCTATCGAGCTTGTCAGCGTTAGCGGAACCTGTCCCCAAAAATCCTGCTGATAAAGCGGTGCCAGAAAGATCAAACACCCAATCTTTTACGCTGGATCAGGCTATTGATTACGCATTAGCCAACAATCCCGACCTGCAAATCGCTACGGAACGCATCGGTCAGGCTCAAGCGCAATTAGGCGTAGCCCTGTCTGCTTTTTATCCGCAAGTAACCGCCCGAGTGGGCTATCAGCATTCCAATAATCCGGCCGAAGTATTCGGGATGATCGTCTCACAAAGGGATTTCGATGCCAATTCTATCGCGAACATTAATAATCCCGGCTATCGACAAAACTTTCGCCCCGAAATTATAGGCAAACTGTCTCTCTTCCGTGGCGGCCAGGATTATCAAAATAGTAAAGCGGCGGAGCTGGGCATAGACGCGGCTGAGTTTGAACGCTCAACCGTGCGCAATGCCCTGATTGAAGCCGTCACTGCGACCTATTATGCTTATTTAGCCGCTATAGAAGCGCAAAAAGTCGCCCAGGATTCCATTTCCGCAATTACCAGTGAGCTCAATCAAACAAAACTCCAGTACGAAGCGGGAACCGTCCTTAAATCCGATGTGCTATCACTGGAAGTGCAATTGGCTGAAGCGCAGAATGCCGAAATCAGAGCCGCCAACGGCATTGAAATAGCCAAAACCAGCATCGCCAACTTGCTCGGCCTATCCAGTTTTCAAGCGTTTACTGTGGCTTCGTCATCGACCCTATTAACTAACCCCAAGTTGCCGGCATCGTTTAATGACTTGCTCGATCAAGCCATGGCGCAGCGCCCGGAAGTAAAAGCGGCCGCCAATCAGGTAGAAATCAGTCTGCGGAAGTTAAAAAGCGAGCAAGGCGCTTATTTACCCAAAGCAGATGCTTATGTGAGTTACGGTCAAAACAGCCAATCTCCCGGCTTTAACAGTGAAAAGGACAATGTCACCGCCGGCGTTACTGTCGAAATGGATTTATTTTCAGGGTTTAACACCCAGCAACGCGTCAACGCTGCGGAACGAAAAGCCGCAGAAGCGCGTGAAACGGAACGAAAAACCAAACTGGCTATTGAACAGGAAGTGAAAATTGCTTTTTTAAACCTTAAAGAAGCTTTAGCGCGTTTGCACGTTACCGAAGCATCAGTGCTGTCTGCCGACGAAGCCTTAAGACTGGTTAATGAGGAAAGACGTGCGGAAATAGTCACGGTGACCCGTTATATTGAAGCGGAGGTTGCCAGAAATAATGCTCAATCCAATACTATCGCAGCGCATTACGATGCCCTGAGTGCTGAAGCTGCCTTGAAAAAAGCTATCGGCGACTGGAAATAAAGGAGTTCTCATGTCACAAACCGAACACAAAAATATCAGCAAAATCGTCAGTATTTCCATAGCCGTTTTAGCCTTGATTCTGTTACTGATGTATCATGCAAGGCAGTTTTGTCAGCAAAGTGGCTCCCGGCTTAAGTCCACAGGCTAGCGATGCAAACACGCCCAAAAGCCAAACGGCCATTGTTGAAAAAAGACAGGTTGACGACATTATGACCTGGCCCGGCACGGTAAGATCAAGAACCGTTGCCAATATTGCCCCCAGAATGACGGCTCGAATACTTGAGATCAAGGTCAATGCGGGCGACAAAGTCAAAAAAGGCGATGTCATCGCCCGCCTGGATGAGCGTGAAATAAGGGCGCAGGAAAATGCAGCCCTTGCTGCGCTTGCTGGAGCCAATGCCCAGGCCAATCGCGCCAAAGCAGACGAGCAACGCACCCGAAGCTTGTACAGTAAAGAGGCGGCAACCCGCGAAAAATTCGATGCCGTAGTCGCGCAGGCAAAAGAGGCGCAAGCCGGCGTCAATCAGGCAACAAGCACTGTGACTGAAATCAGATCCCATCTGGCTGATACGCTGTTACTCGCGCCTTTTGATGGCGTTGTTGTTAAACGTCTTCAAGAACCCGGTGACATGGGATTGCCCGGCGTACCCGTAGTCACTTTGCAAACACCCCTAGGCTTAAGGCTTGAAGCCAATGTACCGAGCACTTGCGCCGGACGTTACAGCACCGGCATGGATGTCACCGTGCGCATTGATACCCTGGGCCTAACAACCAGCGCTCAAATTGACGAGATCAGTCCCGAAGTTGACCCGCAAACCCGCACCCAACTCATTAAAATTGCATTGCCTGCCATCGAAGGCTTGCAACCGGGGCATTTTGGCTGGCTGGAACAAGCCTGTGATCAACATGAAACCTTATTAATCCCTGCCAGTGCCGTGCAACACATCGGACAACTGGAAGTCGTCAAGGTCTTATCGGAAGGCCGGCAAATTATGCGCCATATCAGAACGGCCAAAACCTTCGGTGACCAGGTTGAAGTTATTTCCGGTTTACATGCCGGTGAAACCGTCATAACCAATCCGCAGCAGGCACAATAATGGAAGACCTGCAAAACCAAAGCCCCAAACGTGGCTTGACGACCAAGATTGTCGAAATTTTCACCACCTCGCAGCTTTCCATCCTGTTCCTGATCATTTCCCTGCTGGCGGGAGCAGCGGCGCTCATCCTCACACCTCGTGAAGAAGACCCGCAGATTGTCGTGCCGGTTATGGATGTGCTGATTGAATATCCGGGCGCTTCCAGCGAAGAAGTTGAAAAACTGGTCGCTACTCCGCTGGAAGTTTTACTCAAACAAATTGAAGGCGTGGAATATGTGTATTCCATCTCCAAGCCGGGTGCGGCGCTTGTTACCGTCCGTTATTTCGTAGGACAGGATTTCGAGGACAGCCTGGTCAAGACCTGGGACCGGCTCATGTCCAACCAGAATCTTATTCCGCCAGGCGTCACTCACTGGAAAGTAGTCGCCGGTTGAAATCGATAACGTGCCTATCGTTTTGCTGACACTTTCGGCTCAAAATAATAATTATGATTCCATGGCCTTACGGCGTATCGCCGATGAGCTGATTATTTCCCTGAGAAGTGTTGGCGATGTCGGTAAAAGCTGGGTGGTTGGCGGTGAACAACGGCAGGTATCCATTTATGCCAACCCTGCCAAACTGGACGCGCATGGCGTAACGCTGATTGAAATCACCCAGGCGCTGGCTAATGCCAATGTCAATCTGCAAGCAGGCAGCTTTGCACGCGGCAACCGTGAAATTCTGCTGGAAGCCGGTCCGCATTTCAGTTCATCAACCGAAGTGGGCGCCACCGTCATTAAAAGCGTCGCGGGGCGCCCTGTTTACCTGCGTGATGTCGCCCGTATTGAAGACGGCCCGGCCGATGTCGATCATTACACCCGCATCGGCTTTGGCCCTGCTGTCGACGAAATGCCCACGATTGGCAAGGCCACCGGCAACAAGCCGCAAGCCGGGCAAGAACGCCAGATGGTCACCATTGCCGTTGCCAAACGTAAAGGCAGTAATGCCGTACACGTCGCCGAAGCCGTTATTGCCACCGCCGAAAAAATGCACGGCACGTTGATCCCCGAAGATGTGTTGCTGACGATTACCCGTGATTACGGTGAAACCGCCAACCACAAAGTCAACGAACTGGTTAAACACTTGAGTTTTGCCATCGTGATTATCGTGGTGTTGCTGGCCTTTTCGCTGGGGCTGAAAGAGTCCTTTATCGTGTCCATCGCCGTGCCCATGACCTTGGCGCTGACCTTGTTGCTGGACTATCTCTCCGGTTACACCATCAACCGCGTCACCCTGTTTGCCTTGATCCTGTCGCTGGGCTTGCTGGTCGATGACCCGATCGTCGATGTCGAAAATATCCACAGGCACTATAAACTGCGCAAGGAATCGCCGCTGCAAGCCCTGTTGACGGCGGTCGATGAAGTCAGGCCGCCGACCATTCTGGCGACGTTCACCGTGATTGTGTCATTCCTGCCGATGTTTTATATCACCGGCATGATGGGCCCCTACATGGCGCCGATGGCGTTTAACGTGCCGATAGCGATGATTGTTTCCCTGATTGTCGCCTTTACCGTCACCCCCTGGGCCAGTTTCAAACTGCTGCAAAGCGAATATCACAGCCATAGCGACGAAGCGCCGGAAGAGCTCAAACAGACTTTTATTTACCGGGCTTATAACGCTGCACTTGGGCCCTCTGCTGGCAACTTCGGGACGCGCCAAATTATTTTTACTGATCGTGCTGATAGCCTTCGTGGGCTCAACCATGCTGGCCGTTACCCGCGCCGTCCCCCTTAAATTATTGCCCTTCGACAATAAAAACGAACTGCAAATCATCATCGATATGCCGCGCGGCTCGACGCTGGAACAAACCGATGAAGTCGCGCGCGCCTTGGGCAGCTATCTGGCCACCGTCAACGAAGTCACCGATTATCAAACCTATACCGGTCTTGCCGCACCGATGGACTTTAACGGCATGGTTCGCCACTATTATTTACGCAGCGGCGGTTATGTGGGTGAAGTCAGAATCAATTTACTGCCTAAAGACGAGCGTGAACAACAGTCGCACGAAATCGCCTTGCGCATCCGGCCTGAAATAGAACGGATCGGCAAGCAATACGGCGCCAACCTTAAAATCGTGGAAATTCCGCCCGGACCGCCGGTGCTTTCCGATCTGGTCGCTGAAATCTATGGCCCGCCTGAAGCCAGTATTGACAGCCTGATCGCCGTATCCAAACGCGTCAGGGCCGATATGGAAAAAACCGAAGGCGTGGTTGATGTGGATGATTATTCCGAAGCGGAACATGACAAGGTGCATTTTCAGCTCAATCGTGAAAAAGCGGCCTTGTCCGGCGTCAGCGTCGCGCAAGTTGCAGAAACGCTGCGCATCGCTGTCGCAGGCAAGGCTGCCGGCATCGTCCATCTGGACAGCGAACGCCAGCCGCTGGAAATCGTCCTGCAACTGCCGCGTGCGCTCCGCTCGTCGATTCCTGATTTATTGGCGTTGCGGGTAAAAACCGGGCAAGGCGAGCTGATACCCTTAAGTGAAATAGGCACCGCCACTATAGAAAAGGAAGATCAGCCTATTTTTCACAAGAATCTGCAACGGGTGAATTATGTCATTGCCAGTATGGCGGGACGCAGCCCGGTAGAAGCGGTTTTCGATCTCAATGACACGATGGCCGAACGCCCCTTGCCGGAAGGTTTTACCGCCGAATTGGCGGGCGAAGGCGAATGGAAAATTACCGTCGATGTCTTTCGTGATCTTGGACTCGCCTTTGCCGCCGCGCTGGTGATGATCTATGTCCTGCTGGTCGGACAAACCGGATCGCTGACCGTGCCGCTGGTGATGATGATCGCCATTCCACTGACTGTCATCGGCATCATGCCGGGCTTCTGGCTGCTTAACCTGTTTGCCACGCCGATTGCCGGTTACCCCAACCCGATCTATTTCACCGCCACCGCGATGATCGGCATGATTGCCCTGGCGGGTATCGTCGTGCGCAATTCCATTATCCTGATCGACTTCATCGAACGCATCCGCGCCCGTGCCGATATGACGCTTGCAGAAGCCCTGATTGAAGCCGGTGCGATACGCTTGCGCCCCATCTTCCTGACCGCCGGAGCGGCCATGTTCGGCGCGTTTGTGATTATCCTGGACCCGATATTTTCAGGACTGGCCTGGAGCTTTATCTTTGGTATTTTTGCCTCGACCTTGTTTTCATTGCTGGTGATTCCGGTGGTTTATTTTTTGATAAACAAGGAGATCTGATTAAAAACCTATATAGGTGAATCAATCGCTGGAATAAATAGAGTCAACCCGTAAAGCGTTTTTGGCTTAGCAAACAGGATAGACGGGGCATTAATTAGTCCATCCTACGGCACTTTTTAAACACGTTCTTAGAAATTTATTAAAGCAGGTGAAGTAAATTTAAAATCACTGTCATAATGCAGAAAATATGCAGATAATATCAAAATAAGTTATATTAACTACAAAATAAACCATATAACTGCGAGTTTTCTGCATGTTAATCGAATTTTCTATCAGCAACTTTCGTTCTTTCCGTGAAAAGCAGACCTTTTCTATGGTTGCAGCACCTAGATTGAAAAAGGGCGATAACGTATTTAAGCCTGTTGTTAAAGGCGAAAAACTCCCCGACTTGCTAAAGGTTGCCGCTATTTATGGCCCAAACGCATCGGGCAAGAGTAATCTAATCAAAGCATTTGAGATTGTCAGTGATATTGCTAGTCGCCAACCGAGCGCGCAAGCTACATCACTCCCTGTGTCTCCATTCCGCTTTGACCCCCAATTAGTTGATAAACCCAGCCGCATTGAATTGCATTTCGTTTATGCCGAACAGCGCTATGAGTTTGATCTGGCTTTAACCCAGCAAAGGATTATCGAAGAACGTTTGCTTGCTTTTCCAAAAGGCAAAGAAACGCTGTTGTATGAACGTCGTCACTTGCCTTCCGGCGATCAATATACCTTTGGCGAGCTGGAAGGTGGCAATGATTTACATGAGCTATGGAAAAAATCCACCGGACCACAGGTATTGTTTCTTGCGCAAGCCGTAGCAAACAGTAGTGAAGATTTGAAGCAATTAAGAGAGCCGCTTACATGGTTGCAAACAGGGTTCATGATTGTTTCTGGAGATATGGAGTGGCGGGCAAATAGTAGTCAGAAGCTTGTAAAAGATCATCCTTCCTTTGCCGAAGAAATTTCATCGTTTTTACAAGACGTTGATGTTCCCGTCACCAATATTCGCGTCGATCAAGTAGAGCCCAGTTCGGCAGATTCTGTCTCGGCAAACAAATTAATGGGGCTGGTCAGTTCAAAACCGAAAAGCAAAACGATATTGACGCATAAAACTGCATTAGGTGAAGCCGAGTTTGATTTCGAAGAAGAATCGGAGGGCACCAAAAACCTGATTGGATTTTGGCTGCCTTGGAGTATTCATACTAGCTTTATCGAAGATCGAACTCTGATAGTGGATGAACTAGACAGCAGCCTACACCCTGAGATTGTTATTTCTTTGGTAGCAAAACATCTTAAGTCCGACTTACCTACCCAGCTTATCTTCACCACACACGACACCCATCTGATGGATGCCAAGTTGTTGCGCCGCGATCAATTTTGGCTTACCGAGCGCGACGCTAATGGCGCAACGCAATTACGTTCTATACATGATTTTGAGGGGCGCGAAAGTGAAGATATGGAAAAACGCTATTTTGAAGGTCGCTACCGTGGACTTCCATTTGTGCGTAAAGGCTAATTATGGGGCGTACTTCTGCATCGTTCAATCGACCAAAATCTCGTTTAAAACCGCAACCGACAGTATTAGTGATTTGCGAGGATACTAAGTCGGGGAAACGCTATTTAGAAGATGCAAGTCTATATTTTAGAGTCAGCGTATTGGTGGAAATTACCCATTGCGGAAAAACCGATCCGCTGAGCATAGTTAAAGAAGCAATCAGTCGCCAAGGAAAATTCGATCATATTTTTTGTGCGATAGACAGGGACACCCACGCAACCTTTGACGAGGCGCTGAAATTAGCCAAGACATCAAAAAAAGTCGACATCATTGCCTCTTACCCATGCTTCGAGTTCTGGTTATTGCTGCATTTTGGCTATAATCGCAAGCCTTATACTGCGGCTGGAAAACACTCGGCGGCCGATCAACTTATCAAAGACTTATGTACTTATCCATGCCTGGAAAATTATGATAAAGGTAAGGATTTGAGTATCTTTAAATTGCTGCTGGGAAAGCGCTTTGACGAGGCACGTCGAATAGCGCCTAAAGTTCTTACTGAAGCTATAGCAAGCGAGGAAATGAACCCCAGTACCAGATTGCATGAACTTCTTGATTTCTTTGAAAAACTATCTTCGCCTCAACAAGCCTAGTAGCCTGATAGTCAGCTATAGTGCGGACTACAAGGTTGAACTGAGACACAAGCCAGCTGCAAAGTTGGAATCAAATAGACATTAGAGAACGGCATGCTCCCTTTACGAGAGCATAAAATTAGATCAATGGTAGATCAATGGGGTCAGACTCGATTGATTTTGGTTGTTTTCGAAGCCCTCATGTTTGCTGTCTTTCGGGAAACTGGGGCTTCCAAAGCCGCATTCTCAAGCGCCGATGTGGAACGAATTTAATTTATGCGGCAAACTACGACGGTCGATTCTTTTTTACCTGTGGGCGAATGCGTTACTCATGCGCTGCCAATGGTGCGCGATGCGCACCCTACGCTGGAATAGCGGTTTACTTTTTACTTAATGCAAAGGCTTTAATAAGCGCCGCTGTAGGAATAGCAGCAATAGCACCGGCTAGCCAATCATGGCCGTTAATGCCCAGATAGATTGCAGTGGCAATGGAATAAAAAACAATTAGCCCGAATACTTGACCAATTAAATCGCTTCTAAATACAGATTTTTGTTGCTGCTCTCCAAGCGCTAATTGATTTTGTTGTGTGGCTATATTGGCGTCTATTGTCATGGTTTCAATTTTTCGGCGGTGTTCAGCTTCGTCTTCCGCTAATTTAATTTAACGAGCAGCAGCTCCGGGCACAAGCTCATCGAAGCCACGTAATATATCAGGATGAGGAACAGCGCCTTGATAGTGAGTGACTGTTTGATGAGTCGCAACAAACTGGTTACTTTGGTTATTCCTGTGGGTGGGATTCTTCGCCATATTTTGCAATCACTTTATAAAAATCTTCACCAATTACTTTCCAGTCATTACTAAGCGCCTCTTCAGTAGTTAATGAGGGGAGGGGTATTTGCTTAACTTCCGGTAAAGACGGCGCTATAAATTGCCCAAATACCATCAATGGCGCACTTATGCCTTTAGAAAATCCACGCACAAATGCTTGTTTTTTTGTATCTGAAAAATCAATAATTACCATGTTAATCACCACTCGTAGGCTATAAGCAGGATGTTATTCATGTTTATTAGCTCACCTTAAAAAATAATGGCCGCTGCTGCGGCTCTTGTGTGGGTTTAGTATAGCTTATCGAAGTAGCAGTTATCAAAACCCTCTGTACATTACAGAGTTATATTTACTTTGCTGGTTTTGCATAAGCGCTTCCGGCCTGCCCTGAAGCATTGCTACCAGTGTATTTATTCCAATGGTCAGCCGCGTGTAGGCAGCGTTTATTGCCGCACTTTGCGCATATAATTTTAACGCGTAAATTGCAATCCGTAAGGACGCAATAGCGCGATAGCCGTATGCGGTGCGACTGGCATGGTAGTCACAGATATACAGCCTACTTACACTACATATTATTTGCATTTTAAGTTAGCTTGCTTTAAAGCCTAACTACTTTTGTAGCATTTTATTTCGAGGTGAAGCTATGGGAATGCCAGTACGCATAGATGATGCTTTATATGAACAGGCGCGGGCGCAAACGCAGGCCGAGCGTCGCACGATAGCAGGACAAATAGAATTTTGGACGATGGTGGGAAGAACTGCGTTGGACAACCCCGATCTGCCGATTGATTTCGTCCGTGACTTGTTGATTGCCCGTGCAGAAGGGCCTACGCTTGCCACGCCATTTACGCCTGAAGGAAGGCGTAGCTGAGCAAGCTGATGGGTGATGCCATCCAAATCCAGCAAAGCGCGATGTTCAATCGGGCATACAAGCGCCTGCATCCGAATCAGAAAGCCGATGTCGATGATACTGTGGCCGACATTGTGCGGGATCCAACTATTGGCGAGCCCAAGAAAGGTGATCTGGCGGGGGTCTTTGTGTACAAGTTCAACTGTAATGGCCAACTGACATTGCTGGCCTATGAGTACGATCCCGGTACTCGTCTGCTGCTATTGTTGGGTTCTTATGAAAATTTCTACCGGGACTTGAAGCGTTAGCCTTGTAGATCGATAAACAGCTTTATCGTTGCTCGACATTACGGCTAATACTGCGGTCAAACAAACGGGTTGACAATGCGCAAATGTCCATTAATTACTTGACTGTTCTGCTTAAAGTTATCGCTTAAAGTTTTCTCAAAAATGCGGGTGGTAACGAATTTATGGGAATAGTCGAAAACCCTTGTGTGAAGGGAAAAAAATTTGCTAACCTGACTACAAATTACATGAATAGAAAAGAAGCCAGATAAATTGCGACTACCGTAATTGCAATCCATTTGATTTTGTCGAATAAAGACAAATCCTGCCAATAAAAAATAGCTTGGGTTTTGTATAGCATCCACTTTAATGGCAATGTTTCTTTTGACCAATAAAAAAGACGCTTCAGCATACGCCACAGATAATAAAGCGGCAACAAAACGATGCCTACTATCAAATAGAAGACTATGGTTTGAGTTTCGTGGAGTTCAGTGTGGAATAAGTGTTCGATGAGTTTATCAAGGGTGGACTCAACCCACTCGAACAGGATGAACAATAACTCAAAGAAGAAATGTACTACCTCAAACAATAATCCCATAATGACATCGGGCATTGTCATAATGATAACTAAGCCGATCAGAGCCAAGCCGTATTGAAGAATTTTCCGATTTGTGGGTGAAATCATTCGTCATTTTGCCTGCGATTTGAAAATAGGCCAGACTAAAAAGCTACTTGCCTCTTGTGGTTTTCATCTAATACCTTGCGTCCAAACCTTGGCATTTCTAAACATCCGCATCCACGCGCCATACTCGCTCCAGTCATCAGGATACCATGAATTTTGCAACGTTCTAAAACAGCGCTCAGGATGGGGCATCATAATAGTGAAGCGTCCATCGCTAGTGGTTAAACCGGTAATGCCCGAAGGTGAGCCATTAGGATTAGCAGGAAAATCCGTGGTTAAAGCACCGTAGTTGTCAACATAACACAAGGCGACGGCTTGCGCGTCAAAAGCAGCCTGAGGATTGATAGAAAACTCCGCACGGCCTTCACCATGGGCAACGGCAACAGGCATTCTGGAGCCTTCCATACCTGCAAACAAGATAGAGGGCGACTTTTGTACTTCCACCATGGCCACTCTGGCTTCAAATTGCTCTGACGTGTTACGCATAAAGCGCGGCCAATGCTGAGCCCCTGGAATGATTTCTTTCAATCCTGACATCATCTGACAACCGTTACAAACACCCAAACCGAAAGTATCTGAGCGTTGAAAAAATGCCGCGAATTCATCTCGGGCGCGTGGGTTAAACAAAATGGATTTTGCCCATCCGCCACCCGCGCCCAGTACATCGCCATAAGAAAAACCACCGCAGGCAACTAATCCGGTAAAATCACGTAAACTCACCCGTCCATGAATAATATCGGTCATGTGTACATCGATACTGGTAAAGCCTGCGCGATCAAATGCTGCAGCCATTTCTACATGACCATTCACACCTTGCTCACGCAAAATAGCCACTTTGGGTCTGGATGCTGCCAAAAACGGCGCAGTAACATCCTCATTAACATCAAAAGTTAAGGATACAGTTAAGCCAGGATCGTTATCATCAGCGATACGCTCAAACTGTTGCCTGGCGCAATCAGGATTATCACGCAAAGCCTGCATCCGGTAGCTGACTTCAGACCAGAGTGTTTGCATCTCGGCGCGGCTGGCGGAATAAATCAAGATTATCTTCAAAACTAATGTTTAGGCGCGGTTCCTTCAGATACCTTACCTATGATATAAGTGCAGTCTTTCAATCCCGATTCATTTAATATTCCAGATAACATGATCACAATCGCTAGCACGGACTTGCAATACCGCGCCCAATTCTTCATTAAACAACGCCGATAAAGCACCATCACCCAGGTCATCAAGTGATAACGAGACACCCAATCTGCCGGCAAACATCATTTCAGAAATAGTGGCTAACAAGCCACCGTCAGAGCGGTCATGATACGCCAATAATATCCCTTGGCTGTTAAGCGTCTGAATAGCATCAAAGAATGCTTTTAATAAAGCCGGATCGTCTAAATCGGGACAGTCGTCACCGATCTGATTGTAAACTTGTGCCAACACCGAAGCACCCAGACGGTTTTTACCCGCACCCAAATCAATTAAGATTAATACACTTTCTTCAGTATCACGCAACTGGGGTGTCACGGTTTTGCTGACATCAATCACGGGCGCAAACGCAGTGATAATCAAGGACAACGGTGCCGTCATAATTTTTTCACCGGCGTCATCTTTCCATACGGTTTTCATCGACAGTGAATCTTTACCGACCGGTATGGCTATGCCCAGTTCCGGACATAACTCCATGCCAACCGCTTTAACGGTATCAAACAACGCCGCATCTTCACCTTGGAAGCCTGCCGCCGCCATCCAGTTAGCGGAAATTTTAATTTTATTGAGTGCTTCTATGCGAGCTGCTGCGAGATTGGTTATTGCTTCGCCTATCGCCATACGACCAGATGCAGGGGCATCAATAACAGCAATCGGTGATCGTTCACCCATCGCCATAGCTTCACCGGTCAGCGCATAAAAACCCGATGCGGTTACCGCGACATCAGCCACGGGCACTTGCCAGGGTCCGACCATTTGATCGCGAGCTACCAGTCCCGTTACTGATCGGTCACCAATATGAATGAGAAAACTTTTATCGGCAACGGCAGGAAACGACAACACACGTTTAACGGCCTCTTTTATATCAATGCGGCTAATATCCAATGCCCGTGTATCCGGCTTAACATGTCCGGCATTCCTGTGCATTTTCGGCGGTTTGCCAAACAATACTGACATGGGAATATCAACCGGCTTATCGCCCAATAATGCATCATTGAGCAATAAATGCTCTTCTTCAGTTGCCTCGCCTATGACCGCATATAAGCAATGTTCCCGCTCACAAAAAGAGCTAAACAGTGCCAGTGACTCCGGCTTGATAGCCACCACATACCGTTCTTGCGCTTCATTACACCAGATTTGCATCGGCGACATGCCTTTATCGGCATTGTGGACATTCCGTAATTCAAAACGTCCACCGCGTCCGCAGTCATGGATGATTTCAGGGACGGCATTAGACAATCCGCCAGCGCCAATATCATGAATCGATATAATCGGCGTATCGTTACCCAGAGAATTGCAATGATTGATAACTTCCTGACAACGGCGTTCCATTTCGGGGTTTTCTCGTTGCACGGAGGCAAAATCCAGCTCTTCACAACCTGCACCTGATGCCTGCGATGAAGCCGCTCCACCGCCCAAGCCTATTAACATGGCAGGACCGCCTAAAATAATAATCAACGAACCGGGTGGAATAGCCTGTTTTTCGATCAGCATCGGACGGATGTTACCCATACCACCTGCGATCATAATCGGTTTGTGATAACCCTTAAATTCACACCCGTTACTGCCGGGTGCGGGTTGCTCAAAGTTGCGGAAATAGCCGGCCAGATTGGGCCTGCCAAATTCATTATTGAATGCCGCTCCACCCAAGGGGCCTTCCAGCATAATCGCTAAAGCTGAGGCGATACGCTCCGGTTTGCCGTTTTCTTGTTCCCAGGGCTGAGGAAATCCGGGGATTTTCAAATGGGAAACGGAAAATCCGGTTAAACCCGCTTTAGTTGCCGAACCCCGGCCAGTTGCGCCTTCATCGCGAATTTCACCCCCCGAACCGGTAGCGGCTCCGGGAAATGGAGAAATGGCGGTCGGATGATTATGGGTTTCAACTTTCATCAACAAATGCGCGTCTTCTTCGACATAACGATATTCCCCGGTTAGGGCATTGCGAATAAAAACCTGCGCTTTAGAGCCTACGGCTACAGAAGCATTGTCACTATAAGCTGATAGTATCCCTTCCGGACTTTTATCAGCGGTATTACGTATCATACTGAATAAAGATCATGGCTTGCTCTACGCCATCAATCGTCCAGCCGGCATTGAAAATTTTATGACGGCAATGTTCCGAATTGGCTTGAGCAAACATCATCAGCTCAACATCCGTAGGATTTCTACCGAGGTTTTGAAAGCCCGCAGTCAAATAATCAATTTCATCATCCGACAACGCCATGCCCAGTTGTGAATTTGCCTTTACCAGTGCGTCACGCCCCTGCTCAAGGAGATTGACGCTTTGCAAAGGCTTGGGTTGGTGCTGACTAAATAAATCCGGCTCTGCCTTATCAAATAGAACCGTTTGGGTCATGCGATCGTGCAGCAGCGCCGATAATCGCTTTTTTTCCGGTGTTGATAACGGGTTATTGGTCATTAGCGAGTATTCAATGCCGCGCTCTATACGCTTAACCGCTAACAAGCCACATCGCTGGGCAATTTCTGTCGCTTTACTGGACCAGGGTGAAATCGTACCTGAGCGAGGTACAACCAACAGGGATTCAAAATGTTGAGCGCCTACGAATTGCGCAGAACCATAAGACAGTAACTGGTTTAAAATCCCTATTTGACATTCATTCAAGTCATTTTCAATATCTACAAAGTGAAGAAACCGTGCTGAAACGGCACTGATATTGGGCTCTATCGCTTGCAATTCAGCCAATAGTTTTTTTACACGAAAGTCAGATAAAGCAGAAGTTCCAGGGATTTTTAACATGTCAGTAAAACAGTAAGTGTTAGTTATTTAGTTGCCAAATCTGCTTTGATAGTTTCTTGCAAGAGGGTCAGTAATTTAAAACTGGCTGCATCAGAGAGCAATTGCTGATCTTCATCAGCGACAACAATATCCGTCTGTTGATTATAAGCTTCCAGCTTGAGCAGATAGGTCTTTTCATTGCTTTGAATTCCACTGAACATAAACACCGCTTCATCCCAGTACGATCCATCCTCGACTTTCTTCTCATCAGGGTCATACTGCACAGTAATCAGTCCTGCTTCCTGATCGCGCTCGGTTACTTCAATCGATTTTCGGCTTAATGCTTTATTTATAATTCGCCAGGCTCTGGTAAACGGTACGTTAATTCGTAACCGGTTTTGGCCATCATCAAATTTAACACGTTCAACCGTAATTGCCGTATCGGGTACTACCGGCTCGCTTTCAGCCGAAGGGGCAGGCGTTGTTTCCGCAGCAGATGCTGGCGGCGTTACTGCCGATTTGTTGATAGCCGGGGCTGTGGATACTGCTTGCTCAACAGATTCATTAACAGCAACCGCCGGCACAGCGGTATCAGCATTGGCGCCAAGAGGCGAGGAAGATGGCGCCGATTTGGGCACACCCGGGATTTGGTTTTTCTTCAGATCCTCAGGCAAAATCAGGGGAGGAATTTCAGTCGTGTACTGATAATCTTTTTCCTTATCAGGAAACAAACTTTTGATGTAACTGCAGGCTGATAAATTAATCAGTAGTGTTGCAGTCATGAAAAGCGAGCCAATTTTAACTTTCATTGAATAACTTCTGCCTGACGCATTGCGTTTCGTACCACATCAAAACAATCTTCCGTCAACCAGGTTAATGGTAAACGAATACCTTTACCCATCAAGCCCATTTCAGCCATGGCCCACTTAACTGGAATGGGGTTCGACTGAACAAACAGACTTTTATGCAAGGCGGCTAATTTTGTGTCTATGGCTAAGGCGGTTTCTTTATCACCTGACATTGCCGCCCTAATCATTTCATGCACCAGACGTGGGGCAACATTACCGGTTACGGTAATTGTACCGTTACCCCCTAACAGACAGAACTCGCGGCTGGTAGCGTCATCACCGGTATAAATACCAAAATCAGGACCAGTTAGATCACGTATTTTTTTGACTCTGGACAGATCGCCTGTTGCCTCTTTAACACCAACAATATTGACAATATGCGATAATTGTCCAACAGTTTCAGGCAACATGTCACAGGCGGTGCGTCCCGGCACATTGTATAAAATCTGCGGGATATCAACAGCTTCAGCAATGGCTTTGTAATGCAGGTACAAACCTTCCTGAGTCGGCTTATTGTAATAGGGCGTTACAATCAGGCAGGCATTGGCACCCGCTTGTTTGGCTTTACGCGTCAGAGCAATCGCTTCAGTGGTTGAATTTGCACCCGTTCCCGCAATAACCGGTATTCTGCCGCCGGCATAGTCAACAACAGACTTAATAACATCACAGTGTTCATCTTCATCCAGGGTTGCAGATTCACCCGTTGTACCTACAGCAACAAGCGCATCCGTGCCTTGCGCAATGTGATACTCGACTAATTTTTTCAGGCTCTCCTTATCCACTGCACCGCTTTCAACCATCGGTGTTACTAACGCTACGATACTACCTTGAATCATGAAATCTCTCGATCAGAATTGATACGGTTACAAAACTGCGGTCATTATAACAAGCAAACACATAAAAAAGGTACAAGCATCCATCTCAAGCCACAACGCCTTACCGGCATCTGCGAGCCCATCAATTTACTGCAAAATTCAATATAATGAGGTATAATTAATCTATAAACAAACATTTCCCCGCGCCTACGCGCATTCCAAATACTCCAAACAGGTAAATCCATGTCCAATGATGTTTCACCATTACCCTCTTTCCGTGATTTAGCACTGATCGAACCCCTGCTAAAAGCACTGGATGATGTCGGTTATGAAACACCCTCGCCCATTCAGGCACAAGTTATCCCGCACATGTTGCAAGGCAAAGATGTTCTGGGACAAGCACAAACAGGCACTGGTAAAACAGCGGCGTTTGCACTGCCTATCTTATCGCGTATCGATCTTCGGCAAAAAGACCCACAGGTTCTGGTTCTGGCACCGACTCGCGAACTGGCCATTCAGGTAGCAGAAGCGTTTCAGCGTTATGCGGCTCATTTAAAAGGCTTTCATGTTTTACCTATTTACGGGGGACAGGACTATAGCACCCAACTACGCCAGTTAAAACGTGGCGCTCACGTGGTTGTCGGCACGCCGGGCCGGGTTATGGATCACATGCGCAAAGGCACGTTGAATCTGGATGGTCTTAGTGTTCTGGTTCTTGATGAAGCCGATGAAATGCTGCGTATGGGTTTTATTGATGATGTGGAATGGGTGCTTGAACAAACACCCGACGACATACAAATAGCCTTGTTTTCTGCGACCATGCCTTCGGTTATTCGCAAAATTGCTCAAGAATATCTGCATGAGCCGGAACAAATCACCATTAAAGTGACCAGCGCCTCAGCAGAATTTATACGCCAACGCTTTTGGATGGTTAGTGGTGTACACAAGCTGGACGCACTCACCCGCATTCTTGAAGCTGAAACGTTTGACGGTATGATTATTTTTGTCAGAACCAAAACAGCAACCATTGAACTGGCAGAAAAACTGGAGGCACGGGGTTATTCAGCATCGGCAATTAACGGCGATATGTCTCAAGCGCTTAGAGAACGTACTATTGCTCATCTGAAAAACGGCAAACTGGATATTTTAATTGCAACCGATGTCGCCGCACGCGGATTGGATGTAGACCGTATTACCCATGTCGTGAACTACGACATTCCTTATGATACCGAGTCATATATCCACCGTATTGGTAGAACCGGCCGCGCTGGACGCACGGGTGACGCAATTTTGTTTATTGCGCCCAGAGAAAGAAAATTATTGGGTAATATCGAAAAAGCAACCAAACAGAAAGTTGAAGAAATGGGCCTGCCTTCAACAGAAGTTATCAATAACAAACGCATTTCCCGCTTTAAACAAAATATTACCGATACCTTGGCCGCAGAAGAGCTGAGTTTTTTCACTCAACTGATAGAGCAATACCAGCAGGAGCATAATGTAACTGCCTTAGAAATAGCCTCCGCTCTGGCTAAACTGGTGCAAGGTGATACACCGCTGTTAATGCAAAATCTACCGAAAAAATCTTACGAAAGCAGAGAAGACAGACCACATAGAGACGATCGTTCGCAAAGAGATGATCGGTCACAAAGAGAAGATCGTCCACAAAGGGATCGCAAACCTAAGCGTGTGTTTGGTGCAGGCGGGGCGGCTATCGAAATGGAAACTTTCCGTATTGAAGTCGGGCACGCTCACGGCGTAAAGCCAGGCAATATCGTTGGTGCCATTGCCAATGAAACAGGCATAGATGGCGATCATATCGCCCGCATTCGAATTGAAGACGACTACAGCACCGTTGAGTTGCCTGCCGGTATGCCCAAAGAGTTGATTGATGAACTGAAAAAAATCAGAGTGGCCGGTCAACAGCTTAACATATCAAGAATGGATGATAGTGCTAGAAAATCAAAACCGGATGATGCCGCTAAAAAAGTGGACAAAAGCAAAAAAAGAATGGGATCTACTTCCAGACGCGCAAAACCAAAAGAAGCTGAATAAATCATGTGGTCGGGTTAGCCTGCCTAAGCCCATGCGTTTCAATTTAATCAAATCATTTCACGCTTTACTGTAAAGCCGGAGTCCAAAAACATGTTTTTTGGACTCCGGTTTATTAACGGTTTACCAGTATGACAAACGAGGTAAACAAGTTAAAAGGTACGCATATGCATACCTGCAACTACTGGCTCCAGATACAAGCGCCACTGGCTTTTTCAATCGCTTCCAAGCGCTGCTGATGGGCAATTAATTCATCATCATTACAACGAATAATTGTTAATGCCGGACGATCCGAAGACACACGCTTAACTTCCTTACTGATAGCCGATCCATCTAACCCTGACTGCCCTTCATCCAGCAACGAAGACTGCCCGCCAGTCATTAACAGAAACACATCTGCCAGAATTTCCGCATCCAGTAATGCGCCATGCAAATCCCGGTGGCTATTATCGATACCATAGCGTTTGCAAAGTGCGTCCAGACTATTTCTTTGTCCCGGATGTTTTTTTCTGGCATAAGCCAGTGTATCGAATACCTCGCATAAATCCGTGACTGTTCCGGCTATATTTTTCAGCCGTGAAAACTCGTGATTAATAAAGCCGACATCAAATGGCGCATTGTGTATAACTAACTCTGCACCCTTGATAAACGCTATAAAGTCTTCAACAACTTGCTCAAAATGCGGCTTATCATCTAAAAACTGGTTAGTGATACCGTGGACTGCAATTGCGCCTTCATCAATAATTCGATCAGGATTAATATAAACATGAAAGCGTTTGCCCGTTAAACGGCGCTTGATCAGCTCTACACAACCAATTTCAATCACTCTATGCCCTTCCTGCGGATTTAGTCCAGTGGTTTCGGTATCAAGAACCACTATTCGGTTTGCAAATTCGCATTTATTCACACAGTGACCTTAGATTAATATTAATGGGAATCCATACTACTTACGATCACGTATATCCAGCTCATAAAGTACGCTGACGTTAGCTGCTACAGAGCTCGTTGCCATGCCTTGATCTATAAGTTGCTGGATTTACTGGTCTTCTTGAGTAAGTGCCATAACGATGACCCCATTGGGTAAGTAGTATTGGGACCATATTAGCGAAAATAGAGCCAATTGCCAAGCGGGACTGGAGTTGCAAAACCCGCCCGGCGCAAAGTTTATACTCTAGCTGATTTTGATCGTTGAATCACAGAAAAAAATCAAGAGAAAGGTAACGGTGTCATCAACAAAATATACTTGATTCAGGAAGCTGAATTCATCTATCGACTTCTTTTGTATCCTTATTCAAATCGATGATTTGCTTAGAAGTCAATGAAAAACTCATTGTTCTCGATAACCCATAAAGATTGTGAAGAAAAACACAAAACCTCGTTCTTTTCGTGGTAATTTTATAACTTTTTGCGTAACATCAGCTCATAAAATAACCTGCGATCAGCGCAGGAAAATACAATATTTTTTCCGTTAAACATTACAACCTCACCAATACAGGAATTATGAATACTCAAGAGCTCTGGCAACACTATCAGGATTGGCTTTATTTTAACGAAGACTTGGGGCTATATCTGGATGTTAGCCGGATGCGCTTTGATGAGCATCTGGTGACGGCACTGGAGCCAAAATTTGCGCAAGCGTTTAAGGACATGGCCGCATTAGAACAAGGCGCAATCGCTAACCCGGACGAAAATCGGATGGTGGGTCACTACTGGTTGCGTAACCCTGAATTGGCTCCGGCAGAACTGAGAAATGAGATCGTTGACAATCTTGATCAGATTGAAGCTTTCGTTCAGAAAGTTCACAACGGTACGATTCATCCGCCTCTAGCCCCCAAATTCACTGATGTGCTTTCCATTGGAATCGGCGGTTCGGCGCTTGGGCCGCAGTTCGTAAATGAAGCATTGGCAGCTGATTTTCCGCCGCTGGCCATCCATTTTATCGATAATACCGATCCGGCGGGTATTGACCATATCCTCAACCGCCTGAAAGACCGTCTCTGCACTACACTGGTTATTGTTACCAGTAAATCAGGCGGCACCCCCGAAACGCGTAACGGTATGCTGGAAGTGAGGCATGCATACGAGCAACAAGGCTTGAACTTCCCAGCCTATGCCGTTGCCGTTACTATGTCAGGCAGCAAAATGGATGAGCTGGAGCGAACTGAAGGTTGGCTGGATAAATTTCCCATGTTTGATTGGGTGGGCGGCCGTACTTCCGAAACGTCATCGGCAGGATTATTATCAGCCTCTTTACTTGGGATTGATGTCCGAGCGCTGTTAGCCGGTGCAAAAGCAATGGACGTAGCCACTCGTGTACCTGAAATCAGGCGAAATCCCGCCGCTTTGTTGGCGCTGTCCTGGTATTACGCGGGCAATGGTAAGGGTGAGAAAGACATGGTAGTTCTGCCTTACAAAGATAGCCTGCTGCTTTTTTCACGGTATCTCCAACAATTGGCGATGGAGTCACTAGGCAAAGAAACAGATCTGGACGGCAATACCGTACACCAGGGCCTTACTGTTTATGGCAATAAAGGCTCTACGGATCAGCATGCCTTTGTGCAACAACTGCGGGAAGGGGTAGCAAATTTCTTCGCTGTTTTCATAGAAGTGCTGGAAGACCGGAACGGAGCATCCATCGAAGTTGAGTCCGATGCGACGTCAGGTGACTTTCTTTTCGGATTTTTACAGGGTACCCGACAGGCGCTTTACGAGAATCAACGGGATTCTATTACGGTAACGATTTCCCAGGTGAACCCCCGAACGGTCGGCGCTCTGATTGCCCTATTCGAGCGAGCCGTCGGGCTTTATGCCTCCCTGGTGAACATCAATGCTTATCATCAACCGGGCGTGGAAGCAGGAAAAAAAACCGCTGAGACCTTATTAGAGTTACAGCGAAAAATTCTGGCTGTTTTGAAAGGCGCAGATCAACCTCTGGATTTGGCAATGCTGGCAGAAAAAGCAGGGGCAAGCAATCAGATTGAACACGTTTACAAAATCGTGCGGCATCTGGCAGCCAATCACCGTGGAGTCGCCTTACACGGTGATCAAGCGAAACCCGGCAAGCTCACTGTTAGCAGTATATTCAATAGATAAATGTGTCTGCCAAAAAGTGATGCCAGGATTCAAATAGTTTTTTATCATTTTTCAAGGGATTTCAATTTTTCATAAGGCGTTATCATGCATCCATAAGGATAGGTAAGTAACGAGCATGAAATAACCTGAGCCTTACATCCCCTCAACCCTCTACCGAAGACTGGGTATCTACATAATATTTCTGCATAATAAAAAACAATAGGTTGCAATCGCACTAGCGCCCTCTCCTCCTGGAGAGGGCGCTAGGTGGCTGTCCTAGAATGGGAGTCGTAGCGAGAGAAAGCCGGTTTGAATTAGATTTTTTGGTCATTTGAGGCGAATAGTTGTTCTATTTAACGAAAATGAGCGGAAAAATCGGGCTAAAATAGCTTTTTCGCAGTAAGTTCTCTATTCTCGGACAACCTCCTAGTGCTTGCTACTCAAGCTTTATCAGGGTAAAATATTGAATTTATTGATGTAATGTAGCCTGGTAACCTTTATTGGGGCATCGATTTCACGATATAGTTTCATCTAATACTATCCGGCAACTTTTGCTATTGGCCCAATCTCTTGTAAATAATTAATTTTTACCGGATGTTTATACTCCAGTATAGTCAAATAAAAACATATAATGGCTCAGAATATCAATTACGTTTTACGCTCTTCACGCTCAAAGTTCCCATGTGGCCCACAACATCTCCTGTTATCATTTTGGAGACATCGCGATTTATTATGGGGACTCATTGTCAGGGATGTATCAGGTCGTTATCGAGGCTCTTTTTTCGGCATTATCTGGTCTTTTATTCAACCATTGATAATGCTGGCAATATATACCCTTGTTTTTGGAGTGATTTTACAAGCAAAGTGGGCCAATTCATCTAATACCCTGGAATTTGCATTAGCATTGTTTGCCGGCTTGATTGTATTTAATTTTTTTGCGGAATGCCTTAATCGCGCACCACTCTTGGTAGTCTCTAATCCCAGTTTTGTAAAAAAAGTGGTGTTTCCGCTTGAGGTGTTCCCATGGGTATCAGTCGGTTCGGCTTTGTTTCACTTTACCATCAACGTTATGGTGTGGATGCTTTTTTACTTGTCAGTGCGGGGCCTATGGCATGTTGAGTTGCTTTATTTGCCCATTGTGTTGTTACCTTTGATATTTCTGATCCTGGGTCTATCCTGGTTATTGAGCTCTATAGGCGTGTATATCCGCGATATTAGTCAGGTGACGGGGCTGATCACCACGGGGCTTTTATTTTTGTCCCCGGTTTTCTACGATATTTCGATGATTCCTGAAAAATTCATTTGGTTATACCGCCTTAACCCTCTTACATTTGTTATCCAGCAGGCACGACACGTTATGCTTGAAGGCATCATTCCAGACAGGATGGAGTTGACAATTTATACGGTCGTAAGTCTATTGGTGGCGTGGCTGGGACTTGTCTGCTTCCAGCGTACTCGCCATGGTTTTGCTGACGTAATTTAAATGGGAATAGTTGTAAATGAGTGATGTTGCAATTCGCGCTAATAATTTAAGTAAAATTTATCATGTTTACGAGCGGCCCAGGGATCGCTTGCTACAGATAGTTGCAGGCTGGCGTAGAAATTTTTTTACTGAATTCTCTGCTTTACACAATGCATCATTTGAGATTATGCGTGGTGAGGCTGTAGGCATTATTGGTCGTAACGGTAGCGGCAAGAGTACCCTTTTGCAAATTATTGCCGGCACACTTTATCCTTCTTCAGGAACCGCAGAAGTGCGTGGACGTATTGCTGCATTGCTTGAACTGGGATCCGGCTTTAATCCTGAGTTCAGTGGGCGAGAAAATGTCTACTTAAACGGAAAAATTTTGGGCTTAAGTCGAAAGGAAATCGATGATCGATTCAATGATATAGTCAATTTTTCCGAGATTACTGATTTCATTGATCGACCGGTCAAGACCTACTCAAGCGGAATGTTTGTTCGTCTTGCCTTTTCAGTTCAGGTGTTTTCCCAGCCGGAAATTCTTATTATTGACGAGGCACTGAGTGTAGGCGATGTTTTTTTTCAGCAAAAATGCTTTAAATATATTCGCGAGTTGCAGGCGAGTGGAACAACTCTGCTGTTTGTCTCCCATGACATGGTAGCAGTACGGCAGTATTTGTACGCGTGTCTTGCTTATGAATCATGGGCATTTAGAATTTAATGGTGCGCCTGAGGAAGCAGTCAGCCGGTATTACGATCTTTCAAATAAAAATGAGTTAATTCCTCGCATACAGAAAGAGGCGATACCGGTATTCAGTGAGAAAGGGTTTGCTGAAGTCATGGATCACAATATTCTTGGTTCTGCTCGCTCCAATCGTGGTCAAGGTAAATTGAGAATTATAGCCGCCAGCATACTTAATGGACAAGATCAATACGGGTATGATGTTCTTTTGATGGCGGAGATTAAAGTCCGCATGATTATCCAGGCATTCGATGCGGTTCAAAACCCCTCTGCCGGCATTGAACTTTATGATCGCATGAATAATCTCGTTTTTGCCGCAGGCACTCGTCAGATAGGCGTTGTATTGGCTGATATGATTGCTGGTGACAAAATTCTGCTGGAGATCAGTGTTGCCATGCAGGTACAACCGGGAGCATATACCTTTAGTTTATCTTGCTCTGAGCCTTTACCGGATCAGCCAAATATGGGCATTAATCATGATCGTTACGAAGCCCTCGGCCCCATTAACGTATTCATCAAAGACGAGGGTGTATGGCCCTTTTATGGTATCGCTCAGTTGCCAATCGTTATTAAGCAGCTACAGACGGAATTTGCATGAATATTTGGTTTTTTGACTTCATATTGCAATAAACTGATCCTCCCGGCTATTAATAAATAAAAACAATAAAAACATTACAGAATTGAAATGACATGAAAACGAATATTTCCCATGTGTTAATAGTCACTCCGACCAGAAACTCTGAAGCCTATCTTAATGAAACTATCTTGAGTATTTTCACTCAAGACGGAGATTTCGACATTTTCTATCATGTGCAGGATTGTGAATCATCTGATACAACCCTGGATATCATAAAATATTGGGAACAGATGGCATTAGCAAAACCAGCTTTCCTGGGACGAGCAAAAATTCATTTTTCATGGTCATCGGAGCCGGATGCGTCCATGTACGATGGAATTAATAAGGGTTTCGAGAAATTATTTGCGAAGGTGCAGGAAGTTGCACCCGAAAACATCTTGATGACCTGGATCAATTCTGACGACAAATTTGCTACAGGCGCTATTCGAACAACTTCTTCCTTTTTGAATGCTTCAGAAAAATCAGAATGGGTCACAGGTCTTCCATGCTTGATTCTAAGCGACGGCACTATTGTCGATGTCAGAGATAGTCCTTGTGCTTTCGCACGAACCTATTTAAGGCAAGGTCGTTATGATGGTAGAACACTACCCTTTCTTCAACAAGAAGGAACATTCTGGCGTGCTAGTTTGTGGCAGAAAGCAGGCGGTTTGAATGCGCAATTGCGTCTTGCCGGTGATTGGGATCTATGGAGACGTTTTGCAGAATACAATGAACTAATAACAATGCGGGCAGTGTTGGGATTTCATCGTCGTCTTCAAGGTCAACTTTCTGAAGATAGGAATGGCTATTATCGTGAAATCGATCACATCATTGATTCGCAAAAAAGCGCCTTTCAAGCACTGAATATTTCTTCGTTATCTACTAGCTCAATTTACTTAACAGCCCCGCTAACAGGATGGCGTACAGAGAGCGATTGGTTTACTTACTGGATAACCGTACCCGCATCTATGAGGCTATCGCTCATTAGACGTCTTTTGTACAAAATTTTAACTGCTATTAAGTTTTTGTATGTTCGAACATATTTTTACTTAGGTACGGGTAAAGCATGGCTACTTAATAAGTTTAAATAACAATTATAAAAACTGCATCATGAAACTAACCCCTAACCGAGTAATTAAAGGTTTGCGTCGCCGATGGTATCAATATATTGCGGTAAAAAAACAAGTTTCACTAACCTTGGATCAGCATGACAAGCAGATTGATTTGCCCAACACATTGCCAGATAGCAAGCCTTGGCCAAAAATATCAATTATCACGCCTTCTTATAACCAGGGTAGTTTTATTGAGGAAACTATTCTTTCCGTATTTAATCAAGGTTATCCGAATATAGAACACATAGTTATTGATGGGGGCTCAACAGATTCGACAATTGATGTACTTAATCAGTATAAACATCAGCTAGCTTATGTTGTTAGCGAAGCCGATCGTGGACAAAGCCATGCAATAAACAAGGGCTTTGCCATTGCCACGGGTGAGATTGTTACGTGGCTAAACAGCGATGATCGTCTTGCCCCCGGTGCATTGGCGGCTGTGGCGTTGGCTTTCTCGACATCTTCCGCAGATATGGTATCGGGGATATGTGAAGTCTACAAGAATGATGTTTTAATCAATCGCCATATGACGGCATGTGCAGATGGCCCTTTACCTTTACTGGATATTCTTGATTTGGATAACGGCTGGAATGCGGGCCAGTTTTTTTATCAGCCAGAAGTCTTTTTTTCTAAAGCACTATGGGACAAGGCCGGAGGACAGGTCAGGGAAGATCTTTATTACAGCATGGATTATGAATTATGGCTCCGTTTCGCACATTGTGGTGCAAATATTCACATCATCGGTAGGCCGCTGGCGAGATTTCGAGTGCATTCGAACCAGAAAACTGCCGATCCGTCCAAATTCAAGGCTGAATTGATTACCGTGCGGGATCAATTTGCTGCCGATGTGGGCATTAAATTGCATGGTAGCCAGCGTCCAGCAGTTAATTTTTCCAGGCATCTGAAAGTAGCCATGATTAATGATCATGGGGGCCAGTTTGGGGCAGGCATAGCGCATGCACGAATAGCGTCCGGATTTAAAATGGCCGGTCATGAAGTCAAGCTATTTATCCTGAAAAGTTATGCTCACCAGCAGAAAGTCGTCAGCGATATAAAAAAATATAAGCCGGATTTAGTGATTTTTGGCAATATTCATGGCGCTAATCCGCAATCTCTAGAACTGGTGAGGGAAATTACAAAAAAATTTCTTACCTATTGGATTTTGCACGACTTCTGGCTGCTAACCGGACGTTGCACCTATCCGGGTCAATGTGAAAAGTATTTGTCTGGCTGTGATGCAAGCTGTGAGACCTACAAAGAATATCCGGCGCTTAAGCCGAGCAAAATCGCTGACGCCTGGAAAGACAAGTTTTTATGTTTTGAGCTTGAAAAGGTACCTACGCTACTCGCAAATTCACTCTGGACGGCTCAGCTTGCCAGAAAGACTATGAGTACAAGCCATCAAGTCAGTCATTGTGCTGTGGAGCAAATTCGTCTGGGCGTTCCTACACAAATATATCGTCCTTTGTCAAAAGACATAGCCCGTAAAGCAATAGGTATAAACCTGGATAGATTTGTTATTGTATTTAGTTCAACTACTTTGGGTGATCAGCGTAAAGGAGGCGACTTATTGGTTAGGGCCATAAGTCACCTTAACCTCACGGATTTAGAGCTAATAATCTTGGGCTATGCCGATGTAAAACTGAATATAGAGGGAGTTAAGACGACTTATATGGGTTATGTCACTGATCCTGCTATTTTGGCTGCAACTTATAGCGCAGCTGACGTGCATGTTGGGCCGAGCGTCGAAGAAACACTGGGGCAGTCCTTTTTAGAAGCTGCGGCCTGCGGTATTCCCAGTATCGGGTTTGGTATAACGGGCGTCAGGGATGCCGTAGTGCCGGGAATTACCGGCTATTGGGCCGATCAAGTTTCTGCGGATTCACTTGAAGGCGCAATTCTAAACGCTTATCATGATCGAACAAGACTGAAAGATATGCGAGTTTGGTCGCGATTGTATGCGGAAAACGAGTGGTCAATAGAGGCGTCACATCACAGCTTATTCAGCGTTTTAAGAAAAACGGGGTGCATTGATTTGGCAAAGGTGCCTCATCGGATAAATTACAATAATTAACCATTATGCTTTATGACTCATCGCTATTAAAATAGCGCATAAAGAATTTAAAGTTCCAAAGGAAATTAATAATATGACTAAAGTTGCAATCATTACAGGCGTCACAGGTCAAGACGGCGCTTATCTCGCCGAGTTACTGTTGAAAAAAGGCTATATAGTCCATGGCATTAAACGACGCGCATCCCTCTTTAATACTGACCGTATTGACCACCTGTATCAAGACCCTCATGTTGAGAACAAAAACTTCATCCTGCATTATGGCGATCTGACTGATTCTACCAACCTGATTCGTATTATTAAGCAAGTACAGCCGGATGAAATCTATAACCTTGCTGCCATGAGCCACGTAGCGGTAAGTTTTGACACCCCTGAATATACAGCCAATGCCGATGGAATAGGTACGTTACGTATCCTGGAGGCTATTCGCCTGCTTGGCCTGGAGAAAAAAACTCGCTTCTATCAAGCCTCTACTTCCGAGCTTTATGGTTTAGTACAGGAAATTCCCCAGAAGGAAACTACACCCTTTTATCCACGTAGTCCTTATGCAGTGGCAAAACTTTATGCCTACTGGATTACGGTCAATTACCGTGAGGCTTATGGAATGTATGCCTGTAACGGCATTCTGTTTAACCATGAATCACCCATACGCGGTGAAACCTTTGTTACACGCAAGATTACGCGTGCGTTGGCTCGCATTAAATTGGGCCTGCAAGACTGCCTTTATCTTGGTAATCTGGATGCTCTGCGAGATTGGGGCCATGCCCGTGATTATGTCGAAATGCAATGGCTCATGCTACAGCAGGATCAACCCGATGATTTTGTAATAGCTACCGGAGTACAGTACAGTGTACGCCAGTTTGTCGATACTGCCGCCAAGGAATTAGATATTCAGATCACCTGGTCGGGCGAAGGCGTAGACGAAATCGGTACGGATGCGGACGGCAAGATAATCGTCAAAGTTGATCCGCGTTACTTCCGCCCTACCGAAGTGGAAACTCTATTGGGCGATCCAACCAAGGCAAAAGAGAAGCTCGGTTGGGTACCTCAAATCAGTTTTCAGGAACTGGTTACCGAAATGGTGCGCGAAGACTTTAAGTCTGCAAAGCGGGATGAACTGGTTAAAGAGCACGGCTATGCAGCTTATGATTACCACGAGTAGAGATAAATAACCTGTGAATAAAGATTCCAAAATATATATTGCCGGGCACCGCGGTTTAGTCGGTTCAGCTCTCATGAAAAATCTCAAGTCGGCTGGATTTACCAACTTGATCCTGCGCACTCATGCTGAACTTGACCTCACCGATCAAGCCGACACAGAGGCTTTTTTTGCTCAGGAAAAGCCTGACTACGTATTTTTGGCGGCTGCCAAGGTCGGTGGCATATTGGCCAATAACAGCTATCCTGCCGAGTTCATTCGCGACAATCTTGCCATTCAGACAAACATTATTCACGCCGCTTACAAGAACAACGTCACAAGATTGATGTTCCTCGGTTCCAGCTGCATCTATCCCAAGTTGGCACCTCAGCCGATGAAAGAAGAGTATTTGCTTACCGGCCCGCTGGAACCGACCAATCGTCCCTACGCACTGGCCAAGATTGCGGGCATTGAAATGTGCTGGAGTTATAACCGGCAATATGGCACAAAGTATCTGGCGGTCATGCCGACTAATCTTTATGGCCCTGGAGATAACTATCATTTGGAGAATAGTCACGTTATTCCGGCACTCATTCGCAAGTTCCATGAGGCCATGCGAGCCGATTCAAAAGAAGTGGTTGTCTGGGGTACAGGGTCGCCCAAGCGGGAGTTTCTTTATAGCGAAGATATGTCTGATGCCTGTATTTATCTGATGAATCTGCCGAATAACTCATTTGACCTGTTGCTGGGCAGTGATGAGAACGTGAGCGGAAAGTTTGAACCTCCGCTTGTGAATATTGGAGTTGGTAACGATATTAGCATTGGTGATCTGGCTATACTGGTAAAGCAGGTGGTGGGATATAAAGGTGAAATTATTTTTGATACCTCAAAACCTGATGGCACTCCGCGAAAATTGATGGATGTAGCTCGCCTGAATAAACTCGGATGGTCTGCGCCGACCTCTTTACTGGCTGGATTAACAAGGGCATATACAGATTTTCTCAATAACTATGTTGCGGATTAGTCCCGACGAGCGTCGCATATATGTAAAATGAAGCTATGAGCCATGAGTCCGCACCTTTAATTTCCATTATCGTCGCTGTTTTTAACGGTGCCAAAACGTTGCAACAATGCATCGACAGTGTTGCCAAGCAAGCCTATCCAAACAAAGAGCTCATCATTATTGATGGTGGCTCGAATGACGGAACGGTCGATTTGCTGAGGTTAAATCAAGAGCAGATTAGTTATTGGGTTTCTGAGCCTGATCAAGGCATTTACAATGCCTGGAACAAGGGGTTGACGCACGCTCAAGGGGAATGGATTTGCTTTCTTGGTGCAGATGATTTTTTTTGGAATTTGCAAGTATTAGAGCGAATATCCAAGCAACTCGAAAAGCTTCCTGCCAGTATCAATGTTGCCTATGGACAAATCATGTTAATCAATTCAGACGGAAAAAATCTATATTCCGTCGGCGAGCCCTGGGAGAAAATAAAGGATCGTTTTAAACAGGTTATGTGTATTTATCATCAAGGAGTAATGCACCGGCGCGGCCTGTTTGAACAAAACGGTAAATTTGATGAGTCCTTCCACATAGCAGGCGATTACGAATTACTGTTACGTGAGTTAAAAACGGCTGATGCTGTCTTTATTCCTGACATAATTATTGTTGCGATGCGGCAAGGCGGCATTAGTAGTAAACCCGCCAATACTTTGTTGACAATGCGGGAGTTGAGGCGTGCTCAACGAATTCATGGTCAACTCTTACCAGGCTGGGTTTGGTTTATGGCTATGGTAAGGGTATATATTCGATTGCTATTATGGAATTCAATAGGCGAGCAGATGACGAGAAAACTGATTGATTTAGGCAGGAGAATGACGGGGCGGCCATGCTACTGGACAAAAACATAGATTAGATGGATACGAAAATAAAACAAAAACTTGTAATTTCGGCCGTTAATCTAGTTGAAGGCGGACCGCTTACTGTGCTTCGTGATTGTGTTGCTGCTGCTAAAGAATTATTAGGCAATGATTGGGAAATTATTGTATTGGTAAATAAGGTATCGTTAATTGAAACATCAGGAGTTACCTGTCTTGAATTTCCTCTGGCCAAGCGATCATGGTTCATCCGGCTTTACTACGAGTGGTGGCATTTCAGAAAGCTCTCTAAAATTATAAAGCCTGATATTTGGTTGTCATTGCACGATATTACTGCTTGGGTGGAAGCGCCTCGTCAAGCTGTTTACTGTCATAATCCTGCCCCATTTTATAAAGTCTCACTATGCGAGGCTTGGTTAGAGCCAACCCTATTAATGTTCAATCTTTTTTATCGCTACCTATATGGAATAGGCATACGGCGTAATAAGTATGTTATTGTTCAACAAGAATGGCTACGTCAAGAATTCAAGCGCTTATTTGCCGTACAGAATGTAATAGTCGCCCATCCTGTTATCTCTTTTCAACAACATCAAATGCCAAGGCAGAAAAATAGCGATGATAAATTTGTATTTTTTTATCCTACCCTGTCCAGAGTGTTCAAGAATATTGAGCTTGTCTGTGAGGCGGCGAAGCAACTGAACCAAGCTGGCATTTCAGGATTTGAGGCTCGGTTAACAATAGATGGTAGTGAAAACAAGTATGCGGCTAATCTAATCAAGCGTTATGCCGACACTGATGGTATTGCGTTCATAGGCAGACAAAATCAAAAGGAAATGATAAGTCAATATGATGAAAGTGATTGCGTACTATTTCCGTCCCGGCTTGAGACATGGGGTTTACCCATCAGTGAAGCCAAGGCACTGGGTAAACCTTTGCTAATCGCGGAGCTTCCCTATGCTCATGAGACAGTGGGTACCTATGATAAAGTCAGTTTTATCGACCCCTATGATGCCAAAGGATTGGCTAATAAAATGAAATCCTTAATGGATGGGACGTTTAATTTTTCCGGTGCAGTTACTACCTCGCCTGAATCACCTTTTGTCAGTAATTGGCGAGAATTATTAATGTTGTTAACTGCCAATCAATGAGTCGTTTTATGTGCAAAAGAGAGGTAAGTTCAATGAAAATAAAGTTACAGGGAGCACCGCTATAATTTCCGTTTCTGTTATCAGTCACAAGCAAATGGATTTAATTGACAATCTGCTGCATGACATCAATAAATATTGCCGTGCTACTTCGCTTGAGTTTATTCTCACGCTTAATCTGGATGAAACGCTGTCTGTTACATTAGACGATATTGGATTTCCGGTTCGGATTATTCATAACACAACGCCGCTTGGATTCGCTGCCAATCAAAATCAGGCATTTGCGCATGCAACAGGGCAGTTTTTTTGCGTGATGAATCCCGATATTCGGCTTAATGAGGATCCTTTTCCGGCATTGCTTTCGTGCCTGCAAGATTCTTCCGTTGGTGTGGTAGCCCCAGTTGTGCTAGGCGAGGCAGGTGAAATGGAAGATAGCGCCCGTTATTTCCCCACTCCATTCAAAATACTTTGCAAGGCATTCGGAAAATGTAAAGGTAGCGATTATGTTGTAAAAAATGAGCCGATTTTCCCCGACTGGGTAGGTGGTATGTTCATGTTATTCCCGTGTGAACTATTCAAGCAAGTCAATGGATTTGATCAAAAATTCTTTCTTTACTATGAAGACGTCGATTTATGCGCCAGACTCCGGTTGCAAGGCTATGAAGTGGTTTTATGTCCAGCTGCCAGAGTCGTTCATCAGGCACGCCGGAGCAGCCACCAGAATTTCAACTATTTGAGATGGCATTTGACAAGCATGTTGCGTTTTTTTTGTTCGGGTGTATTTTTCCAAATTTGCTGGCGGAAATTAACTAAAGGACTAGGCTGAATGAGTCATTCTAATTGCTTCCCTTCCATTTCGTGAGGTATACTTTTAAAATTCGTATAACTCGTTGCTCTATTTAGCTTTAGATAGACAGCAAAGTAATATCCAAAGGACCTTCGTGCGATTGATTCCAATAATTCTTTGGTAAATGATATTTAATAGCTTGTTTGGGTGCCTTACAAAATGAGTAGTCATCACCCTGCCACGCCAGTTGCGATGCTTGGCGGCCTTTTGCGGCACCGGGGAATGCTTTGGGAACTGGTTAAGCGTGACTTTATCGGGCGCTATAAAGGCTCAATGTTGGGCGTCGTCTGGTCTTTGTTCAACCCCTTGTTGCTGCTAGCCATTTATACCGTCGTTTTCAGTGTGGCTTTTAAGGCCAAATGGGGGGCGGGTGAAGAAAGCAAGGTTGCATTCGCCATTGTGCTTTTCTCGGGAATGATCATTCACGGTCTTTTCGCCGAGTGTCTCAACCGAGCGCCAAGCCTAATCACCAGCCACCCTAATTATGTCAAAAAAGTAGTATTTCCACTCGAAATACTGACGTGGATGGCATTGTTCTCAGCCTTATTGCATTTTCTCGTCAGCTTCGGTGTTCTCCTTGCTTTTTGCCTGCTGGCTGGCGTGACTGTTCATATCGGCGTATTACTCACCCCTATAATTCTCCTCCCCCTGATTTTGATGATACTGGGCTTTTCCTGGGCTTTCGCCTCGCTCGGCGTTTACCTTCGAGACCTTTCTCAGGCCATGGGCATGGTCACCACCGTCGCGCTTTTCTTGTCCCCGGTTTTTTACCCCATCGATGCGCTACCCGAAGCCTATCAGGCGCTCCTGATGTGGAATCCGATTACCCTTCCCATCATTCAGCTACGTGACCTGATGCTGTGGGACAAGCCACTTCAATGGGATCTGTGGGCGATCAGTTTGGCCATTGGCGTATCGGTCTGTCAACTCGGTTACTGGTGGTTCCAGAAATCGCGTCGAGGATTTGCCGATGTCCTCTGAATGAAATCGTCATCGATGTTCGTAACCTGAGCAAACGTTACGAAATCTATAATACGCCCCGAGACAGATTGAAGCAGCTTGTCCTGCCCCGTTTATACCAGTCAGCCAATCGTGCAGGCGTAGTCCTGGGAATATCGAAGCATCGTAACCCGCCCAGTTATTTTCGCGAATTCTGGGCATTGCACGATGTTTCGTTTCAGGTGAAGCGCGGAGAAACTTTCGGTATCATTGGCCGTAACGGCAGCGGTAAAAGTACTTTGCTTCAAATCCTTGCAGGAACTTTGGCACAAACGAGTGGCCATGCGAATGTCAAAGGCCGTATTGCCGCGCTGCTGGAACTGGGCAGCGGGTTTAACCCGGAATTTTCCGGACGAGATAACGTCTTCCTGAATGCGCGCATTCTCGGGCTCACTCAAAAAGAAATCGAAGCCCGCTATGACCAGATCGTCGAGTTCGCCGACATTGGCGAGTTTATTGATCAACCCGTCAAGACCTATTCCAGCGGAATGTTCGTGCGCCTGGCCTTTGCCGTGCAAGCGCATATTGATGCCTCAATTGTCATAATCGATGAGGCTCTGGCCGTCGGTGATGTATTCTTCCGGCAGAAGTGTTATTCCCGCCTGGAGCAACTCCGCGACTCTGGTGCCGCAATTTTGTTGGTCTCGCACTCTATGCCGGAAATCGAACAATACTGTCAACGGGCCATCTTGCTGGATCATGGCACACAGCGATTTATTGGGCCATCTTCCGAAGCAGCCAAGCACTACTATCTTTTACACCAAACTGGAACACGTTTGTTTGACGCACAGCCAAGACAAACAGCTTCACGTCCAGCCATAGAGTCCAGTACCAACACCTCTCCAATTGATCGCCCCCCACCCGAGGCTTTTATCGACCTGAGCAACAAGTCTCAGGTCAGCAACGGTCAGGCTCGCTGCATTGGGCTAGCCCTTTGCAACGAGGCCGGGCAGCCATGCACTAGCTTCCGCCAGGGTGATTTGGCAGTTTTTTACTCCGAATACGAACTTACAGCAGATATTGGCGTACCCATATGCGGCATCGTTATTAAAAATGATCGGGGGGTCATTGTCCATGGGAAGAATAGCTGGCAATTCGAAAATGATGTTTCAGAGTCGTTGGGAGCGGGATCCAAGGTATTGTGCCGCCATGAAATTAAACTCAATATTGGGCCAAGCGAATACCTTTTCGAGATAGGTCTCGTCTCTGTCTCTAACTATATTTGGGCGCATCGAGAGGAAATATCGCATCAGGAAATGGAAGCCAAATGTACGCGGATTTGCCATATTGCAGATGCGGGGTCGTTTTCTGTCGGCCCCGCAATGAAAAATGGAGTTTCAGTTATGACTCACCATGGCGTAGCCGATTTGCCCGGAAAAATGCTAACAAGAGTGCTAGAATGATAATTATATCGACCACCCGAGTGTGCTGGTGCGGCAATGCCAGCCTTCTTCCCTTTAGTCCCGGTTACGGTCAATGCCGTGCCTGCAGAACTCTGGTGTATCTTAAGGACATGCCGCCCGGGCAACTCCTGGTGCGCGACGACGAAACCGACTTTTACGGCAAGAAATATTGGCTGGAACATCAGCAAGTGGATTTTGGTTACGCCGACATTTACACCCGCGCCCGCAACGACCTCACCGAACGTAATCTGCATTGGCTGAAAACACTACTCAAATACTGCTTACCATCGGCCAAGGTGCTGGAACTGGGCTGCTCCCACGGTAGCTTTGTCGCTCTGCTACGGCAGGCAGGATACGATGCGGCCGGTAGTTGAAATGAGTCCTTGGGTCGTTGAATTCGGCCAGAAGACATTTGGCGTACCGATTTCTGTTGGTCCGGTCGAAGACCTCGACATCGCACCAGGCAGTCTCGATGTCATTGCCTTGATGGACGTACTGGAACACCTGCCAGACCCCGCCGCAACGATGGCCCATTGCCTGAAACTGTTGAAACCGGACGGCCTGCTGCTCATCCAGACGCCGCAATTCAAGGAGGAAATGAATTACGACGGCATTAGTGGAAACAAAGGGCGCCTTTCTTGAGCAACTCTAAGGCCGGCGAGCACCTTTATCTCTTCAGTGATCAGTTCGGTCACCCGCCTGTTCCAGCAACTAGGTGCCGAATATATCCAATTTGAACCCGCGATTTTCGGCCACTACGACATGTTTTTTGCGGTAAGCCGGGTACCGCTTCAAACTAATACACCTGAACAGATTGAGTCGGCTCTGCTGTCCACAGCCAAACGGACGGCTTGCTTTGGCTTTGCTGGAATTGCGCGAACGCGAGCTGAAGTTAACTCAGCAATTTCAAGAATCAGAATCTGCCCGGGCAGCGCAATTAAAATATATCCAGACGCTTACAAGGATGCTGCAAGAATTGCAGGCAGATTTAAAGAATTTGTTTGCCCGCACGGGCTTTCGTTGGCTGACTAAATTCTCAAGTTGGCCGGAAGTAGACAAATTAAGAGAACAGGCTGGGAAACCCAATGAATAAACAACTCAGCACTATCGCGGTGGATTTAACCCCCGTTCTCCCCGGCGGAGAGAACGGGGGCGCGAAGATTTTTGTGCTCGAATTACTGCATCGCCTGGCTGAAATGGCACCCCAAACTCAATTTGTATTGCTCACGCAAGCTGCATCGCATGAAGAACTGGCGACATTGGATCGGCCCAACATGCGGCGCCTGATGGTCTTAGGTTCCGCAGTAACAAATTCCCTACCCCCACGTTCGATGGGCCTTGCCTCGCGCATTTTGCAGCACTTGCCCGGGAGGCTGCGCAACTTCATTAGCCGCTTGAGCTATAAATTGAAGACGAGACTGAAGCGTACCGGTTCCAACGCGCTGTTGCACGACATGAGTGTTGATCTGCTCTTTTGTCCCTTTACCGCGCCGACTTATTTTGAATTGGGTATTCCGGCAGTCTGCACAATTTACGATCTGCAATACAAAACCTATCCACAGTTTTTTACAGAAGAAGATGTCGCTCACCGTGACCGTACTTTTATCGAAGCTTGCCGCAAAGCAACGTTGCTTGCCGCCATTTCCGACTACTCACGAGACTCCGCCATTGCTCATGGCAGTCTTGACCCAGCATGCATACGCACTATCCACCTGCGCATGGCGCAACGTATCGTACCCGTAACCGAGCACGACAGGGCCATATTGGATCGTCTTAAACTTACACTTCAGCGATACCTGATTTATCCCGCTAATTTCTGGCGGCACAAGAATCACGAAATGCTCCTCACTGCTTTCGGTATGGCATGTCATGAAGGATTGGCGGCGGATATCAAGCTGGTTTGCACCGGTGCGCCAGGGGAGCGTCAAGAATGGGTGATGAAAGCGGCACGCTCTATGAATCTGGGTGATCGGATAATTTTTCCTGGATATATACCCAACACCGAGTTGGCTACCCTGGTGACTAATTGCGCAGGTGTGGTGTTCCCCTCGCTTTACGAGGGCTTTGGTTTGCCTGTCATTGAGGCCATGGCTACAGGTGTTCCGGTGGCATGCAGCAATAGGACTTCTCTTCCCGAAGTAGCTGCCGATGCGACCATTCTTTTCGACCCGCGCGTTCCAACCCAGATTGCCCAAGCCATGATTTCTCTGATTGAGAATGCAGAACTGCGTGTGCGGCTCATTGAAGCTGGAATGCGGCGAGCTATCGAATTTTCTGACTCCACGCGAATGGCCAGGGAATATTGGGAACTCTTCCAATGCGCACTTGCAAACGAAAACCATGAGAATCACCTGACCGGCATCTATGCTGATGACTGAACCGGACATTGTCTTAACATACAACGCCCCCACAGCAAACACATAAACGTTGGATGTAACGATGCAGCATCGTTCGCGCCGATGGCGAATATATCGAATTATTTCCCGAAGAAGGATTCCGCATGAAAATCAGCATCGTCACGCCTTCCTATAATCAGGGACAGTTCATCGAACGCACGCTACAAAGCGTTGCCAGCCAGACTGTACCCGGCTCGGAAATCGAGCATGTAGTCTTCGATGGCGGCAGTACCGACAACACCGTTGAAATACTCAAAGGTTTCAACCCTCCGGTGCGTTGGGTATCAAAAAAAGACAAGGGGCAAACCGATGCTGTCAACCAGGGTATCCGCGCCACCGATGGCGAGATTATCGGCTGGCTGAACTCTGACGATGTTTATTACCCTGGCGCCATTGCCAGCGTGGTGGCCTACTTTAAAGCCAACCCGGAAGTAGACGTGGTTTATGGGATGGCCGATCATATCGATATAGACGGACATGCGTTTGAATCATACCCCACTGAACCTTGGGATTTTGAGCGACTAAAAGAAACCTGCTTTATCTGTCAACCCGCTTTGTTCTTCAGGCGCAAGGTTGTGGAAAATTATGGGTTACTTGATGAATCACTGAACTACTGCATGGACTATGAGTATTGGTTGCGTCTTGGCACGAACGGTGTGCACTTTGCCTATCTTGAAGAGAAGCTCGCCGGCTCCAGGCTGTATGCTGACAACAAAACCCTGGGAGCTCGGGTAAAAGTGCATAAGGAAATTAACGATATGTTTAAAAAGCAATTTGGCAAGGTGCCGGATCGATGGTTATTTAATTATGCGCATGTTGTGGTGAGTGATCGTCTGGGTACTTCAACTCGTTCATTAAATAAAATAACGCTTGAATTGGGAATAAGAAGTTTTCTGGCAGCATTACGCTGGAATAAATGTGTTTCAAGAAACATGGCCCATCACGTATTTGAGTCGTTTGGTGAGGTATTTATTAAAAAAATTAATAACGACAAAATTACGGAGAAAACTTAATTTATGCACATCGGCTTTGACATTTCCCAAACCGGTTCAAGCAAAGCAGGCTGCGGCTATTTTGCCCATGCGTTGATAAAGGCAATGCTTGAACTTGCTCCGGAGCATCGTTATTTGCTCTTCCCAAGTTTTGGAGAGTACTATTTTGATTCACAGATGCCTATAAACTATTATGGTCAGGACGTACATTACGGACCAAGGCATCTCTCGCTAGAAAGTGCGCGTGAATTCTGGACAGGGTCTGATGCGGAAGCCTCTCTGGGAATGCCGGATATCGTGCATGCCAACAATTTCTGGTGCCCTGTACAATTGACTTCGAGCCGTCTGATTTATACTTTCTACGATATGGGCTTTACGGTCGAACCCGCCTGGACAACCGAGGCAAATCGGGTGAGCTGTTTTGACGGGGTATTCCGCTCGGCGATAGCGGCGGACTGGGTGGTTGCTATTTCAGAGGCTTCACGGGCGCATTATTTAAAAGTGTTCCCCCACTTTCCCGAGGAACGCATCCGCGTGATTTACCCCTGTTCGCGCTTTTCAGATTCATCTGCGGAGGGTTTGCGGCCAAAGGCACTCGATGACATACCCGCCGGGGGCTATTGGTTGAACGTGGGAACCATTGAGCCCAGGAAAAACCTGCGCCGTCTCGTTGAAGCGTATGCCCGCTATCTGGCTTTGGGAGGAGCGCCTATGCCGCTGGTATTGGCGGGGGGTAAAGGCTGGCTGATGGAGGATTTTCAGAAACATTTGAGTGAGTTGGGAATTGACGCTCAAATCGTGATGACCGGCTATGTATCGGATAATGAATTGATCTGGCTTTACCGGAATTGCTACGCCAACCTCTACCCTTCGCTATTTGAAGGTTTTGGATTGCCCGTTCTGGAAGGTATGCAGTTCGGTGCGCCGACGCTGACTTCGAACTCCACTTCGATGCCTGAAGTGGCAGGCGATGCGGCTATACTCCTCGCCCCGGAAGATACCGAAGGCTGGGTACGAGCGATGCTTCGGCTGGCCGCGAACAGGCTGGAAAGAGATCAATTAAGTAAAGCTGCGCTAACTCAGGCCGCGCAATTTGACTGGAAGCACAGTGCGACTACTTTGCTGCAACTTTACGAAGAGGCGATGGCGTCTCCAAAACGGCAGGTAGGCACATGAAGAGAGCGTTGATTACGGATAAACGCACAGGATGGGACATACTTGGCTGAATGTAAGCATTCACCTCCCCCTTTGTAAAAGGGGGATTGAGGGGGATTTATCAAATAAAATCTTCCCTAACTCCCTCTTTTCCAAAGAGGGGAACTGGAAGCATGCGCCTAAATGGTTGCTGGAACGGAGTTATAAGGTGTTTGGCGAAATATTCGTTTGATAAGCCAAGAACTATCCAATGCATAAAAAATAACAAAAAACAATTACATAGATTATGCAAATAAAATTCATTGGTCATTCATTTCATCAAAAAACGAAATCGTCAGCATTCTTTATTGAGTTGCTTACAAAAATTCGGAACAGTCAGTTTTTCATGGGATGAGAGCTGGAAGCCTGGTGGCGCTAGCGCCGATCTGTCGGATGCGAATGGCTATGACCTGGTAGTTGTGTGGCAGTTAGAGCAAGTCGCAATACAAGCCGCAAAACTCGGCCTACGGAATCTCTTGATTGTTCCAATGTATGATAGTGCAAAAGATCTATACCCAGACCAATGGAGATCGCTCAGTTCAGCTAAGATTTTATGTTTTAGTAGTCACCTTCACGAACGAATTCAGCGCCACGGGCATAGATATAGCTCTTATTTTCAGTATTACCTGAATCCTCAATTGTTACCGGAGATTACCGATTACTCCAGTCGACGTGGTTTTCTATGGCAAAGGCGTAAAGAGCCTTCTTGGCATGAAATTGCGAAGCTTCTAGGTACATGCCAAATGGACTCGTTCAGCCTGCATTGTGCGTTAGACCCTGGAGAGGGTGATGCTGTGCTACCCTCACAGGAGGAACAGAAATTCCATAATATACATATTTCCACATGGTTTGAACGACAAAACGATCTGTACGACCGCTTGCTCAGTCAAATTTGTATTTTGCTCCTCGAATAGACGAGGGCATTGGGATGTCATTCATTGAGGCACTATCGATGGGGATGCCGGTTGTTGCCAATGATGCACCAACGATGAATGAGTACATCGTTGATGGAGTTAATGGATTTCTTTACCGTTCCGGTAAACTTTCTTCCCTGACGCTAGGTAATTTGGATGACCATAAAGCTATGGGACGTCGCGCACGCGAAATCGCTTTCTTTGGCTATGAACGCTGGATGAATGATCAAGAAAGACTTTTCGATTTCCTAACGCAACCAACAACTTCTCTTGACTCATCCAGGTTCTATTTCGCAGTGCCCCCGAAAGCATTGGCAATCAATAGTAGCGCAACGTTCAATCGGCAAGAGACCCTGTATCAGGGTGGCAAGCGCCAATCTGACACAGACAGCGCCCCTCCCATCATCACCGTGGTAACAGTGGTGAAAAATGCGCGTGAAGACCTCCTGGTTACACTGTCAAGTATTTTAAGCCAGGATATGGAGAAGTTTGAGGTGCTGGTGATTGACGCGCGCCTCTGACGATGGCACCTTATTGAGCCTTCGAGCGCTTGATAGCACACTGGACTACTGGGAATCATGCGTGGACGAGGGGCCCTTTTATGCAATGAATCGCGCAGCGTCTTTAGCAAGAGGGCAGTGGATATTGTTCATGAATGCAGGCGATTATTTTTGCTCCACTTCAAGTTTGCGTCAATTATTTGGCAACCCTCCCATGGATGTTGACTTTATTGTTGGCCACCACATCTATTTTTCAGCGAAGGGAGTGGAAGAGGTTCACCGTGTTAGATCTTTTGAGAACACTTGGTCAGAGCTGCGTCAGGGTAGCCTGCCAAGTAGCTGGTTAACGGGGATCCCATGTTATCAGGCAACCTTGATGCGCACCGGACTTCTGAAAGAATATCCCTTTGATACCAATTACAAGATAGTTGCAGCTCAAGATTTTATGTATAGAATGCGCGCAAAAGGAAAGAAATTCTTCGTTTCCCCGATAATTTCTTCATATTATCGCGCGTGGTGGATTGTCATGGAAAAATCAAGCAAAATGTATCGAAGAATGGATAAGCACCTGCAAGAAACATAGCGAGAACCCAGCCGCAATTGAGAAATATTTTGAACCGATGCTGGTTAGCTCCATCCTGAGCGTCGTTGGAAATGAAAAATTTTGCTGTTTGGTTTAAGTATCTTTGGCGATATCCAAAACTGATAGTACAGCCAATTAGAAAACAATATTTTTCATAATATAGTGAAAAAGTTTATATTAGTAAATCCGTCGGAACTTTATTTGGATTTTAGCCAAGTTAATAATAGCGAGTTCGAAGCGGTTATTGATGGATTCTCATCAGAGCCATGGGGTTGTTGGACGGATGGTAAATTTGCGACTATAAAATTTGATCGTCCACTCGAAGGAAAGGTGGATCTGACGCTGGAATGCCTTCATGTATTTCCACCGACTTTACAAAGTGGCGCCTTTTTACGTATTGGAAATATAGATAACGTCATCTCTCCTGAATGGACAGGAGGCAGACTGTTTCTGGTGCTAGAACTTTGATCAACCCATATCAGAGCTTGATATTATTTTCAATTCCCCTTTAAGTCCTGAAGAAGTTGGTTATTCCGATGATTATCGTCAATTGGGCTTGGGTTTGAAATATCTCAGGATAGTTCAAACTTAAAGTCATGACTTAAACCTTGAGCTATGTTTAAGATGATAAAAACTACCGTTCTTAGGGGTGTGTAACCGAAACAATAGGAATGACTTATAAAACCTATGAACCATTTCTATCGATTTTAAAATACACCCGGAAGGTATGCATGAAAGTCTGTATCGTTACACCATCCTATCAGCAAGGGCAATTCATTGAACGCACGCTGCAAAGTGTCGCCTGTCAAGCTGAGCCAGGTTTGGAAATTGAACACGTAATCTTCGACGGTGGCAGTACCGACAACACAGTTGAAATACTCGAACGATTCAGGCCACCGGTACGTTGGGTATCAAAAAAAGACAAGGGGCAAACCGATGCTGTCAATCAAGGCATTCGCGCCACCGATGGCGAGATTATCGGCTGGCTGAACTCTGACGATATCTACTACCCCGGAGCCGATTGCACGAGTGCTGGCCTATTTTAAAGCCAACCCGGAAGTTGACGTGGTCTATGGCATGGCAGACCACATCGATCTTGATGACAAGGCCTTTGAAAGTTATCCCACAGAACCCTGGAACTTTGAGCGGCTGCAAGAAACCTGCTTTATTTGCCAGCCAGCGCTATTTTTCCGGCGGCGTGTGGTTGAGCAGCATGGCCTGCTCGATGAGTCACTGAACTACTGCATGGACTACGAATACTGGTTGCGGCTCGGCAAGGCTGGTGTGCGCTTTGCTTACCTGGAAGAGAAATTGGCTGGCTCCAGGTTATATGCAGATAACAAAACCTTGGGGGCTCGGGTAAAAGTGCATAAGGAAATTAACGATATGCTCCAAAAGAAGTTTGACAAAGTACCAGATCAATGGTTGTTTAATTATGCGCATGCAGTTGTGGAGGAGCATCCGCACAAAGATGCCAATGCAAAAATGTTTGCTATACGCGTTGGAGGCTATTCACTGCTTTCAGCATTGAGATGGAATTGGCGCATATCAACGGCGATGCTTAAAACCGTAATTTCCTGGATTCACAAGTGAAGGTTTATGAGATTAAACAATTTGCAAAAAATTAGCGGTGCGTGGTGGTCAATACTGCTTGGTTTTGTCGCGTTCTTTTCCATCATAGGAGGCAAGATTCTTGGCCAACATATACAGACTGGCTCATGGCAATGGGAGGCGATCCCGCCCAAGATTGGCTGGGATGGCAGTTTTTCCGTTATACACCACTCCTTCAATGGCCAATAGGTGCCAATCCAAATTGGGGGCTGGATATCGGCAGTTCTATAGTTTTTACGGACTCCATTCCGCTGTTGGCATTTATTTTCAAGCCTCTGAACGCACTTCTGCCCGATACGTTTCAGTACTGCGGCATTTGGATTTTGATTTGTTTTTTGCTTCAGTCATTCTTCGCCTGGAAGCTGCTCTCTCTTTTCACTCAAGATAAATGGCTGCCACTCATCGGAAGCGTATTTTTTACACTCGCTCCCGTATGTCTTTTTCGACTGCATTGTTCATTATGCTTTATTTGGTCAGTGGGTGCTATTAGCTGGGCTTTATTTTTACTTCTCAAATAATTTCTCCATTCTTCGCTGGATAGCTTTGCTGGCTACTGTCGCGCTTATTCATGCTTATTTGCTCGTAATGGTTTTGGCGATTTGGTCAGCCGATTTGGTTCAACGCTGCTGGCTAAAGCAGGCTAGTATTGTAAAAACCTTTAGCTATTTTTTTGCTGGCAGCGTATGAATCGCAATCATTATGTGGGCTGCAGGCTATTTCATGTTGGGTGGAGGTGTTGGAACCAGTGGCTTTGGCTTCTATCGCATGAATATTTTATCGTTGATTGACCCTGATGGTAATCTGGTCAAAGTTACTCCCCGACCAAAAAGGGGGGCAGGGTGATTATGAAGGGTTCAACTATTTGGGATTAGGCATGCTTGGGCTGGGCCTGATTGCGGGTTATCAACTACTTCGCAACGTAAAAACAAGACCAAAAATAAGAATAAGTCCGGTACTAACTCCGATCCTAACTATTTGTATTGGCTTTTTCTTGTATGCAATTTCGAATAAAGTAGCTGTTGGACCTTATGAGATATTCTCATACGGTTTACCGCCGATAATAGAGACCATTAACAAATGCGTTTAGAGTCATCTGGCAGGTTTTTCTGGCCAGTTTATTACGTGATATATCTGGCGATATTCTATTTACTATTCACCAGATTAAGACGTAGACTGCAATTACGCTTTGTGGGGTTATGTTATTTGTCCAGGTTATTGATTCTACGGATGTCTGGCGTATGCTTCAGGAAAAATTTGATCATTCGCCCACATGGACGACGCCTATGCGCTCCCCTGTTTGGAGCGACATGGCACGTCAATACAAAAAAATAATTTATGTTCTACCTCATAATTCCTCGACAGATTGGCTGCCGTTATCACATTTCGCTGCCACACATCGAATGGCTATCAATACTGGTTATTTTTCAAGAGTAAATCCGGAAAAAGAACGGGAGGCAAGAGCACATATCACTAGTTTCAATTATAAACAACGAACTGAGCCCTGATTCACTTTATGTTTTCGAGGATGATGCGTTCTGGAAATTTGCATCAAGCCAGATTGCGTCTTCCGATATTGCAGGAGTTCTTGATGGATTTCGAATTGTCGCGCCGAATCTAAAAGAGTGTAGAGCTTGTAATAAAGAGTGCAATCGCAAGTATTTCTGTTGAAAGAAGTCATGACTTTGATTACCAGATGGAGCGTATATTTTTTACATCGAGCGGTAACGGTCAGAAGTATCAACTGTTCGGGTGGTCTGAGCCGGAAAATGAGGGAACATGGTCTGATGGCGATACAGCTATAGTCTTGCTTAATCTTTCGACCACCACCAATCGTGATCTTGAATTATTGGTCGAAGGCCATGCTTTCTTAGGTGTAAAACATTCGGCTCAAGAAATCGAAGTCCTCGTAAATAAACGCAAATTGAGTATTTTGAAATACGACTCGCTATCTGACACTTTGCGTAAGGTGATGATCCCCATGGAATTGGTCAATGAAAAGAAGGGGCGTTTGTTAATACAATTCAAATTCAAGAATCCAAAATCGCCTGCCGAATTGGGCTTGTCAAATGACAGTCGAAGATTAGGCCTCATGATTACATCGATGCAATTGAAATTAGCTGAGTTCTAGCCTTGCTAACTTTTGCTTTTATACTACATATTTCTATTTAGGTGAACAGCAGTGAAACCATATCAAAAACATTGGTATATGATGATGCACATTGGTTTCGACATATCCCAAGTCGGCACCGGCAAGGCAGGCTGTGGTCTTTTTTTGCGCACGCATTGATAATAACGATGCTTGACTGGAAACATAGCGCAGTTGCTTTGCTGCAATTTTACAAAGAAGCGTTAGCTTCTCCAAAACAACGGTTGGTGACATGAAGAGAGCTTTGATTACAGGCATTACCGGGCAGGATGGTTCGTTTCTTGCAGAATTGTTGCTTGAAAAAGGATACCGGGTTTTCGGTTTGGCACGGCAAGAAAGCTGGTACCGGCAGAATAATGCCAGCCATTTGGCGGGTCAAGTAGAGATTTTGTTTGGTGAAATGTCAGAAGGGGTTGACATTGTGTCGGCCATTCAGGATAGCAAGCCCGATGAGATTTATAACTTGGCCTCCCAGTCTCGCCCCGGCGAATCATGGGTGCGGGCACCAGAAACGCTCATGATCAACGGCATGGGAGCCATCCGGCTGTTTGAAGCAGCAAGGCATACCTGTCCTCACGCACGGGTTTATCACGCCTCGTCTTCGGAAATGTTTGGTCAGGCAAAGTCTATTCCGCAAAATGAAGCGACACCTTTCAATCCGTCCAACCCTTATGCGGCGGCTAAGGTCTACGCCCATAATATGGTGCGGATTTACCGTGAGAGCTACGGAATGTTTATTTCCAGCGGGATTTTGTTCAATCACGAAAGCGAACGCCGGCCACTCCATTTTGTCACCCAAAAGATTGCCTACGGCGCCGCCTGTGCGGCTTTGGGCATTAGAGAGTCGCTGGATTTGAACGAACGTGGCCACCCCATCGTTGCCGGCGGCCGGCTCGCGCTCGGCAATCTGGATATTGCTCGTGATTGGGGTCACGCTATTGATTTCGTCCGGGCCATGTGGTTGATGCTGCAACAGGAACAGCCAGACGATTTTGTGGTGGGCACCGGGAAGCTACATACTCTGCGCCAGCTTTGTCAGGCTGCGTATAGCCGTGTTGGTCTTGATTGGCAAGATCATGTGATAAGTGATCCTGAGTTGGTTCGCCCTATGGAAACCGGGCAGACCCTCGCTGATGCCTCAAAAGCACGTACAATCCTGAACTGGACGCCGACTATCAGTTTCGAGCAGATGGTCGGCAGGATGGTTGATGCGCAGATTGCCCGGCTTGAGTCCCGGCTGGGTTGCAAAAAATAACGTAGCTACAGATAACATCCCTTTAAAGGATGTTATCTGTAAAATAGTCCCGCTTTAAATTTACCAGAGTAGTTCACCAACCCGGAATAAGCTGGTTCGACCAGTAATGCTTTCAGGCATTTGCAGGTAGCCGCTGGTAATGGCAAACGCCATCACGTGCTTCGCTTGGGCGTGTTTATTCCGCAAACTCCTGCTGGCCCCTTAAATGTAACCCAAATGGCGAAGCTGGATACGTCGTTCTGATATTTTTATTGACTCATAACCCAATAGATATGCTGGTTAATTTGGAGGGAAATGTAAATCATGACATAATGGAAAATTTGACCGGTGTATTTTAAATTTTTGTGCGAATGAAGAAAACGAATAAGTCTGATTTGGAAGAAGCGTTAAAATTGTGCAAAGGGGCATTTATATCGGCCGCAGTCTTTAGCATGGTTATAAATATACTGCAACTTGTTCCAACTATTTACATGTTGCAATTGTACGACCGCGTGGTGCCAACCGGCAATCACTCAACACTACTTATGTTGACCTTGATAATGTTAGTGCTGTTTTTGACTATGGGAGCTCTGGAGTGGGTGCGCTCGCAGATACTGGTCAGAGTCAGTTCACGCCTGGAAACATTGCTTAACGAAAGATTGTTTCAGGTGGCCTATAAACAATCGCTCTATACCGGCGGGCAAGGAGCAAGCTCGCAACCCCTGGATGACTTGACTGCGTTAAGGCAGTTTATGACCGGGAACGGCCTGTTTGCGTTTTTTGATGTGCCGTGGATCCCCGTTTATATCGCTGTTATGTTTATTTTTCATCCATCTTATGGGTGGGCGGCTGTAGCGACGGCCATCATTCTAATAATCGTCGCCATAATCCAGGAAAAAACGACCAGTAAACTCTTGGGTGAAGCCAATACCTTGGCCATTGCCGGTCGCGGTCTGGTCAATAAAAACCTGAGAAACGCAGAAGTTATTGAATCCATGGGCATGCTGCAAAATATTCAGCGGCGTTGGGTTGAAGGTACCCGTCAAGTTCTGGTATTACAGGCAACAGCAAGCTCGCGCGCCGGCTTAATCAGCGGACTGTCAAAAGTAATCCGGCTGTCATCGCAATCCTTAATTCTGGCTCTGGGCGCCTATTTAGTGATAGAGAATGAAATAACGGGGGGCTTAATGATTGCCGGTTCCATTCTATTGGGACGAGCGCTCGCGCCAATAGATATGATGATTGGGACATGGAAAGGCTTTATTGGTGCACGCGGCCAATACAAACGCCTCAATGAGATGCTGCTCCAGATTCCGGCCGGAACTGAAAAAATGACCTTGCCTGATCCCGAAGGCAGTTTTCAGATAGAGGCGGCGGTAGTCGTTCCGCCGGGAGCAAAAACACCGGTAATAAAAGGCATTACCATGGCTATTGCAAAGGGTGATGTGATTGGCGTAATTGGCCCAAGCGGCGCTGGAAAATCGACTTTTGCCAGGGCTTTATTAGGTATCTGGCCGACAGCGAATGGAAAAATTCGTCTGGATGGAGCGGATGTCTTTGCCTGGAATCGTCACGAACTGGGCCCGTTTATCGGCTATTTACCTCAGGATATAGAGCTATTTGAGGGCACAATCAGTGAAAATATCGCACGTTTTGGCGATATAGACCCGGAAAAAGTGGTTAATGCCGCCAAAATGGCTGATGTGCATGATCTGATTTTGCGTCTGCCCGAAGGCTATGACACTCGCATAGGTGCAAGCGGAGGTAATTTGTCGGGCGGTCAGCGTCAGCGCATCGGTTTGGCCAGGGCGTTGTATGGCGACCCCGTTGTTGTGGTGTTAGACGAGCCCAACTCAAATCTGGATGAGCAGGGCGAGCTTGCCTTAGGTAATGCGATCCAGCGCTTAAAGCAAAAAAAGTCAACTGTTATTGTCATTACCCACCGCAACAATGTGCTGGCCAATGTAGACAAACTGCTCATACTAAACGATGGGCTTCTTTCTGTCTATGGCCCCAAGGATCAAGTGATAGCGCATTTGCAACAGCAGCAAATAGCCGCCTCACAAGCAAAATCGCCGCAGGCGCCGACAGCAGCACCCTAAATTCACCAGCATAAAACACACATGAAAGAAAGGCTTGCACAAATTACCACCGAGAAAGGAATCCCCATTGTTATTGATGATCGACCAGTTCGGACTATCGGCATTATTATCCTGATTTGTACATTCGGCATTTTAGGCACATGGGGATATCTGGCTCCCATAGATAGCGCAGCATTAGCGCCCGGTTACGTTACCGTAAAATCACATAGAAAAACCGTACAGCATCTGGATGGCGGCATAGTAAGCAAGTTGCTTGCTAAAGATGGCGATGTCGTGCAAGAAGGTGATGTATTACTGATACTCGACGGCACAGAAATCAAGGCGCAATTGGAAATTATTCGCGGTCAACACATAACCTTATCCGCTCAAGTGGCCAGGCTTATTGCAGAAAGAGATCAACAAAATCAAGATAAGTTTTCCTGCTGAATCTGCAAGATCTGTCCGACCCGCATATTGTCGAAGCAAGACAGGGCGAGAGCCAGATCTTTATCGCCAGAAAAAGCGCGCATCAAGGGGAAATTTCAGTTTTAAACCAAAGAATAAACCAGTTAGGCGCAAAAATAAAAGGCCTGCAAGGGCAGCGGAGCAGCAAGCAAGAGTTGATGAAGTCTTATGGAGAGGAAGTTCACGACTTAAAAGAATTATTAGCCGAAGGTTTTGCCGACAAACAAAGACTGCGTGATATTGAGCGTAATTACGCCCTAGTTACTGGCGAAATAGCCGAATTAACATCAGAAATTGCCGGCAATGAAATGCAAATTGGCGAAACAAAATTACAAATTCTGCAACTGCAAAAGAAATTTCAGGAAGAAGTTGCCGGTAAACTGGGCGAGGTTCAAGCGCAGCTTTACGACGTCGCCCAGCGCTTGGTAGCAACCAGTGACAAAGTAACCAGAACAGAAATAAAATCACCCGCTGATGGCCGCGTATTGGGTTTATCCGTGCATAACGTGGGTGGCGTCATTTCGCCCGGCAAACCTATACTCGATATAGTTCCGCAGAAAGAAGAATTAATAATTGACGCACAGGTATCGCCGATAGATATAGACAGAGTCAGGGTAGGATTATTGGCAGAAGTAAGATTTAGCGCATTTAAACAGGCATTAACACCCAAGATGCAAGGCAAGGTAATCAATTTGTCAGCAGACCGATTAATCGATGAAAAAACTGGACAGCCCTATTATCTGGCGCAAATTGAATTAACCCCGGATAGCTATGTAAAATTGGGAGAGATGGAATTACTACCCGGAATGCCGGCAGAAGTACTCATTAATACCGGCGAAAGAACGGTATTTGAATATCTGATGCAGCCGATAACCAATGCTTTTGCCCGCGCATTTATTGAGGACTGATGGGCATGAATAAACTGAAACTATTACTTGTATGCCTGGCTCTTGCGCAAGCCAGTACAAGTTACGCAGAAGATTTGCTAACCATCTATCAGCAAGCATTAGAAGCCGATCCGCAGTTAAAAACAGCGGGATTAAAAGTCGAGATAGGTTCTGCGCAAAAAGGCCAGGCGCTGGGCGAAATGCTGCCACAAATTAACGCCAGTACCAATTGGTCAGCAAACAAACAGACGCTAACACCGCCGGCAAATCCTACTTCGCCTGCTACAACCAATTTTCAGGGTACCCGGTACGTCGTCTCCTTAAGTCAAACCTTGATAGATTTCGCCAAATTCTGGAACTGGCGGCGCGCTCGGGAAATTGAAAATCAATACACCTCAGAAAATATTGAGGCCCAGCACGCACTGATGTTCAACGTTGTTGAAAAATATTTTAACGTACTCGAAGCTGAAGATCAGTTGTATTTTCTTCAGGCTGAAAAAGACAGCACTGTAAAACAACTGGAGCAGGTTAAAAAACTGTACGACAAGCAACTTGTTTTAATAACCGACCTGTATGAAGTAGAAGCCAGGCTGGATCAGATAAAAGCCAGTGAAATTGAGGCTGAAACCATACTGGTCACTGCCAGGGAAAGTTTAAAGGAATTGACCAATACCACGCCTGTAGGCCTCTATAAATTACGCGACGAAATAGATTACAAAGAACTGGAAGGCGCTCTGGATGACTGGATTGGGGTCGCTAAAAGCGAGAACCCGGTCCTGGCAGCGCAACTTAGCGCGATAGCGGCGGCAAGTGATGATGTAGCCGTGCAAAAATCAAAATATTTGCCAGTCGTGGATTTGCAATTAAATTATTATAATACCAATACCGGTTATCAAAGCATCAATTTAGGACGCACTACTGATAACCAGGTCGCTGCAATTAACGTTACCATCCCTATTTTTTCCGGGGGGACAACGACCAACCGAATGTATGAAGCCCAGCATAAATTATCAATTAGCAAGTATGAAAATGAAGCCAAAATTCGTGCCTTGATCAAGGAAACCAGTGATTCCTTCTTAAGCGCCAATGCCAGCGTGAGACGCATCAGCGCTACGCGCAAAGCGCTAAAATCGGCCATTAAATCCAGGGAAGCCATGGAAAGCGGGTTTGACTATGGCGTTCAAACCATTAGCGATGTGTTAAATGCTCAACAAGGCGAGTTTAAAGCCAAGCGAGATTTATCACAGGTAAAATACAGCTACATAAAAAATAAAATGCGCTTTTTTAGGGCTATAGGATTGATCAGCGAAGAGAACATGGTAGAAGTCAATAATTGGTTGCAGGCCAAGCCAAAACAACCGGAAAAAAATCCGCACAAGCAGCTTCGGGTATGAAAACGTGCTATGACATAACCTCAACATCTTACTCCCTCTCCTCCGGGCTATAGAGCATCTTCACTGTTCTCCGCCATCATTCCGGCATGGGTGCCATTCACGATATGCAGAGAACTTCTCTCAATCAAAGTATCAGCTAAGAACCCATACTTTTCGGCATCCACGCAAGACGGTGTCTAGCATCAACATCCCGTTGAAAACGAGATGATTGGCGGTGGTAAGCTTCATCCCCCTTTGAAAAAATTGAGGTACCAGCCCCTCTTTTCCAAAGAGGGGGGCTGAGCGCTTACCTAAATATTAATAGAGCCGGTAAGGGTAAGCATCGCTTTTTCACCTGACCGGGAGGTTTCCTTGTTCTACAAATTATCCCCATCGCCTGAACTGTCCCCGCCTGTGCACCCAAAATATCGTGCGGACATTGACGGCTTGCGGGCGCTTGCGGTATTGTCGGTAGTCGGCTTTCATGCCTTCCCAGGCTGGGTGAAAGGTGGGTATATTGGCGTAGACATTTTCTTCGTAATTTCGGGTTTTTTGATTACCAGCATCATTTTTGGCGGCCTCGACCAAGGCAGCTTCAGCTTTGCGGATTTTTACGCCCGCCGCATCAAACGCATTTTCCCCGCACTGATTTTGGTAATGACGGCTTGTTATGTACTCGGCTGGTTCGCGCTGTTCCCCGATGAATACAAACAGTTAGGCAAACACATTCTTGGAGGCGCAGGTTTTTTTTCCAATTTTCTTTTCTGGGGAGAAGCCGGTTATTTCGATAACTCTGCGGAAACCAAACCGTTATTACATCTTTGGTCGTTGGGCATCGAAGAGCAATTTTACATCGTCTGGCCGTTGTTACTGTTTATTGCCTGGAAGCGCCAATTCAACCTGTTGGCGCTTATCATCGTGATTGCGCTGATATCGTTTGCGATCAATGTCGCGGGCATTCACCGGGATGCTACCGCCACATTTTATTCGCCAGTCAGCCGCTTTTGGGAACTGCTGACGGGCAGCGTATTGGCCTACGTCAGGCTACGAAAAATCAAGGTTTTGCAAACGCTAAGCCAGCGTATTGACGCAGTATTAAGCACGGTGATTTATGCCGCACCGCCGGCAAATAACGGCGCCACATTACGCAATGTGCAAGCTCTGGCAGGAATAGTGCTGATAATCCTGTCGATGTTATTGCTCAGCAACGTGCAATCATTTCCCGGTTGGCGGGCTTTATTGCCGACGCTGGGCACCTATCTCATCATCTCGACAGATTCAGCAGCGTGGCTAAACCGCGTCGTGTTATCAAACCGTGTGCTGGTGTGGTTCGGGGTGATCAGTTATCCGCTGTATTTATGGCATTGGCCGTTATTGTCGTTTGCGCAAATTGTTGAATCCGGTACGGTTTCAACCGGAATACGCCTGTCGGCGGTAGCGCTTGCGATTTTATTGGCATGGCTAACCTATTTGTTGATTGAAAAGCCGGTTCGATTCGGCAAACACATGCGTACAAAAGTGATGGCATTATGTGTGCTGATGGCGCTGCTTGGCATGGCGGGTTACAGCACTTACAAGCGGGATGGTTTGGGATTTAGGCCGACGATTAAGGCGTTTTTACAGCAACAACAAGCCTTTATTTGGACGGACGATAAAAATACCCAGGACGCTTGCATAAAACGATACCCCTTCAGCGGCCGCTACTGCTTGCAAACGGTTGCAGATAAACCCGCAACGGTGGCGCTCATTGGCGATAGCCATGCCAATCATTTATTTTTTGGTTTGTCTGAATACTATAAAAAACACGGTGAAAATTTACTCCTGATGGGAGCACGGCTCCCCTTTTGGAATCTTGAGACAGGCCCTTTTGGAACTCAAGAAACGTTTGTTTTTTATAAAGAGATGATGGACAATATTCTTGATTACGTAACCAGGACAGATTCCATCAAGACAATTATTCTCGCCAGCGCAGGCGTGGTCTATGTCATCGAATCCAATTACCACCTTAAATTAACGACCAGGCCGGATCTTTCAGGCCATGAGCAAATATTTGCGCAAGCCCTGCGCGAAACGCTTGAGCAACTCGTCAAAACCGGCAAGCAAATTATCTATGTGATGGATACTCCTGAGCTTGCCTTTGAACCTAAATCATGTCTAGACAATAGGCCGTTGCGATTGACGGCAAGGATTAAATCGCCCTGCGCCATTGAGAAAAGCGCGTTTGATAAACGGTCAGCCGTTTATCACGCTGCTGTAAAAACGGTGCTGCAAGACTTTCCAGCCGTCAAAACATTTTCCACCTACAAATATTTGTGTGACGAAAAATACTGTTGGGCAATGCGCAACGGCAAACTGTTATATCGCGATGAGAACCACTTATCCTATGACGGCAGTCTATATATCGGCAGCCAGTTTGCAGCAGAGCAAGACCCAAGCAAGTGAGGCAATTAGCCAAATGGATACACCGTTCAAAGGCAAATCTATTCGTTGATTTATAACCCTCCGGGAGATGTTACGTTTCCCGCAATTGCCATGCATTGGTGTGCCAGAAACGCCTATTCTCGCTTACGCTTGCTTAGACTTATTCCGGCCTCCAGGCTGAATTTATCCCGATTATCGCGTAACATGGGTTACAGAAACCAGGCATTATGGGCACTCTTAGATTTTTATTAGCCTACACGGTACTCATCAGTCACTTGGGTATCAAGATTAACGGTCTTACGCCAGGAGTGATCGCGGTGATCGTATTTTACCTGCTTGCCGGTCATGTAGTGGCGCGCTTGTGGGGAAAGTGGCAGCATCAGCCTGGCGCGTCAAGCCGCTTTTACCGTGACCGGGCCTGGCGTATTTTGCCGCAATACACCGCCGCCATAACATTAGCAACATTAATATGGCTGGGCGGCGCAAAGTCGCCACTCATAGCCATCCGGCCCGGTGTGTCTGACTGGCTTGCCAACATTCTCATCGTTCCTCTCAATTTCTATATGTACACCGGGCAGGATAGTTTTACCTTGATTCCGCCGGCCTGGTCGCTAGGCGCGGAAATACAGTTTTATCTACTGGCCCCGCTGTTATTATCGCAAAAGCTACGTACTATATTGATAGTGCTTGGCATTAGTCTGGGCATCTTTACCCTGGCGCAGTGTCAAATACTTGACACTGACCACTACGGCTATCGACTCCTGCCCGGCGTGTTATTCATCTTTCTACTGGGCGCCTTGCATGAGCTTGCCTATCGACAGTCAGCGTTGCGTATGCTATTAATAGGATTATGGTCGCTCAACTTCATCTACCTGTTATGGCTCTTTAACGGCGCGCACTATCTGTACTTTAACAAAGAGGTCGCACTGGGATTAATGCTTGCCATGCCGTTGCTGGCACTGTTAAACAAGCCCAAACCTGATAAACACAAGAACTCAATGGCGACGCGCCTGGATCGTCGGCTCGGGGAGCTTTCCTATGGTGTTTTTTTGTACCATTTTCCGGTGATCTGGTTACTGAAATTGCAGCCCCCGGTGTTAGCACCCAATGACATTATTGCTGTGATAATGCTGAGTCTATGCTGCGCCGCAATCGGCCATTGGGCGATAGAGCGCCCGCTATGGCAGCGCTTTAGGCCGGTGCTTTAGGAAACAAGATTTCGATCCACAATTTCCATAAAAGGAACCGAATTTGACAAATAACATCAACCATACATAATATATACGTGAATTTTCACGCTTTTAAAGAGTGTAAAGAATTATTCAAGTTTTATTTATGACCACTTTATCATCTTCAGAACTTCAGGTATGCCCATGACATAATATTGGTTTGACAAATTATGATGGCCTGCCTATCATAATAGCGTTTGCAAAAATTTATATATGTTGTAATAATACAAATTCATGTTGTAATTTAGCTAAATTTGAATTATCTTCCTCATTGCGTTTTACTCTAGTTAATTTTTTAAGGACTTATCATTATGCCTACTCCAACCAATAAACAAATTATTTCGGCTCTCTATGTAGCCACATTCAATCGCGCACCGGATCAAGCGGGCCTTAACTTCTGGGATGCTTCATTTACTGCAAACTCAGCCGCTGCAATTAGTAAATTGGCGGCAGGCTTTGCAAGTCACCCTGTTTTTACTGAAACCTACGGCTCACTGACCAATCTGGCTTTTGTTCAAGCCATTTATACGAATGTGCTGGGAGCGGCCGGTGATGAAGGCGGCATCTTGTTCTGGAACAACGCGCTTAATGCCGGTTTAAGTCGATCCGATTTTCTGGCTGCCTTTGTAAAAAGCGCGCTGTCTGCCGATCTCGGTGCGGCACTGGCTTCCGGCACTTTAACTCAAGCCGAATATGATGCCGCAGTTATACGTCAGGCAGTGGTTGTACAATAAAGCCGATGTCGGTTTGCAGTATGCTGCTACCCTTGGCGCCGACTCTAACCTTTCTCCAACGACAGACACATCAACCATTGCCGGCCTGAACTCGGATCCTGCCTATCTGGCATCGATTGCAATTCTTGCAGGGGTAGACAATACCAACGCTTCAGTGATTGATGCGATAACCCTTATTAACAATGCAGCAGCAAGCTCTGATCCGGTTGGCTATATTAATGATAATGCTAGCCAGGGAGCTGGGTTTACCCTTACCAACGGTACGGATATCGCCACTGCCAATGTCTTCGATGGTGGACTGGTTTACAACCCGGCTGGAACTGATCGTATCAACTCGCTCCAATCCGAAGATATCCTGACAGGTACAGGTAACAACCCAACGCTGAATGTAACTTTGGGTAACGCTAACGACAACGGCGCAACTTCAGTTACCCCGATGCTTAACAACATCAACACAGTCAATCTAGAGTTCACGGGTAATACCACCACCCTTGACATGCGGAATGCCGACAGTCTTGAGGTTCTGGCTATTACTCGCATCACCGCCGAAACAGGAAATCGTGTCGATATCGAAAACATCGGTCAGCTGGCCGCTGATTTAACCGTCAAAAACACGTCTGCCGTATTTAATGAAGTACACTTTGATTACAGCGATGGCATCCTTGACGGCACCGACTGCATTGGGTACTGCCGAAAGCGGCAAGCTGACGCTTTCACAATGTCAACGCAAATGTGTTACACATTGGCAACGAAGCTTTCACAGAGGGCTTCGAGAAGACTGGAGCTGAATGCCAGCAACACCAATAACATCAAAAGTTTGGCTGTAAACGACCTTGAGGCATTAACGATCAAGGGCTCAGGTAACCTGACTCTGGCCGATGTCACCAAGACCGATGAAAAAATCGATTTCAAAGGCGGGTAATGGTATTGACATTAAAGACGGCATCGGCATCCGCAGCATCGATGCAAGCGCTTTTACCGGCACCTTGAATGTCGATATCACCAATGCCGTCGGCGGCAATACTGATCCTGCCAATTCTGGCGCCAAGTTCTACGCTGACATTAAAGGTGGTACAGGCAATGATACATTCTGGTCCGGCGGAAATGTCACTGGCGAATCGCTAACTCTGCGCGACACCATCAACGGCGGAACTGGCCTTAACACCTTGCGTATGTATGCCAGCGTGTTGGATGGCAGCACCAAGAAAGACGGTTCCGGCTTGCCCAGTATCACCAATGTACAGGCTCTTGAAATGCGTGCAGTAGCACCACGGCTGATTTGGCTGCATTCGACAGTGCTCTGGGCAGTGTATTACTGCGTAATGAAAATGCGCACCTGGTACGATCCAACTTCAGAACATCGACAAGACTCTGGCTGAAAGCGGTAATATCGCACTGCATCATGCTACTACTCAAAACCACTGACAGATCCGATGAGACTACAGTTAATCTGTTTCTGAAGGATGCTTCCGGCACCAGCGACACCGTGGTGGTCACGGTGGTTAATGATGCCAACAAAAACCTGACGAACGAGTACACGCTCAACATCGATGGCAAGAAAGGTGCAACTGACACAACCTACACCGGCGGTGCGGTTGAAAATGTTACTATTCACGACAATGATACCGAGTCCAACAAGTTACCCTGAGTGCAGTGGATAGCAAAGGCAACAGTGAAGCTACCGGCACCGTAATACTGGACGGCGGCAAAGCCGGCCAGACCTACACGGTCACGACCAAGCTCGTCGCAAAGACAGTGGATGCGTCTGCTCAAGCCAGCGATTTGCGTCTGACCGTTGGCAACCTGAATGATGGCACTGGCGTCGATCAGACCATCAAGCTGGGTACTGGCAATGATATCCTGACCTTTAATGATCTGGATAGCTTGAATGCTAAAGACACCATTACTGATGCAGGTGGCGTAGATACGTTGCGGGCAGCTTTCAGCAAAAATGTTGATGGCGCTCTCAATCTTGCTGACATCGAAGCCCTGCATATCGTCGCAACTGAAAACGTAACTCTGGATCTTGCCAAAGCTCACAAATATCATCGAGTTGGCCATTCTGTCAGATAAGGCGGTTGACGGTACCACCACCGCCGAAAACTCACCGATCACCGATGAACCGTTCAGTATCACCGGCGTAGTCGGCAACTGACATCATCACGCTGAAGAACACCAACGTCGGTGCATTGAACTTCTTCGGTGATAACGATACTAATAAAAATACTGATAATGCTCCTGCTAACGAAAGCTTGGACCAGATCTTCAACGGTGTGACGCTGGAAAACAATGCCCAGGACAAGCTGACTGTCGCTATCAATAGCAGTCGGGACGTCGACTTGGGCGCAACCAGCTATACCTTGGGTCAATTAACCACTCATGGGGTTAAAACCATGAGCATTGATGTGAAAGATGAGATAAAAATCGCTGATGGTGCAGTCGCAAGTACCACGACGACGACGATCGGCAATATTTTCGCTAAAAATCTTGAAACATTGACTGCGACTACCACTGGATCGCTGACTTTAGGTACGGTTTCCGGTAACGGTACCAATAACAACCTGAAGACGGTTACTACAACGGGCGTGTTGGGCGACTTTAGCGCTGCAGTGATTGCATTGGGTGATAACGCAGTGGTGACTCTTGGCGAAGGTAAAAATACTTTCAACGCCTTGGGATCAGCCGGCAAGAACGTGACCATTACTTCAGGCAAGTCCAACGATACTATCACTGGAACGGGACAATCTGATACCATCAACTCCGGTGCCGGCAACGATACTGTCAGTGCAGATCGTGGTGATAACGTGATCAGCGCTGGCGCAGGTGATGATACTCTCACCGCTAAAGATGGTAATGATACCTACAGCGTGGGCTCTGGCATCGATACCGTGACCGACAACTTGAGCACTGGTCTGGATGCTACCAAAGCAACCAACACTGTGACAGGCAATGGCACCATCGTATCTGTTCACATTGATGACATAGGCGACGGCACTGACCCCGCAGACGTCATACAGTATCTGGCGGTGGTGAAGGTGCAGACTTGAATGTGAGCTGGACCGGAACAACGATTAATGCCGCTGCGGCCGTACTTAACGGTACGCTGGCGCTTGATCAAACCAAAATTGCATCATGGGGAGGTTCCGCTAACTCGGACTTGATCATTGTCACTAACGATTTAGCGGCTGCTACCCATACCTTCACGGGCGGTGCCAGCGCTGATGCCTTGATTGTAACCGATTATAGTAATGCTGTCGGCTATACATTCAGCGGCGGTGCCGGTAATGATGCCTTTGTGGGTTCAGAACAGGTCGACGACGTTACTGGCGGCACCGGTGCTGACAAGATTGCACTTCAGCAATCATGGGATCTTAATAAAGATAACGCCAAAGACTTTGATGGGTTTGCGGACATCGTGAATTACTCCATCGGAGACTCTACCGCCACTGCTTGGGATCAGATAGCATCATTCAGTACAAATGCAGTCAATGACATACTGAATCTTGTGTCAACCACTATCGCTGCGAATACTGCAGGTACCGATGGTGTCAATGTAGGTGATGTCAAGAGCCATGCAATTACTAACGGTATCGTTACCTTTGATGACGCAGATGTTTTTGCCACAGCGGTACAAGTGGGCACGGGTGCCGACGATTTGTCGCTGTCGGATGCGCTTGGCTACTTGGCCACAAACCTGAACGGCACGAATGCCACCGTAGCATTTGCCTATGACCGTAACGGTAATGGTCTAGTGGACACAAATATCGATGACACTATCGTGTTCCAGGATGGCACTGAGGACACCGTTATCCAGCTTGTCGGCACGACTGATGTAGCGGCTGTTGCTCTTGCAGCTGGCGCAAACACCATCGTTATCTCCTAACCTGTGAGACGGATTCGCCGCTAGGCAATCCGTGCAAAGAGAGCTATAAAATCAAACCCCTGTCTGGTTTTTCCAGGCAGGGGTTTTTTATGTCAGAATGTTTTTGAGGTTATTCGTCGCCTAATGCGCTTATTTATGGTGGTAAGAGGCTTGCTGCTTCCTTGTATTTTCAAAAGCGACAATAAAACCGTGTTAAATTGGAATAGGATTTCAAATACAATGATCGGGTAGACCGCTCGTTATGTTATAAGTCAAAGAAGTGCAGGTCGTCACATGTATCCTATTTAACTCGAACGGTTACCGGTAACTTTAGATTCCGAAATCACAAGACATAGAAACCCGCGTAAGCTTGATTCGCCCTAGACCACAGAAAGACATCCTCTACCACCGTATCTTAATGATTGAGAACCTAATTATATCAGTTTATAATGAATATTTTACCTTTATTAAATTACACAGCGAGCGAACCAATGACTGACTGGACCTCCGGGTATATTGCCGACATTGGCTATACTTATGGCTTCTACACTGAACTTAACCCGCTTAGAGTAAAACTTGCTTTTCTTAATGCCGGGTTGGTGGCCCCGGAGTTTGGCACTGCTTGCGAGCTAGGCTTCGGCCAAGGTTTAAGCGCAAACCTCCATGCCGCCGCTTCCCTGACAACATGGCACGGCACTGATTTCAATCCGGCACAAGCCGGTTTTGCCCAGGAATTGGCTGGTGTTACCGGTGCCGGGGCCAGACTTTACGATGCGGCATTTGCCGAATTTGCCAACCGCGCTGACTTGCCCGATTTCGACTTTATCGGTCTCCACGGTATCTGGAGCTGGATTTCGGACGAGAATCGCGCAGTGATCGTCGATTTTATCCGTCGTAAGCTCAAGGTAGGTGGAGTGCTTTACATAAGCTATAACACTCAACCTGGCTGGGCAGCGTTTGCTCCTATGCGTCACCTGATGACTGAGCACGCCGAAGTGATCGGCGCCGAAGGTCATGGTATCGTCAGCCGCATCAATGGCGCTGTGGAATTTACCGAGAAATTGTTGGCCACCAACCCTATTTATGCCCGCGCCAATCCTCAGATTTCCGAACGCATCAAGAAAATCAAAGATCAGAATCGGCACTATCTCGCCCATGAGTATTTTAATCGCGATTGGCATCCGATGCACTTCGCGACAATGGCAGACTGGCTGGCTCCGGCAAAGGTGGGCTTTGCCTGCTCCGCTCATTACCCCGACCACATCGACGCCATTAACCTGACCACTGAACAACAGGCGTTTCTCATGGACATCACCGATACCATGTTCCGTGAGAGCGTCCGTGATTTTATGGTCAATCAGCAATTTCGGCGTGACTATTGGGTTAAAGGGGCACGAAGATTATCGGCACTTGAGCAGGCCGAAGCTTTGCGGACTCAACGCGTGATCCTGCTGATCCACCGGCCGGATATATCGGCCAAGATTGCTGGCGCACTGGGGGAAGCTACATTGAGCGAGGATGTTTATAACCCGATCCTCGACTTCCTGGCCGACCACAAGCCGAAAACTATCGGCCAGATTGAACAGGCGGTGAAAGACAGCGGTATAATCTTTGCCCAAGTAAGGCAGGCCATGATGGTACTCATCGGTGCGGGTCACTTGGCTGCAGCGCAGGAAGACGCGGTGATTAGCAAGGCAAAAAAGCACACTGAAAAACTGAATGCTCATATCGCCAACAAAGCTCGCGGCAGTAGCGACGTTAATTATCTTGCCAGTCCTGTTACCGGGGGCGGTGTTGCAGTCGGGCGCTTCCACCAGTTATTCCTGTTGGCCCTAAGCCAAGGCCGCAAGCAACCCGCTGAGTGGGCACAATTTGTCTGGCAAGTTTTGTCATCTCAGGGCCAGAATATCGTCAAGGAAGGAAAGACGCTTGAGACCGCGGAGGAAAACCTTGCCGAGCTCACTGCTCAGGCTACCTCCTTCGCCGAGAAGGAGCTGCCTATCCTGAAAGCGCTCCAGATTACGTGAAACCGCTTGCCCATACCCAGGGTATTCTCACGCAAACAATCCCCGGATTGACTTCTGTACAGAGGTTTCGCCGCTAGTCAATCCCTCACAAACGGTACTTTAAAGCTGTAAGGTGGATTCGCGACAGCAATCCACCCTGATCGGAACAATAAAACTGACCCCTGCCCAGATTGTTCCAGGCAGGGGTTTTTTTATGTCTGTTGCTTGGCGTTGTTTTGTTTTACCTGCGCACTCTATTGTGCCCACACTACCGCTTATCCTTGTGACGCAGCGTTAGGTTTATGTTAAATTAGCTGGGCAACGTTTTTCTATCTCATGCATCAACTTAATGGGCGGCGGTTTCTGTTGTGATATACTTTGATTTTGTTTTGACGAGCCAGGAGAAATGCAATGGCGACGATTACGTTTGATACGTTGAAGTTTGCCAACACTCTGAAAGAAGCCGGTGTGCCCTCCGCACAAGCAGAAGCTGAAGCTGCTGCGCTATCTGAGGTGCTGGAGATTAATTTAAAGGATTTGGCAACCAAAGAGGATTTACACCGGGAAATTGAGTCTTTGCGCCGCGATATGGACGCGCGTTTTATCCAGACGGAACAGCGCCTCGTCATTAAACTAGGCGGTCTAATGGCGCTTTCTATTGGTATTGTTGCTGCGTTGGTCAAGCTGCTTTGATTTAATTAAGCGGTAAGCCGGATTCGCGTAGGATGGTTTCGCCAATAGGCAAACCACCATTCCATCCGCCATAAACGGCGCTTTAAAACTGACCCCTGCCCGGATTGTTCCAGGCAGGGGTTTTTTATGTTCGGATGTTTTTGATGATGTGCGTCGCCTAAAGCGTCTACATTGGGTGATTGGCAGTTTGCTGTCGCGAACAATCCTCGGAGTGCTCGTGACTTTTAACCAAACAACCGCTCCGGGAAACTGAGGGCGGTTTATTATTGTCTCTTGATTTCCCGTGATGCTATAATTTGCTTATGGATAATGACCAATTGAAGCATATTTTAACTGTTCTCCATGCTAGGGCAGTTGGATTATTTGCTGTGTTTGGATAGGCTGGCTTGACGGTTCAGCCGGTGCAATGGTTGCAAATCGGTTTTGCTGCATTGGTTTTTTTGATTAATGTTGGAGGGTATTGGGTGATGTCCGATAATGTTGAAAATCTTATTCTTGAACACCTGCGTGCTATGCGTACGGATATTTCAGCTATTCGTGAGGATGTGCGGGAAGTGAAGCAGCGGTTAACCAGCCTGGAACTATCCGTGTCCGGCTTGAAACGGGATTATGCGCAGTTGTACGGTGATCTGGCCGAACAACATACCCGTTATGATCGTTTGACTGATCGGATTGAACGCATTGAACGACGATTGGACATTGCGTTACCAGCCGTGTAGGGTGGGCACATGCTGTTCATGCCCACGCGAACAACCCCCCTGCCCGGATTACTCCAGGCAGGGTTTTTTTATGTCCGCTTGTTTTTGATGTTGTGCGTTGATTGATTTGGTATATTGGTATATATGTGGCTTATAATCAGTTAATCAATAAATGATTATTTTTTAACGCTGTTTGGCTTCTTTAATTATTTGGTATACTACAGGCATCTTAAAATTTGCCGGGGTTTATTATGGCAACGATTACATTTGATACGCATAAATTTATCAGCACGTTGATCGAGGCGGGCTTTGAAGCGAAACAGGCAGAAGCGGTTTCAGAGGCTTTTAAGGTCGCACAAAGTGATACAGACGTCGCCACTAAGCGTGACTTACGAGAATTGGAGTTACGTTTAGACTCACGGTTTCTTGAGCTTGAAAACAAGCTGGTTAAGTGGGGCATCGGTCTGGCATTAGGACAGGTTGCTGTCATTGCTGCATTGGTTAAGATACTTTGAAATCAATGGGGACAGCATTGAGTTTGTTAAGTGCTTTCCTGATTGCCATGGGTGGTGCATTGGGTGCGCTATTCAAAGGAGGTGATATTGGTGTGCTGTTTTGGATGTGCGTGTTTTTTATGATGTTGTTTATTTTTGCTGGTTTTGTCGTTATCACTAAAATCAAGCAAAAAACAAAAGAAATAGGAGAGTTATGATGGCTGTTTTTGCAATGCTAGTAATAGGTATCGCTATTTTTGCGATATTTTTATATTTAACTAAAGCTGGATAAAGCAGTAAGGCCGTTCGGCGGATCAACCTAGAAAAAGCTGTAAGGTGGATTCGCGTAGGGGGCGCGCCGATAGGCAAACCACCACTCCATTCGCCTTAAACGGCGCTTTAAAACTGACCCCTGCCCGGATTGTTCCAGGCGGGGGTTTTTTATGTTCGGATGTTTTTGCTGTGGTGTGTTGCTTGGAATAATGGGGGTCAAAGTAAAATTAAATCCCATAATCAGGTTTATGTTAAATTAGCTGGGCAACGTTTTTCTATCTCATGCATCAACTTAATGGGAGGCGGTTTCTGTTGTGATATACTTTGATTTTGTTTTGACGAGCCAGGAGAAATGCAATGGCGACGATTACGTTTGATACGTTGAAGTTTGCCAACACTCTGAAAAAAGCCGGTGTGCCCTCCGCACAAGCGGAGGCTGAGGCTGCTGCGCTGTCTGAGGTACTGGAGATTAATTTAAAGGATTTGGCAACCAGAGAGGATTTACACCGGGAAATTGAGTCTTTGCGCCGCGAAATGGACGCGCGTTTTATCCAGACGGAACAGCGCCTTGTCATTAAACTAAGCGGTCTAATGGCGCTTTCTATTGGTATTGTTGCTGCGTTGGCCAAACTGCTGATTAATTAAGTGTAAGGCGGATTCGCGTAGGGTGGTTTCGCCGATAGGCAAACCACCATTCCATCCGCCATAAACGGTGCTTTGAAACTGACCCCTGCCCGGATTGTTCCAGGCAGGGGTTTTTTATGTCCGCTTGTTTTTGCTGTTGTGTCTTGCTTGGCGGTTTGCTATGCTAAAATCGTGAGCATTGAATAAAATACCGGGAGAAAAAATGACTGATGATGAATTAAAAGCATTGGTTGCGAGTTTAGCGGTTGACACCAAAAATCTGCACGAGGCGCAAAATCGCACTGACGAGCAAATGAATCGCACTGATGAGCTATTGAAGTGTACTGTTGAGCAATTGAATCGCACTGATGAGCAAATGAAACGCACTGATGAAAAGTTGGAACGTATTGGCATTAACCTGGGCAATATAAGCAAAAACCAGGGTGATGTTGCCGAAGAATTCTTTTTTCAAAGTCTGATAAAAGACAATCGCTTAGGCAAGATTCACTTTGATGATGTGGTAAAAAACATGGAAAAGCACCGTGGTCAAATTCAGGAAGAATATGATTTGGTCATGACCAATGGCGATGCCATTGCCGTTGTCGAAGTAAAATACAAGACACATAAAAATGATCTGGATAAATTAGACCGGAAAATGAAGCATTTTAAACAGTTGTTTCCGATCTATCAGGCATTTAAGCAATATGGCGCAATAGCTACCTTCCATATCAATGATGATGCCAAAGAAGAAGCGTTAAGACGCGGTTATTTTGTTTTGCAACGTAGCGGTGATCTGGTTCATACCGAAAGTAGCGATTATTTAACTGTGTTGTAACCCGTAAGGCGGATTCGCCGCCAGGCAACCCGCCATATCCTTCGGGTAGTGAGGGTAGGCATTGAAACAGCCTCTTAACCTTTCGGGCACGTGATATAATTGAGGTGAATTTATGAATATAAAGTAATTAATAGGGAGTTACCTAATGAAGGCTATGCTGCTCGCCGTATGGCGTTATCGATTTTTCGTTTTTTCATCCATTAAAACCGAGTTGCGCAGCAAATTTGTGCGTAGCAGGTTAGGCGGGCTGTGGATGATTTTAAACCCGCTGTTTCAGGTGCTTATTTTTGCCTTTGTACTTTCTGCAATCATGTCCGCCAAGCTGCCGGGTATCGACAACCAGTATGCTTACGCCATTTACCTGATGGCGGGTACCCTGGGTTGGTCCTTATTTGCTGAAATCGTCAACCGCTGCCTGACTCTGTTCATCGACAACGGCAATATTCTTAAGAAACTGGTATTCCCGAAAATTGCCTTGCCACTTATTGTCACTGGCAGTGCTTTGGTTAACAACATCCTGCTTTTTGTCGCGATTCTGTTGATTTTTGGCGTACTGGGACATTTGCCCAGTATGGCGCTTATATGGTTGCCCGTGCTTATGATAATTAATATCGCCCTGGCGCTAGGACTGGGTTTGGCTTTGGGCGTACTCAACGTCTTTATGCGCGACATCGGACAAATTGTGCCCGTGCTCATGCAAGTTTTGTTTTGGTTCACTCCCATCGTTTATATGTCCAGCATTATTCCTGAGCAATACCAAAATTGGCTGACCTTCAATCCCCTGGTTCCCATCATCACCGGCTATCAAAGCGTGCTGCTGTATAACAAAGAGCCGGAATGGGCAGGTATGGGTGTTATTGCTGTTATTGCAATCGCGCTGCTGGTTTTTTCTTTGCTGCTGTTTCGCAAAGCCAGTCCTGAAATGGTGGATCAACTATGAGCGGCGAACTGCATGTGCAAAATCTGGGTAAATCTTACCGCCAATGGGGCAACGAATGGCGTCGCGTGGCTTCGTGGTTTTTGCCATTCATCCGTCCGCGTGAAGAGCATTGGGTGCTTAAAGGGGTCCGGTTTTCAGTCGGCCCCGGCGAAGCGGTCGGCATTGTCGGTCAAAACGGCGCGGGCAAGAGTACACTGCTCAAGCTCATTACCGGCACCACCAGTCCCACTCAGGGTCAAGTTCAGTTGCGTGGTAACGTGGCGGCAATTCTGGAGCTGGGTATGGGTTTCAATCCCGACCTCACAGGCCGGGAAAACGCTTATCATGCTGCTGGCTTGATGGGTCACAGCCAAGCCAACATCAAACAAGTTATGCCTGATATTGAGGCATTTGCTGAAATAGGTGAATATTTTGACCAGCCCTTACGCACTTACTCAAGTGGCATGCAAATGCGCGTGACATTTAGTGTGGCCACTGCTTTTCGCCCTGACCTGTTAATTGTGGATGAAGCACTGTCGGTGGGCGACAGCTATTTTCAGCACAAAAGCTTTGACCGGATTCGTGAATTTCAGAGCCAGGGGTGTTCGCTACTGATTGTCAGTCATGATCGGTCGGCAGTGCAGGCGTTGTGCGATCGCGCCATTTTGCTGGAAAAAGGCAGCATGATTAAAGATGGCAACCCTGAAGAGGTGATGGACTTTTACAATGCCTTGATTGCTGAAAAAGAGAATCAAAACATTGAAACTTTGACACATAGCACTGGAAAAGTGCAAACGAGATCGGGTACAGGTGAGGCTACGTTGACGAGTATTCAACTGCTTAATGCCGAAAAACAGGCCATAGAGTTTGTTGATGTAGGCCAGTCTGTGGAGTTGGTGGTGCGTGTGCAAGTTAACGCCGATATTCCACAGCTTGTGTTGGGTTATATGATTAAAGACCGCCTGGGTCAAAGTGTATTTGGTACAAACACCTGGCATACCAAGCAGATCGTCCTGGCAGCCAAGGCTGGATCAACCATTGAATACCGCGTGGCTTTTGCAATGAATTTGGGCCCCGGGAGTTACTCTATCGCTATCGCGCTGCATTCTCATGATGTCCATGTCACCAATAATTATGAATGGCGAGATTTGGCTTGTGTGTTTCATGTGGTTAATCTTAACAAAATTGAGTTTATTGGTTCAACCTGGCTGGCGCCAAAAATTGAGGTACAACAATAATGGATCCTTTTTACCGGGCATTTGAGGAACGTCACCGCGGACCCCAAGAGCTGATTGAGTTACGTTTGTTAGTTTATCTACCCTTTGTTGAGCCATTAAAAACGCTTTATGAAGCGCCGGAGATTCTGGATTTAGGTTGTGGCCGAGGAGAATGGCTGGATATATTGGAATACAATGGCTTCCAGGCAAAAGGCGTCGATCTCGATGAAGGCATGCTTATGGCTTGTCGAGAGCTTAACCTGGATGTTTGTCAAGCTGATGCCCTTGATTATCTGCAAGGACTGGCAGCGGATAGTCTGTGTGTAATTTCAGCTTTTCATGTTGTTGAACACATCTCTTTTGAAACGCTGCGTCAATTGGTCGATGAAGCACACCGCGTATTGAAGCCCGGTGGTTTATTGATTCTGGAGACTCCGAACTCTGAAAATTTGGTGGTAGGAACGTCAGATTTTTACCTGGATCCAACTCACCAGAGACCATTGCCAGCGCAGTTACTCAGTTTTGTCGTTGAATATGCAGGGTTTTCACGAGTTAAGACTTTATACTTGCAAGAGTCGCCCGAACTTGTTTTGACACAACGAAACAGTTTGTTTGAGGTTCTAGATGGAGTCAGTCCTGACTATGCCATAGTTGCTCAAAAAAAGGCGGAAGCAGCCGTTTTTTCGATATTTGACGAACCATTTGAACGTTCTTACGGTATTCGACTGGATACTTTGGCTGCGCGTTATGATCAGCAAGCAGAAATACGCGTTGCCCAAGTTGAAGCTCATTCATCATGGGTTGAAAGCCGTACCACACAAATTGAAGCTCGCACCTTAGATTTGAATAGGCCGTACTGCACAAGTTGAAGCTCATTCATCATGGGTTGAAAGCCGTACTGCACAAGTTGAAACTCGTGCATCAGAAATTGAAGCACGTACCACACAACTTGAAGCCCGTGCTGCACAAGCTGAAGCCAGAGCCGTACAAGCAGAGGCCCGAATTATAGAAGGCCAAAGGGTAATAGAGACGCTTTTGGTGAGTAGCTCCTGGCGAATTACAGCCCCACTTCGCTATATTAAAGTTGTGCTTCTACGGCTCAGTGCGGCCATTAGCGAAAGAAGGCTCATTAGTGGTCTAAAAAGGCGTATCCATTCAATGCGCTACATGTTCAGGGGATCAGCGATATCCAAAGAGCAGAGCCAAAGTAACCTTTCCTCTCCCGTAGAGCATACCGAAGAGCATGCCCTAGAGACTCAAAACAAAAAGCATTCTGCCGTGCAACTCTCCCCTCGCGCAGCCCGCATTTATTCCGACTTACAAAAAGCCATCGCAGCGAGGAAAATCTGATGCGCATCGTAATTGATATGCAAGGTGCGCAATCCTCTGGTTCGCGCAGTCGTGGTATTGGACGCTATACTTTATCACTTGCTCAAGCCATTGTTCGCAATCGTGGCAGTCATGGGGTTTTTCTTGCACTCAACGGAATGTTTCCTGACGCCATTGAACCCATCCGAGCAGCATTTAATGAATTACTGCCGCAAGAGAATATACGCGTCTGGCAAGCGCCAGGTCCAGTGAACAGTTCGGGTAACGAAAACAATTGGCGCCGCCGCACCGCCGAACTGGTTCGTGAAGCTTTTTTAGCCAGCTTTAAGCCTGATATTGTCGTCGTCAGCAGTCTATTCGAGGGACTGGGCGATGATGCAGTCACCAGCGTTGGCATACTGAGTAACACAGTACCAACGGCGGTGCTTTTATATGATTTGATTCCACTGATCCAACGCCATATTTACCTTGAAAACCCGGTGGCAGAGACATGGTACGAGAACAAGCTTGACCACCTGCGACGCGCCGACCTGCTACTTGCTATTTCCGAAGCATCCCGGCAAGAGGGTATCCGTTACCTCGGTTTTTCGGCTGAGGCATGTGTCAATATTTCGACAGCCGCCGACCCGCATTTTCAACCGGCACAAGTTGATATCGAACGTGAGGTTACGGTACGCGAGCGTTACGGGTTACTCCGTCCATTCGTGATGTATACCGGCGGCATTGACCACCGAAAGAATATTGAAGGTTTGATTCGTGCCTACGCCATGTTGCCTAAGCCTCTGCGTGCTAGCCACCAATTGGCGATTGTTTGTTCCATTCAGCCGCCCAACCGGACTGCACTGGAAACGCTGGCCAGGGAGAAGGGGCTGGAGGCCGATGAACTGGTGCTAACCGGATTTGTATCAGAAGAAGACTTGCTGACGCTCTATAACCTCTGCAAAGCGTTCGTATTTCCTTCGTGGCACGAAGGCTTCGGCTTGCCGGCGCTGGAAGCCATGTCCTGCGGGCGGGCGGTGATCGGAGCCAATACGTCCAGTCTGCCGGAAGTGATTGGCCGGGATGATGCGCTGTTCGATCCGATGAATGATATGGCTATTGCTGAGAAGCTCGCCCAAGTGTTAACTAATGATGCCTTCCGGTCAGAACTGGAACGACACGGCCTGGAGCAGGCCAAGCGATTTTCCTGGGATGCCAGCGCACTACGGGCAATTGCTGCACTTGAGACATTACATGTAAAAAAGGTAAATCAGCCATTGACGGAAGTAATGTTCGCTCACCGCCCCAAGCTAGCGTATGTCTCGCCATTGCCGCCGGAGCGCAGCGGGATCAGTGATTACAGTGCCGAGCTTTTACCCGAGCTATCGCGCTACTACGATATCGACGTGATCGTGGCACAGGATTCCGTATCTGACCCGTGGATTAATGCCAATTGCACGCTACGCACCGTGGCGTGGTTTAGGGCTCACGTAGACCATTACGACCGGGTGCTCTACCACTTTGGAAACTCCCATTTTCATCAGCACATGTTCAGTTTACTGGAAGAAGTGCCGGGTGTCGTCGTGTTACACGATTTTTTTCTGGCCCACGCCATAGCCGATATGGATGCGACGGGCTACCAACCTGGCGCTTGGAATAATGCTTTGTACCGAAGCCATGGCTACGCGGCCCTGCAACAGCTTTTTGATGCCTCAAATATTGCGGAAGTACCTTGGCGCTATCCGTGCAATCTTGGTGTAATTCAGAGTGCGTTGGGCGTGGTTGTGCATTCCGAAAACTCCAGGCGACTGGCAACTCAGTGGTACGGCGAAGGCGCGGCTGATGATTGGGCAGTTATTCCACTCCTACGTATTCCCGAACTTGGTATTGAGCGAGCCGAAGCACGCCGCCTGCTGAACTTGGGCAATGATGATTTTATGGTGTGCAGTTTTGGACTTCTGGGACCAATCAAGTTGAACCATCGCTTGCTCAATGCGTGGCTGGCCTCGGATTTGGCCAAAAACGCCAATTGTGTTCTGGTATTTGTCGGCGAGAATGACGTTGGCGACTACGGCAAGGAAATCACCAACACTATACGCAAAAGTGGTGTGAGTGATCGTATTCGCATCACCGGATGGGCAGACACCTCCATCTTCCGTCAATATTTAGCGGCGGCCGATGTGGGGGTGCAATTGCGTACACTCTCCCGTGGCGAAACGTCGGGAACCGTGCTGGATTGTATGAATTTCGGTTTGCCAACCATTGTCAACGCCAACGGCAGCATGGCGGACCTGCCGGATAACAGTGTTTGGATGCTGCCGGATGAGTTTGTCGATTCCGAACTGTTGGAGGCGCTGGAAACCCTGTGGCGTAGTCCTTCTCGTCGTCAGCAACTGGGCACGAAAGCGCGTGAGAGCATTCTTGCTCACCATGTCCCGCGAATCTGCGCCGACCAGTATGTCCAAGCGATCGAGACGATGTATCGGAGGGCGTCCACCGGAGTGTTCGCTTTGACCCATGCACTAGCCGAGATTGACTCAGTACCGGCAGAGCCAGGAGCATTGGTCTCGCTGGCGGAAGCGGTAGCCCAATCCATCCCGCCCCAGCTTGCCCCCCGGCAGTTGCTAGTGGACATCTCGGAACTGGTGCAACGTGATTCCAAAAGTGGCATTCAGCGCGTGGTGCGCAGCATACTTCAGGAATGGCTGCTACATCCACCCCATGGCTACCATGTGGAGCCTGTCTATGCGATTCCAGGCCAACTCGGCTACCGCTATGCCAGGCAGTTCTCGCTTGGGTTCTTGGGTTGTTCAGGTTGCGTACTTTCGGATGAGGTTATTACTTACCGGGCAGGAGATTATTTTTTTGGCCTCGATCTAAAGACAGAGGTTGTATTCGAGCAGAAAAATTTTTACCAGCATCTTCGCCAAGAAGGAATAACTGTGATGTTTTTAGTACATGACGTATTACCGATCATGATGCCAAGCTACTTTCCAGACGGGGCGAGAAATTTATTCCAAAAATGGTTTGATATTGTTATCTCTTGTGATGGAGTTGTTTGTGTATCTGAGGCTACAGCATCTGACGTGCGCTCATTACTTGATCAGACAAAGAGAAATAATCTGCAGCGCCCATTCAAATTGGCTGTTTCGCACAATGGTGGTGATATAGAAAGCTCTGTCCCAACTAAGGGATTTCCCGAAAGTGCCACTTCCATACTTGAAACATTGCTGACACGCCCCAGCTTTTTGATGGTCGGCACAGTCGAGCCTCGTAAAGGTGTCGCACAGGCTCTAGAGGCGTTCAAGCTTCTTTGGACACAAGATATCAACGTAAATCTGGTTATCGTCGGTAAACAGGGCTGGAACATGGAATCATTGGTTGATCGCCTGCGTTGTCACCCCGAACTTGACAAACGCTTGTTCTGGCTTGAAGGGATCAGTGATGAATATCTGGAAAAAATATATGCCACTAGCACCTGCCTGATTGCCGCCAGTGAGGGAGAAGGTTTTGGTCTGCCGCTCATTGAGGCAGCACAACACAAGCTGCCCATCATTGCACGGGACATACCGGTATTTCGCGAGGTGGCAGGTGAGCATGCCCATTACTTTAGCAGCCTTGATCCGCAATCCCTTGCAGAATCCGTTAAAAACTGGCTTAAACTTAATTCCGAGGGAAAAACGCCGCAATCTGTTGGCATGCCATGGCTAACTTGGGAACAAAGTGCCCAGCAGCTTATAGAGGCTATTCTCCCTAAAACTGTGCCTGCAATTGCCGGCAAGCAGCAATTGTTGATCAAAGAACAATCCGATCTACCAATTACCCGGCAACCTTTAAAATTGAGTCTCCCTGAAATTGAGACCGCAAATACAAAAAAGCACCAACTGCTTATAGATGTGTCCAACATAGTTCGAAACGATTTAAAAACAGGCATCGAACGCGTTGTTCGCTCCCAGTTGATGGAGTTGATAAAAGATTCGCCCAAAGGATTCAGTGTTAAGCCTGTCTATTTGACAGATCAGGATGGGCAATGGCATTATCGATACGCAAGATCATATACCAGCGAGATGCTCGGCTTCAAACAGGAAAATCTATGTGATGCGCCGATTGAAATAGGCCAGGGTGACATCTTCTACGGCCTCGATTTTTTTCCTTACGGTGTAATCGAAGCTGCCAAGCTTGGTATTTATTCGAAGTTGAAATCAGCAGGGTTATCTATTAATTTTTTGGTTTACGATCTACTTCCAATTCTTAGACCGGAATTTTTCCCGGACGGTGCAGGTATCATTCATGCAACATGGCTTAAAACGATTGCCGGTTTTTCTTCCCGATTGATTTGTATTTCTAACGCTGTCGCAGATGAATTGCGCTTATGGCTGGAAAACAATACGCCGGCACGCAAGGATCACCAAGTGATGGTTGATGCGGTTCATCTCGGCGCGGATATAATTGCCTCGGCCCCGTCTACGGGTTTGCCTGACAACGCTGAAAAGGTATTGAAAACAATTAGGATAACGCCTACTTTTGTCATGGTTGGTACCGTAGAGCCTCGCAAAGGATATTTGCAGACTTTAGCTGCATTTGAGTTGCTTTGGGAACAGGGATATCAGATCAATCTTGCGATTGTTGGCAAGGAAGGGTGGAAGTCATTGCCGAATATTCGTCGTCAACGCCGGACAATTCCACAAATTGTGGCAAAACTTCGTAAGCACAAGGAATCAGGTAATCGTTTGTTCTGGCTGGAAGGAATCAGTGACGAATATCTGGAAAAGATTTATGCCGCAAGTGCCTGCCTGATTGTCGCCAGTGAGGGAGAAGGTTTTGGTCTGCCCCTCATTGAAGCTGCACAGCATCAGTTGCCTATTATCGCTAGAGATATTCCCGTGTTTCGCGAAGTAGCCGGCGAGCATGCTTTTTATTTCAGCGGGCTTGAGCCGAACGCCCTGGCTGCTGCAGTTAAAAGCTGGCTGACGCTGAACGCAGAAGGTAAGGCACCCCAATCGTCAGCAATGCCCTGGCTTACCTGGAAACAGAGTGCTGCAAACTTACTTGATAAATTAGGCGCGGTTGACAGTTAGATAGTCACATTATTCTGGTAAATAACGAGATAAAAAATGGAAAAGAAAATCGATATTGGTGAAATAACCGTACCAGGAGGTCTATTAAATGCGCAACATTATTAATCAAATACCTGTAACACTTTTATACATAGTACAGGCATTAATGGTGTTGGGCATCGCTTTCTTTACCTTGCGTCTATATTCCTATAATTTTCATGTACCGTTTAAATATAGCGGTGATTCAGTTATTATATTGATGTACATCAAGGGATTGATTCAGGACGGCTGGCCTTCCACCATTAGCCAGTTATCCGCTCCCTTTACCTATTCTGGTGCAGCATTTCCCATGTTAACCAGTGTTGACTGGCTCATCATCAAGATATTGTCTGTATTTACACTCGAGCCGGGATATCTATTAAATGGATTTTGGCTTCTTACCCTGGTTTTCAGTGCCTGGTCGGCTACTTATGCGGCATACCAGTTAGGACTTTCAAGAGCCCTCTCATTTGTGAGTGGTGTTCTCTATGCCTTTTTGCCATTTGCGCTGCTTCGGAATGTAGCACACCTGAATCTGGTGTACTACCTTGTCCCGCTGCTCTGCCTTCTGGCGGTTATTATTGCGGGAAGTGGTGCGGGTATCAGACAAGTGAAACAGGCTTCAATCGCCGGGCTTGTTGCCTGCGCATTGCAAGGCTTTAACTACGTGTACTACAGCTTTTTTGCGGTACTTTTGTTTGGTATTGCCAGCTTGATTTCGTATAAGCGGGGTGGCGGATTTAAGCAGATCAAACTGCCTTTTTTGGCAATTGTAATTGTCACGATGTCGACCGCAATAAATATGATCCCGGCAATGCAAAGTTGGCATAAAAATGGCATGCCTCCAGACATGGACTATAAATACACAGCAGAGGTTGAAATCTATGGGGCAAAATTACGGCGAATGCTTATCCCCCATCCCGATAACGTCATTCGCCCCTTGGCTAAAATTGCGCAGAAAGATTTAGACGCAAATTTCCCCAACGAAAACGAAAATACACTACTGCCCGGCTGGGATTGTATGGCGCGTTAGGTTTTCTATTGATGATAGTTGTTACTCTCCGGCGTGGAGCCGGGAGCGAACCGCCACAGCCAATGATGGCCATTTCAGCTTTAGGGTTGGCGACATTTTTGATAATCACCGTGGGTGGATTTGGAGCAGTGATCAACTTGATCACCGTTCCAGATATTCGATGCTACAACCGCTTTTCTGTCTATCTGTCTTTCTTTGCCATTGTTGCCGCAGGGCTCTGGTTGCAGGGGAAATTTGGCAGTGAAACCCTTCGCTGGAAAATGGCTGGATGTTTCATTATCGGAGGGTTCGCCACGCTAAGTCTATATGATCAACTTCTTGATGCAAAGCCGCTTGTTGCGGCTCAGCAAAATGATATGCATCGTGCAAATGAAGAAAGAATGGCCGTCGAGCGCCTGGAGCAACTCTTCCAAAATAACACCGCCCTATTAGAGATGCCGTTCACAGGCTTTCCTCCGCTGGCAATGTTTAACAAGATGGAATCATACGACCATGTGCGGCCCTATCTATGGTCACATCATTTAAAATGGAGCTGGCCCAGTTTTTCACAACGCCACCGCGCATGGCAAACAAAAATGGGCGCTTTGCAAGGCAACGATTTAATTAACGCAGCCATTTATTCGGGTTTTGGTGCGATCTGGATAGACCGGTTTGCTTACTTGGATGACGGCCGAGCGTTAATTTCAAGCCTGACTCTAGGTAAGGTGAAGCTGCTTGATATTGGTAGTAGCCGTTTTGCCGTTCTGGATCTTAGAGATGCCGCCGCTGATCTAAAAGCAAGTATGCCGGAGGTGGAATTTTCACAGCATGCATCAGCGCTGCTTGGCTCTGTCATCTTTGTTGAATGGAAGAAAGGATTCTATGGCGAGGAGCAAAATCCTGAAGGACACCCCTTCCGGTGGGCACAAAACAAGGCAGAGTTTGTGCTAAGAAACCCCAGCAAGAAACCGTTAACGGTATGCATCTCTTTTAATATCGCATTCCTGCATGAAGGGTGTATGCAGCTAGAGGGGGCTGATTCGCCAGTGGAAATTAAGACATCTTCGATTCCACAAACGATTCGGCTTCCTTTGAACCTGGAATCTGGCGAGCGCGCGAACGGTAGAGTTTTCAACCGGATTGCCGCGTCTTGATGCGCCCGGTGATCCGAGGCAATTGTATTTTTATGTGATGGACTTTGTGGTGAGACCGATGAATCGCCCAATTAGCTGTGATATTTCATGAAACCGAGAGTACAAGTTACGCGATATGCACACTTTTTGACATCTTGGAGATTATTTTGGCTGATATTTTGCCTTAACAGTTTTTCTGATCACGCTTACCGCCCCATCAGATCTTTTTTACTTCATCAATCTTATATATTTCACATTTTCAAAATGACCCAGACACATAAAGCAAGTGACGCAACTCTTTTTAAGCAATTCCCAAAACATCGCCAGCCGCTACCCAATGAGTATTTATCTATTTATGATAGCGAATACTTAGCCAACCGCACCGCTGGCGGAATTGGGAACTGGATCGCCAGAACACTTGAGTCGTGGATGCACAAGAAGACTGCAATAAGTGCAATAATTCAATCTGAGGCTATTCTGGAAATTGGGGCTGGATCCCTTAACCATCTCCGTTGGGAAGACGGTTACGCTAGTTATGACATCGTCGAACCCTTTCAGAAGCTGTTGGATACCTCCTCGAACTTGGGACTGGTACGCCATACATATACACACTTAAGCGAGATACCTGAGAAGCAGCAATATGATCGAATAATATCTGTTGCGGTGCTCGAACACCTGCTGGATTTGCCGACAGAAATTGCCCTTTCAGGACTTCACTTGCGGGAGAATGGAAGGTTCTGTGCAGGAGTTCCCAGTGAGGGGGGCTGGCTATGGAAAATGGCTTGGAAGTACGGAACTGGCCCCGGCTTTACCAAACGAACCGGTCTGGATTATGAAAAATTAATGCAATATGAACATGTTAATACTGTCGATGAAATCGAGGAATGTATTCGCTATTTTTTTGAAAACGTCACTATAGATCGTTTCCCATTACCAGCCAAATCGTTTAGTTTGTATTCATTTTTTATTGCAACTCGTCCCAATAAAGAGCGTTGCGAAAGTTTTTTGGAGAAAGCATGTAAACAACGTAATCTATCGCTTTAAAATCGAATTCCATAACACTCACATTTTTTAACGAAGTTCATTATGAAATGAGTTTCAAGAGTTGTACCTTGCTATAATGAATCCATCGGTATTCTATCATTTGTTGAGAAAATCCATTCGCGCTTCTTCGGAATGTAGCCCACCTGAATCTGGCGCACTACCTTGTCCCGCCGCTTGCCTTCTGGCAGTTATTATTGCGGGAAGTGGTGCGGGTATGAGACATTATAGATCCCGGCTATGCAAAGTTGATGTTACAAACACAATGCAATTAATGAAACCAGAAGATGAGGACTTATGCCAAAACTTAAACTCACGGTAATAACGCCAGTATTTAATGAAGAACAAGTCATTGGACATTTTCATGCGCGAACCCGAGGCGTCCTGAATTCGCTGGAAGATGTTGAAGCAACAATTTTATGTGTACTAGATGGCTGTACAGACAACACTCTCAAGATATTACGAGGTTTGGTGGTAGTTGATCCTAACTTGAAGATTATTGTATTGTCCTCTCAATTCGGGCATCAAATGGCATTGCTGGCCGGGATTGAAAATTCACTGGATGCCGATGCCATCATCATGATGGATAGTGACCTGCAACATCCCCCCGAGTTGATTCCAGAGTTACTTGCCAATTTCAGACGCGGGTTTGATGTAGTTTATACGGTACGCCGAGATACGGAGAATATTGGTTTTTTGAAAAAAAGGCGAGTAATCTGTTTTATCGTGTGTTTGGTAAGCTTTCTCGAGTTTCCATTAATGCCAATGCTGCTGATTTCCGGCTGATTTCCAATCGAATCGCAAAAACCCTCTCGAGTGACTTTCAGGAACGCAATATGTTCCTGCGGGGCTTATTCTCATGGATGGGATTTCAGCAGACAGGCATCGAGTATGTCGCTGAAAAGCGTTTTGCAGGACAGTCAAAGTATACATTTTCCAAAATGGTACAGTTGGCGATGGCGGGTATTCTCTCATTCAGTACTAAACCGTTGCAGATGAGCATTTTTGTTGGTATCAGCTTTGCAGCGCTCGCTTTTATGTTGATTGTAGTTGCCATCATTAAATATTTTATTGTTCAATCTATTCCAAATGGCTGGACGACCTTGGTAGTACTTTTGCTGCTTTTTAGTGGTATACAGCTTATCGTATTAGGAATAATCGGAGCCTACATAGGCGGCATATACGAGGAAGTCAAAGGGCGACCGCGCTATATTATCGAAGAGGAAATTTCGCATCATGACTAATAATGTAGATTTTGACGACTACACGAAAAACTACAATGAATTACTCAAAAAATGAAAAAATGGAATATCGGCAGTAATAACATTAAGGTATTAATAACGGGTGTGAATGGGTTTGTCGGCAAAACGCTGGGGTATGAACTGGTTGGTAAAGGCTTTAATGTCAATGGCACTGTTCGTTCATTGGTGCCGGTTGATTTTCCTGACACTATTACCCAATTTGTTATTACGGATATAGACTCAGATACCGTTTGGCAAAAAGCGCTACAGGATGTCGAAGTGG